>ONWR01000024.1 GCA_900321605.1 uncultured Bacteroidales bacterium | reverse complement strand
CAAGCCGCTTTCGCAGCTCAGAAGGACGCCCCGAACGGCAAAAAGACCATGCGTGCCTTCCTCTGGAGCCTCGAAAAGGCTGCCTATGACGAGGAACACCAGTAAGCCCCCCATGAAAAAGGGAGAAAATGAAAAAGCGCTTTCGGGTGCTTTTTCTTTTTCCTTTCGCCTTTAAATACCCCCTACTGTCCCCTTTTCGGGGCTGTCTCCCCGAACCATCTCCCTCAGCGAAAGATTGTCGTTTTCGGTCGCATAATTGCGGCCGTTATCATCCGAATAATAATTTTTTTAGCCGCAAATATCTTTTTTTCCAAAAAAATCTCTTTTTATTTGCATATATCAAAAATTATTACTAATTTTGCAGCCGAATTTACGCCGAAGCCGTTTTTATGCGGCGGAAGGTGGTGGGTTCTTTACATATTGATGGCGTTTATTGACGCTTTGTATTTGACGCACAAAAGCTTCGCACACTTTTGATCAAAAATCCAAAGTCAGAAACAAAGTAAGCAGTAGATGCCTACGGGTATGACATTCGTACTCGCTCAGTCGTTTCATTGACTGGCGTGTCGTCATATCGGCGTAGGTTTCATTGTTGTTTATTTGACTTTGGGGACAGTGCGAAGGTCCTTGTGCGTAGATGAGCAATAGCGGAGTCTGCGCTTTTTCGTATATGTATACTTACGCGCATACGTACCTTAAATATTTAGGAAAAGAATAATTACAATTACTACTATTATATATTATATCGGAGGAAGCCGAAAATCCGCAACAGAGTAGGCAAAAAAAAACAAAAATTGTAAAGTACATGAAAAAGTTATTATTTGTGATGATGATTTCTATTTTATCGCAAACGACCAAGGCGAATGAACTACGAAGCGTAACTGATGCTCAAGATGTTCCTGTACAAGAAATGCAAGAAGCTATAGATATTCAAGTAAAACAGAAATTAAACGCGTTTCTTGACCATCTTTATAAAATTAGTTCTAAAGAGGTAGATTATAATAACAAAGATTTCTATATTGAGTCTTGTTTGGATCTAATTGTCGGCAGAGGAAATGCAACGAAAGATGAATATGAAAATATTGTAATTCAAGCACCTAAAACTAGTATTATAGAGAGTAATCTTCCAGTGCGTACTTATCCCACTAAAACTGTTTTGCAAAGATTTAAAAATTATCCTTTGTTTCGTGTAACGAAAATTAAATCAGCCACTGTGTATATATTTGAGAAAAAAGATAATTATTCCATCGTTACTTGTAGAGTATATTCTACCAATCAATATAATAAGATAGAGTATCAAGGAACAAATAAATCATATAAGATACCCTTAAAATCAACCGATTATGATATGGGGACGTTGTGTGTAAAGTTAGGGGATATTGAAATGGAGGTAAAAGATATTCACTAAAATAATATTGATATGAAAACTTTAAACAAGATAGGATGCATATTAATTATGTGTGTTGTATTCATATTGGGCTTGTGTAGTTGTGGACCGAATGGGAAAAGAGATAGAAGGTACTTAATTGATTCTTCGATTTTTCACGTTGGAACGTTGAAGGGATATGCTTCTGTTTATGAAATAGATTTTCTCAATGATACCTATAGGCGAGATGATGCTTACACTGATGAAATACCAGGTTATCCGGTGTACAAGAAAATGAATGGAGATTATTACATACGATATAAAGGTCAAAATGTACTACTTCAGCGTGCAACAAACGAATATAAGCTAGGAAAATATATATCATTAAAGTGGATGTTGGATTACAATCATTATATAGAAGATATTCCTCGTCAATGGTAACAAAAAATAAATAAAATTATGGAACATTTAAATTTTGACTTTTGGAGAGTAATATCATATATTTTGGGTATTGCCATTTTATCAGTTTTCTCTATTCTGATATGGGGTTGGTTATCTTCTATTGGCATGGATTCATGTTCTACTCTAATAGGAGCGTTATTTGGTATAATAGATGGATTCGTCCCATTGTTGTTAGCATTGTTAGTCTCTTTGATAAACAAAACGTTTGGAAAGGTGTCTGCCATCTTCTTATTAATACTTCAAACGAGTATTATTGTGGCTTGTATCGTGAAAATGCCATTCACTGAAATAATAGAAACAGGATTTTATTTTGCACAAATCATTTTGTATGCGGGAGGATTAATTGTCGGTGTAGTAGAATGGGGAAAAAGAAAATTTTAATAAGCATATTGAAGTTATGCAGAAAACCAATGGAGAAAGCCGAAAATCCAAAGAAGAGTAGGCAATAAATCAAAAAAACGATGAAAAGCAAAATTATTTCTGCAGAACGAGGACTACACAGAGTTAGAGGTCTCATTACTCCGCTTTCTTTCTTTTTCTGTTTTTCAGAAGATGTCTTAGGTGTCGTAGAGGAAGTTGAATCAAAATTCTATCTCCTTCAAAACATTTACGAAAGAAGATATCGTATTATTTATAAAGATTGGCGCATAAAAGGCACATTATATGCGAAAAATGTACAAAGTGTTTATAATAAAATAATTCTGACTTGCAATTATGCTATTTTTATTTTTGAAGACGAAATAAGAGACGGAACTAAAAAAGAGTTTGAAATGGTTTACAATCACCTTCTAAATAATGGTCGTAAACCAAAGATTCTTCTTTATATTAAAAAAGGAAAAAATACAGAAGCACTACGTGAATATTTTAAACCATATTCTAAACACATTACGTATATTCTATTTGATAATAGTTCTCAAATCTTCAATGATATAGAATTGAAAGTAAGTTCTCTTTATTTTAATGAAAGTATACGTTATTCCTATGTAAAAGTGGCTTCTCGTTCCGAGTTGATTAATAAAAGGTTGCAAATCCTGCAACAAGAGTATAAATCTATATTTGCTAATTATCCCGAAAAAATTACAAGAATTGAGAATGCAATAATAAAAACGAAATGTAAAATGAATGAAAATCTGATTATTGACATCAAGAATCATCCAATGAATGTAGTGGAGAAAACTACAATAAAATCGGCCTATACAATTTAGGACTAAGAGATTGCAGATATACACGGAAAAAGCCGAGTCGCCGTATTGTAAGTTAAGGATGTAGGCATAAAATCAACAACATTAAGGATAATGAAGACGCATTTCTTATTTTGTCTTATGGCAACAAGTGCTTTACTACTCTGTTGCAATTGTGTTTCTTGCAAGAAACGCAACACATCAATTCCGAATGTAAAGTCGGAAAATTTGTTAAAGATTCAAGTAGATGATTCTGTTAAACATCTACTTGGAGATTCTGTTGCTCAAATTCTGTTTGAAGCTGACACTATTCGTTTGTATTCTTTATCTGTAAAAGCTTCTACCGATTCACTGAAAAATGATTCCACAAAAGCAGATAGTATCCCAACTCCCAATTTTCATGGATGTTACATAATACACGATTATGGAGTGTTGTCAAAAGCAGAAGTTCACCCG
Source organism: uncultured Bacteroidales bacterium (assembly GCA_900321605.1). Taxonomy (GTDB): domain Bacteria; phylum Bacteroidota; class Bacteroidia; order Bacteroidales; family Paludibacteraceae; genus Colicola. The sequence goes on along the minus strand of ONWR01000024.1, from coordinate 31,842 downwards.
ATATTACATATCTTGTCTGATAGAGATTATTATCTTCAGGATGGGATTAGATTAAAATCCCCATTTACGCCAAATGTTGCATTGGAGTTTAAGAAAAACAACGCTACTATAGATGTTATTTTCTCTTTTTCTGGTGGGCAAATGTATGTTTTCATGGAAAATGAAGATAAGTTGTATTTTAAGTATACTTATGAACGTTTAGTTATGAGATTTTTCCAAAAATACTTAAAAGATGAGCGTATTGCTGAATATTTGATTTTATAAACCAACAAATTAATTATGCAATTATGAAAAAGTGTTTTTATTTGTCATTTTTATTAGGCATAAGTTTTAGTCTGTCATTATCTGCGCAAACGATCCACACGATTCTTTTTACGGATACGCAAGATGAATCTATCGGAATTGCTGCAAAAGCCAGCCATGATTATTATTCGTTAGATTTCTTGTCTACTATTGAGACTTCTCTAGGAACCTCATATAATAGTGCTACCCCAGTTGATAGCAAAGGGTATGAGTGCAATAGAACAAATCTATTGCAAACTTTGAATAATTTGTCGTGTGAAGAAAGAGATATTGTAGTGTTTATATATCTCGGTCATGGAGCAAGAGGGTTGAAAGATCCATCAAATTTTCCTCAAATGTGTTTTGCCGTTCCTCGAGGTTCTTATTATAGGGATGAGGATGATTTCTATCCCCTAGAAAACGTACGTGATTTAATAATGAAAAAAAATCCTAGGTTTTGTTTGGTGATAGGTGATTGTTGCAATAGTTACAGTCCAACTCTTTCTACCAAGCCGTCAATTACAACTGTAGAAGCAATGGCTCCGGATATTCTTCGTCGACAAGGTGAAAATGTAATAAAAAATTTATTTTTATCGCAGAAAGGAAGCGTGATTATAACAGCAAGCATTAAAGGAGAATATGGCTGGTGTTTAACACGCGGTGGAAGATTAGGAATGTTATTGGAACGTAACCTTAATGATGTATTTCAAGATATTAAAGACGGAAAAGCTTCATATTCGAGTTGGGAAGATTTGTTGGCAACCGTGAAAAATAATACGTATCGGTTTAGCCAAACAGTCATCTTAATCGCAGACGGAAGAAGATATACACAAACTCCATACTATGAGATAAATACAACCAATATACCAATAATTGACAAACCGAAACCTCCAATTGAAGCTAAGGATTTACAACAAGCTTTAATGCAGGTTGCTGATAGCCGTTCTCTTTCTGATACCGAACGAATAGCAAAGAGTCGTGCGCTCAAAGCTAAATATTTCGATGGCGATAATGCCTTGGTAGAAGTTGTAGGAAAAGATAGAAAAACAATAATTCGCTCTACGGATATTCATAAGTATTTGCTTAGTGCAGCTACGGAGAGTGATTTGGCTAATATTACTATTTTGGAGCAAAGGAAAGATGATAAAGGTAAAGTTATCTATCTGAAAATACATGAAATTTATGTTGAACCATCGCAAAATTAACAAATATGAAAAAGTATATTTTTGGCTCAATATTGAGCCTCCTTATGTGCGGTAATTTTGTTTTCGCACAAACGAATAATCCTAATCTTGAAATAGAGGTGAGAGAGACTATTAACCAACAACTTCGCTAAAATAGCAAAAAAGGAAGAAGCAGATAGCATTAAAGATTATCATATAGAGGCATGCTTAGATCTATTTATCGGAAGAGGAAATGACACAAAGGATGACGATGGTAATGTTATCTTTCCTGCTCCTCGTATTGAAGTTGCCTCCCTCTCTACTGGAAAAACAAATTCATATTTCATAAAAAACTACTTGGTTCGTCTTAAAGGCTTGCAATATTCAAAAATTGTATTTAAAACATCCCAATGTTATTTAGCTGAAGGCGGAATAAAACAAATAAATGAAAATCAATATTCAGCGACAGTCTCTTTCTATCAAGTTTTTATTGGATATAAAGGAGATATGATTGTTTATAGAGACAAAACACGGAAAAGTGTACAAATTATTATAGAGAAACGTGTTAATGGAGGTTTTGACGTGTTGCTAGGAAATATAACGATAGATCAAATAGCAGCAACTGACGAGCAATAACTATAGATATTGTCATTATGAAGAAGTTATATTATATAATATTATCAACATTCTTAGCCTTTGCGGGAATGTCGCAAGCTCAGATAGTCATCCATGATTATGAGTTCGAAAATTTTGAATATAATATCAAGCAGATTGATGAGTTTATTTTGCGCTTTAACCTGAAGGAGTTATTAATTCAACCAGATCAAAGTGCTCAATATAAACGTGATAATAGAATTCTTCTTTTCGATAAGAACTATTACTTGGCAAATGAAGAGACCTTGACAGAATTCTTAAACACAATAGAAAAGGAACATACAACATTGAGCTTTTATGATTCGACATGGTATGCCATTGCAGAATGTAATGTGACATTTCAGGGAAAGAAGGATAAATTAACGCTCATTTTGCGTACAGAACAAGTTAAAGATGATATATATAAATGGAGTCTAGTAGATGCGCAAGGAGCCATTTTAGAATTAACTCCTAGAACCAAATCGGACAAACTTCGTCTCTTACCGACAGATAATGAGGTAAATTTTATCGCTTTGCAATCGATTACGACTACGAATGCTCCAAACATTACTCTTTACGATGTAAAATCGCATGCTAATGATAGATTGAGCGTCTTTAATAGTTTGGTGTATTATAAATTGCTGAAAGTCGATAATGTGCAAGAACTGACGTATTGTTTCACTCAAGTAAAAGGCTACAAATTTTACGTAAAGAATTTTACACGTGAAGCAAAAAACGCAGGTTGGTTGATTTATGAGGTGAAGAAAGAAAATATAAAGGATAAAAATAAACAACATAGTGATAGCACGTTTGTTTCTGCACAGCAAAAGGTCACTCAACTATATCGTATGCTCTCAGATTATGCGAAGAATCCGGCAAATATTGCTTTGGCTAAGTCGATTAAAGCATTGTTTAAACACGAACAAAAGGGGCAATATTTTTTCGGAGCAAAACATATATATGATGATATTGACGTATATGTTAACAAGCATCCATCTTTGTATGCGTATGTGTCTATCAGCGAATATCTAAACTCTCTTGATAATATTGCTAGTGAGGGAGTAATCTTATCATATCAAATAAGTGATTTTAAAATAGTAGAATCTGTTGGAAGTACAATAAAAGTATCTTATAAATTATCTATCAAGGATAAAGAAACAACCATAGGTTGGTATTATGCAAATGCAACACTTCAAGAAGGTTCATTTGTAAATATTATTCCTTTAAATGAGTTTAAATCCCAAAATAAAGGACATAGTGAACGGACTCTAGTAATAACTCCTAGTGAATTGTCTCTGGATGCATCAGGAGGAACACGAACAGTCACAGTCCATTCAAACACCAATTGGGAGATAAGTATGAATCCTGCTTCTTGGGTGCATCTTACACGCAGTGATAACACGTTAACGTTACGTGTTGATGAAAACACGAGCACTATAAGTAGAGCTGATTATTTCAAAATCAAAGCTGGAGACAAAGAAGAAAGAGTTAGATTAGAACAAAAAGGACAAGAGGATAATAAAACAAATAGAAATGCGCACATACACAATTGTTGGTTAACTCATAATTTGACGCGTTCTATGTGGAATGGGTATATGTTGGCAAATGTAAACTATATGCAAATACATTGTCATTTTGAAGTTAATGGACATAAAGGAGAAAATATTAGAGTTTGTGCCTTCTTTTATCACGCCAATGGGGAAAAAGTTAATGCTATAGATAAAGAGTTTAGATCAACTGATGGTTTGGCTACCGTGCAAGGAACTGAACGTTGCAGTTATGATGGTTCGGAATGGAAAGATTATTGTTTAGATATTCCCTATTATGCTTTGCCCCAAGGTGATTTAACGGTTCAAATCCAGATACAAGATAAAAATGGAGGCCTTTTAGCGGAATCTACACCATTGTCCTTCTCTAGATATTAGTTCTTCTTTTAAAATAATTGAAACAATGAAAAGGCTAATAGTTAGCATATTTGTATTTGTATATTGTTTAAGTTCCTTCGCATTGACAGAAAATGAGGGGATAATGTACGTAAAAAAATATTATGGGCTTATTAATGAGTATGCTGTTACGCCAGACAATATTACATTAGCAAAAAAGATTGAAGGAATGCACGTAGGAAAAGGTTATGTGTATCCAGATGTGGAAATAAAGCTTGGCAAGTTGACGGAAACCGAAGGAGTCGGAATAAAGACAGTGTATCTGGCTTCCATAATGTCTCGTCAAAGTTTATTATTAAAGTTCGTTCCTAAGAACATCTATCTTGAGGGTAATTACAATGGAATATGTACGATGGCATATACTCTATATGTTTATAGCGGAAATGAAACCCCTGGGCAAGAAGTGTTCAAATATTCAGTTCCTCTCAAAATGGAGATCCAAAATAACGACAAAAAGATTAGAAGTATTCTTAAAGGAAAGAAAACGCCACAACAATACACATTGGGTGTTAGTACTTCTTCCTTATCTTTTGGCGCGTCTGGAGGAACACGGACAATAACTGTTAATTCAAATACTAATTGGGAGATTAGCGTGAATACTGCATCGTGGGGACATCTCACACGTAGTGGTAACACTCTCACATTGCGAGTAGATGCAAACACAAGTTCATCCAGCAGAACAGATTATTTCAAAATCAAAGCGGGAGATAAGGAAGAAAAAATTACAATTAATCAAAGTGCTCCTAGCAGCCAACAACCAACAGCTCAAATTAAAAGTGTTTCTATTGCTCACAATCAAAATCTTGATGATGGGAAAGGAATGATTATTTATGTTTCGTTTAGTATTAAAAACTTGAAGGATAAGGATGGAAGTGTAGTCGCGTATTTTTATGACAACGATGGTAACAGGATTAAAGATAGTAATGGCAAATACAATACGTCAGCTTCAAATGTGTGTACATTTAAAAATATAAAACCACGATTTGATAATTCACGGTATGATTCCCTTGAACTAAAAATCCCTTATAGCGAATTACATCAAACGGGAACATATACAAGAACAATAAAATTATCTATCAGTATATGGGACGAGTCGGTCACCCCCTATAAATTGATTTGCTCTAGTTCGTCTTATACAACATTCTCATACACTCCTGAAGTAGAATCGTTTTTAAAAATAAATGGAAGCACTTCTGACAAAACGAAGTATTTCTCTGAATCAGGAGGACGTGAAACTTATTATGTTAATACAAATGCGAATTCATATGAAACTTGGGGTGTCCCTTCTTGGTGTAGTATCGAAAATAAAACCTCATCATCTTTTACATTAGTTTGTTCTCCAAATACAACTTCTGAAGAAAGAAAAGATTGGATGAAAGTAAAAGCGGGAGGTAAGGAGATTCGAATTGATATAGAGCAAGAAGGGAAAGCAGGTCCTTCCGCACGAATTGTAAGTATTACACAAGAACACAATGTCGGGTATGGATATGGTAGGGGAATGAACATTAAAATAAAGTTTGAAACAAGCGGAATGAAAAATAAAAAGGTAACTGCAACTGCTTGGTTTTATTACGGAGATAACACTACTAGGCTAAATGATAGATACGGAGGTCATTTAAATGTTTCAAAAACAGATACTGCTCCTTACGAAGAGACAACGTTTACCATGACTTTATTTATTGCATATCCCGATTTGTGTATGATGGGGTCTGGAAGTACCGTGTTATCTTTTGATGTGGTTATTTCAGATTCATCAGGTACATCTTTAACTAGGAATAATAATAATACGTTTACTTATTCACAAGGATGGTAGCAACTGGGATCGTGCAAGTAATTGGTGGTATAATATAAATTATTCAACCACGTCAAAGGTTATCAACTTTGTAGTTAATCTTATTATTACTTATGAGGTTCTTTCTCTCTTTCTTCGTATGCATTTTCTGCGCCACAGTCCTAAATGCAACCGACTATCTCGCTGAAGCTGAATACTATCAAAAGAAAGCGGATGGCTATCGCCGTGAAGCGGCATACTATGAGCAGAAGGCCAAAGGCTACGAGCGCGAGGCGGAATACTATATCAAGAAAGCCGAAGGCTATCAGCGCGAGGCTGCTTATTATAGCAAGAAAGGCGATATAGACCGCGCTAATACCCAGACCCGTTATGCTCGTAACACCATGGATGATGCTAAGACGCAACAGCGATATGCACAAAATGCGTGGGATAACTATCGTACCCAAATGCGTTATGCTCGCGAAGCCGACGAAAAAGCAGCTATGTATCTTCGTCGGGCAACTCAATAATTTATCATTGATAGTGAAAATCAAAATTTGAGGAGATTATGACTGCTGATACTATGATTAGGAATGTCCTTAACGGACAGAATGTTTCGGAAAATTTGTATAAATGTTTTTCAAATAAAAAGAGTAAGAGTACCTTTTATTATATTCAAGATTTAGGGGAGGAAATGGCAGCCGTGATGGATGATATTTGGGGATGGTGGAAACCCCGAGTTTTGCTGGATCATCGTGCTAAACGTGGTTATTTGTTTATGGATTCTAACGAGCATCTGGTCACAGTGACGGATAATGATATTGATTGGAATAGTATCCGCAGATTACCGAATGAATACATCGAACGAGCCAAGGCGCATGATGGTCATTTTCCTACATTGATAAGAGGTGGTTATCATGGTGGAAGGGCGGAGGTGGAATGGCAACTCAATCCCGACGGAAGATACTATATGGATGAAGATGGGTTCGGTATGACGGATGATGAGGAAATTTCGCTCTGGGGCAAAATTGACCGCACCGGCAAAGTCGTTGTGCCGTTTACTTATCGAAAAAAATAAAATGATGACCAATATCTTTTTATTCTAACGCAATAACTTTTATACAATGAATTTCGCACGCATCCAGCAAACCCAGATCCCTGATCTCGCTCCTGTCTATGGTGGAGCACGGGGACGAACGATGTCAACAAGGCATCAGCTCTATGCGTGGAAGGCACTCAAGGAGGCGGGCATAAAAACGATTATCGACCTACGACTGACTGACCATACAGATCGTCTGCCGGCATTGTGCGAGGAATATGGAATGTTATATTTCCACTATCCTGTGGACACTTCTGCTGAGGCTATGGAGCATATGGTGGAGCTCTTTGAGCAGTTTTGCCAACTCATGGATGCCGGAGATTTCTATATCGCTTGTGCTATGGGCTTGCACCGAACGGATATCGCCTTGAATGCCTATTGGCTCTTTCACGGTGCTGATAATGGGCTGCAACCACCGGTGATACATGGCTACCGGCAAGAAGATGGGCATACCACCGACAAACTCAACCGCGTTCTCAATGCCCTCTATGCAGCTTTTACCGAGCGTAAAGGAGTCGAACCTATGCCACAACAGGTATTCAAAGAACGCAAAAACATCATCAACCAACAGGCTTTATCGGCTCTATAGGGGTAAAAGTGAAATTTAATTTTGTAAATCGTATAATATATACTGTATGAAACATTCCTTTTTAATAACAATTATTGCGTTCCTCTGTTTCCTGTCGGCTTGCACAGCGTCGCTAAACAAGAAGACAGAAGGGATCTCCTTAAACCCCGTAATACAGGCGAGGCTCGATTCTATGGATACAGAGTTGGAGATTCCGGACGGTTTGACGGAAGAGGAACAAGTGGCGTTCGTAGAGAATCAGGTGCTCACAACGCCTATTTCTGCTATCGAGTTATTGGCTTTGCAGCCTATTCATACTTTGGATCCAGATGAAAGTGATCGGGATTATATCACGGAGGCTGATTGGAAGAAGTTTCGTCTTATGAACCGTTTCATGCGAATGCAGTTTGTCGCCTTGGGAGACCCTATGGACGAATTGCGTTGGGTGGTTGCAACTCAAGTCATTCTGGATGACTATGCGATACCTCTTGGTATAGCGCAAGAACAAGCTATTGATAGTTTGCTATCTGCCGCTGATTATCTATGCTGTGGTACCCAATATGATATCAACCAGTGTACCTACGTCATGTCCAGTGTGGAATACTACAAAACACTTGCAGTCTATAAGGATTTTATAGAAAATATGCCCAGCGACTTACAAGCCCTTCTGTATGAAGAATATCGGGCATGGAACAAACTGAACAAAGCACGACACAACGCATACGTGAATATCGTACGAGCTGGAGATCATTACAGCGCTTTACCGATGGAATTAGAGGGAATGTATGCCGTTTATGTAGAGAAACGCAGGCAATTATTAGATATAGAGAAACAGATTATTTCTGCCAACAAAACTTATTCTCTCCAACATCCGGTAGTGAAAACGAAAGATTGGAATAATTATTTGCAGAAGTTACGCGATAAGTGTGAAAGCGATGAGGCGTTGGTTATTGTAGAGGACTTGGATGAGGCTGTCAGTACATGGATCAGTGTCCGACAAAAATTAGCAAGACACTTACCTCCTTCAGCTGCCACCTATTACGATAACCTGACGGCAGATTATCATTGGACAATAACCAATGAGGAAGAGCAAGTGCCTCCCATGTATATGTAACTATTTAACGTGTTTATCCTTATGAATCAGACTAATCAGAATATCCTTACAGAAGATGTTGTACGAGACGCGAAAAAGAAACTGACAGCATCCTATGATCCTGTACATCTGCTTCAATGGGCGTATAGCGCCAATTTTCAGATGATTATAGAGATAAAATCACGCAAACGTGAGTGGAATACTGTGCTACAAGATGGCAAAGCCGGAAGAGAAGCTAAGTTCGAAGTAAGAACCCCTTGGCCGGATCCTTCTGATTGTATGGATGTGCTCATCGCTACTATCTACTATCATCCGAATAGTCCAAGTCCGGATGGAACCGTCTTTTTTATCACAGAGAAGTTCTACGCGATTGCCGTGTCCGGTTATTATATCGTTGAAAGCCCGCTTTTCCATTGCAAAACGGAGCAAGAGCTGATGAACTATTTGGCGGATGAAGAAACGCCTTTCAAACGATATTTGCATCTGGAGCATATTATGCAACGGATGCGCGAATCGGAGAGAGGACAGGAAGAAGCCCGCGAACTGTTCCGCATACAAAAGGAGCAAGAAGAGGCAGAGCAAACACCGGTACCGACCTCTCCCCAAAACCAACTTCCACCGGAAGACTTGTATGCGGAGTTAGCGAAACCTGCTTATCGTCTCTCGTCGTATGAAAGGCAGGATTTGGATGAAGGAATGACGCTCTTAAAAGAATCCATCAACGGGTGGTGGAAACCCCGTTTTTTGATAGATGAAACCGCTCACCGCGCTTATGAATTCATGAATAATATGCTTATTCTGCAAACGGTAACCGATGATGACATCAATTGGAATAGTTTGAAAGGAATATCCCGCGAGGTACTTGCCCGTGCCAAGGGGCACAAGGGTTTATTTCCGACTCTTATTCGCGGTTTTCACAAAGGAGTAGCTGAGGTCACTTGGCAGATCAATCCCGATGGACGCTACTATATGGACGATGACGGATTTGGTATGACGGATGATGAGGAGATTGCACTCATAGGAAAGATTGACCGCACCGGCAAAGTCGTTGTACCGTTTACTTATCGAAAAAAATAAAATGTATGATCCATAAACTTTTATATCCTATGAAACAAGAAACATTTAAAAAGTTAGTTACCCTTTCTGCTGTTGGTATGACAGTATATACTGTCCATTGTCTCTTACAGCTTATTCCTGCCGTGCGGGAATTGACGAACCGCTTATTGCCTTCCGTGACCGTCTGGGACGATGCGTATTTCGGTGCATGGTTCGGGGTGCTGATGGCGGTGGTTATCATAACCATTGTGGTCATGCTCAAGCGAGGCAAGCATGAGCCTGCAATACCCAATAAACCCTTCATCCGCATGACCTATATAACGGCAGGTATTGCCCTTTTGGCGGTAGTGATAGGAAGTTTTTTGACGGATATGTACAGTTTTTTTACGCCTCTTTTCTATGTTCCGGACGTTATCCGAATTCCGTTTATGCTGATTGTTACGGCGTGGCTCTGGATGATGAGCCGCCAAGAAGGCATCGGGCGCATATCAAAAGCACTACGCATAGCCGCAATCATCGGTATTGTCGGGCTCAGTGTTCCTATATCGCGGATGATTATATCTGCTATTTATTATGTCTTTAACGGCGAAGTGATCATCTATCGTTCGTGGGCGGTCGCGTCGTGGGCGAAAATAACTATTCCGGCATTCTTGTTGGTGTGGTATAGTATCGAGTTATGGTGGCAAACAAATAAACAATATATGACTATGGAAGAGAAAAACAAACATTTTTGGAAGAAGATCATGATCGTAGCACTTTGTGTGTTGGCGTTAGGATCTGTAACTACAGCTGGATTTTGGGCAAGCGAATGGTATGCACATCGCCATCGGGTTATTTATTGGGAAACGCCAACTCGATATATCTCTAAGCATATCCAGTTGGTATATGGGTATCATGGTAATATATCTTTCGAGCGCCTCAGAGATGCTCGTACCGGTGAATTTACGACGCCGGAGTTGAACCATGTGTTCATAAATGAATATAACTCAGAGGATAGTCTGGTTGTGTTTCGGTCGTTTGACCACAAGCGCGGATATATCAATGTGAATACCGGCAAGATCGTTATCCCTGCCCAATTCAACCGTGCTTGGAACTTCTACGAAGGGCTTGCGGCGGTGTTCGTAGATGGCTACGTATGGTTTATCAATGAGAACGGAGAAATGGCTTTTAAAGAAGTATTTCCTATTGTCTATGATGATGACTATAACAGTATTGCCTTTCGGTTCCATCATGGTCTTTGCGTCATGAGGACGATGGAGGGCAAATGGGGTATGATCAATACAAAGGGAGAATGGATCGTAGAGCCTATTTATACCGTCCTTTCTGCACCGCAATTAGGTTCGCGAATTGTCGGTGATGGTACCCATTACGGATTGTTGGACTTAGAGGGGAACATCATTCTGCCGGTGGAGTACGATGATATTCATCTCTCCAATAGGGAGGGGTGCTTGATGTTAGTCAAAGACGGACGGGCTCAGTTGGTGAACCGAGAGTTAAAGGTGGTAGAGCCGTTTGTGTTTGATCGCACTTTTCTGCTGTCTTATGTGGATGATTATCGTGATCCGGAGACGGAGGCAATGTCCGAGCATCCTAAGTACCTTGGCTATCAAATCGGAGACTATTATGGTGTGTTGGATGAGAACGGAAAAGTGATCATCCCTGCGATATACGATTGGATTCGTATCGCCGGAGAACATCTGTTTGAGGTTACTCTTTCCCACGAAGAGAGGATCATGCTCAATCATAAAGGCGAAAGAGTGAAGTGATGTACGAAGGGAGAATGTACAATGTACGAAGGAAGAAAAATCGCTCTTTGGGGCGATTTTTCTTGTTTGACCAACGACCATCGACTAACGACTATCGACAAAAAATTTTTAATTTTTAATTGATTTATTTGCGTATATGCAAAAAAAGTTGTATCTTTGCAGCCGCAAATAAAAATGGACTAACTACTAACGACTATCGACTCAAAGATATTCATTATTAATTATTCACTATTAATTATTTAAACAAATCTAATTATGTCAAGCGTAAACAAAGTTATTCTTATTGGCAACGTCGGCAATGATCCCGAAGTTCGTTATTTAGACCGCGGCGTTGCGATCGCTAATTTCAATCTTGCTACCACTGAACGTGGCTACGTGATGCAGAACGGTACTCAGGTGCCGGATGTGACGGAGTGGCACTCTATCGTTCTTTGGCGCAACCTCGCGGAATGGGCGCAGCAGAACATCCGCAAGAGTATGAAAGTGTATGTGGAGGGTAAACTCAAAACACGTTCGTGGGAGAAAGACGGTCAGATCCGCCGCAAGACGGAGGTGATTGCCGAGAATATACAGATCCTTCATCGTCCTGAGCAGTACCGCCGCAATGATGGTCTCCAGACTCCGACGAATGATTCAGCGGTAGAGGCTCGCGACGAGGCTCCTCAAGTTCAAGAACCACAAGAGACCCAAGGCGGATTCTTCAATAATCTCTTCTAATGACAAACAAAGAGCGCTATAGTAAGTGGGTAGAGCAACAGGAGTTTGTGCCCATTATGATGACCCCATGGTGGTTAGATGCTGTCTGTGCAGGTAAGGAGTGGAATGTGCTCTTTGCCGAGGACGAGCAGGGCGAGATCTTGGGTGCGATGCCTTACTTATTGCGCAAACGTCTCTGGCAGAAGTTCATCGTCATGCCCCAGCAGACCCAGACCGGTGGTATATGGGTCACGGCGGAGGTCACTGCCGATAAATGGAAAACGGCGGAGGTATGTCGTCAGATCAAAGAGCAGTTGGATCAGATGGGCTTGGCGTATTACTATCAGCAGTACATGCCCGGCAGTCTCTGCGTGGATGCGATGCGTGCCTTAGGTTTCAAGACCCACGAAAGGGTCACTTATCGCGTGGATGACCTGAGCGACCTCGATGCGGTGATCAATGCTTTTAGCAAGAACAAACGCCGTCAGCTCCAGAAAGCCCTCAGTCTGCATGCCGAGCGGACATTGGATGTGGAGGAGTTCTATCGTTTCCACAGCCGTTGGATGCAGGCTCGCAAGCGTGAGTTGAGCTATTCGCGGGAGTTCCTCTTGGTCTTGGAGCGCAAGGCAAGGCGTCTGGGGCAATGCGAGATACTTAGTATCTGCAATGCGGACGGTAAACCCTATGCGGCGGCTTTCCTCGTCTGGGATCAACATTATATGTACTATCTCATCCCTGCTTTCGACCCTGCTTTCAAGGAGTCCGGTGCGAGTGCGCTGCTCGTCTTGGAGGCGATGAAACTGGCGCGGGAGAAACATGTGCAGTTTGATTTCGAGGGCTCCATGGATCGCGGTACGGCTAAGCACTACAAGCAGTTCGGTTCTACCCCGACCAAGTACTACTCCGTGGAGAAGTACTACAAGCCTTGGTTCCGCCTCGCTATCTGGTTCCAGAAACTCAGCGAGTGGAGGTTTAGATAATGAGAGTTCTCTTTCTGACACCTTGGTATCCATCGGATACGGATGCAATGAGCGGTCTCTTCGTGCAAAAGCACGTAGAGGCCGTTCGTGCGCAAGGGGCAGAGGTACGCGTGATCTTTTCGCAAGGATGGCGTGACACTTGGAACCAGTGGCGAGCTATAGAGAGAGAAGGGTGGTTGCCCGATGTCGTGCAGCTGAACGTCATTCAGAAACAAGGACTGTTGGCGCTTTGGCTCAAACGACGGTTCGCTATTCCTTATGTTATTATAGAGCATTGGAGCGGTTATCTGCCCGAGAACGGACAGTTCCGACAGATGTCCTCTCTCCAAAAACGCTTCTATCAGCGTATCGCCTCGCAGGCGGAGATGATCCTGACGGTCAGTCAAGCGCTGCAATGCGCGATGCAGTCCAACGGCATCAAAGCCAAATCGTGGGGCACGATCGATAATGTGGTGGATGAGTTCTTTAAGTTTTCAGAATTCAGATCTCAGAATTCAGAAAAGAAGACCCTCCTCCATGTGAGCTGTTTTGACGAGAAAGCTAAGAATGTCAAAGGACTCTTGCGGGCAGCGAAGATGCTGTCGGAGAGGCGGCAGGACTGGTCATTGGTGCTGGTCGGAACAGGTGTAGATTATAGGGACGTGCGCGCGTATGCGGACGCGTTGGAGATCCCCGAGGGCTTGTTATGCTGGACAGGCGAACTGACTCCTGAGCAAGTGGCAGAGCAGATGCATCGCGCTGACGCACTGGTGCTTAGCAGCCGCTATGAGACCTATGGGGTAGTCCTTGCCGAAGCGGCTACGGCTCGGCTGCCGATCCTCTCCACGCCCGTGGGTATCGCCGAAGAGGTGGCGGATCTGATCGTGCCGCAGGAGGTAGCGATCTCCAAACCCGGGCGTTTTGCGGAGTTCATAGAGACGATCCTCTTCCACCAAGAGCGTCTGGACCCAAAACCGAACCTCTGCGAACGGTTTACGGCAGAGCGTATCGGACAACATCTGATGGATATATATGATAGCTGTTTGCATCGCGACATATAACCACGAGCTTTTCATCGCCGATGCGATCGAGAGTGTCTTATCGCAGGTCTGCGACGAGCCGATGCGTGTCTATATAGGCGATGATGCCTCGACCGATGCCACCGAGACGATCTGCGAGCAATATGCCCGGCAGGACGAGCGTATCGTCTATATCCGCCGCCGGCAGAACAAAGGGCTGACGAGCAACACGATTGACCTCTACCGGCGTATCTTGGCGGACGGAGCGGACTACATAGCGATGTTGGACGGCGATGATTATTGGTCAGACCCCCATAAGCTGCAGCTCCAGCTCGATTACCTGCGTACGCACCCCGAGGTCGGTTTGGTACATACGGCAGAGCAAACACAAGGAGACGAGGCGATCCCTGAGGGGGATCTGAGCGAGACGTATGGTCTGAGAGGCGCTAAGCAGACTAATTGCACCGTTCTTTTTCGGGTAGAACTATTGCGGAAAGCGGATTTGGACGAATTGGAGCAGCAGGATTTTCCGGTATTGGACTACCCGTTATATGGTATTTTTTCGCAGTACACTAAGTTCGGATATTTAGGTGTTCGAACGGCAGTGTGGCGTGTTCATTCGTCGGTGTCCAATCCGCAGAGCCTGAAGGGGCAGATACATTATAAGCGAGAACGCCTCCGAATGTGGTATTGGTTGGATAAAAAGTACTCAGGAAGGTTTCATTTTCGGTGGTTTAAGGCAATTTTATGGTATATAAGGCAAATTTTTTACATTTTATTTGCATATATAAAAAAAAAGTAGTACCTTTGTAGCCGATTTTGAAAAAACGACCTAAAAAACACAAGATATGCAAGTCAAAAAATCAGAAAATGCCAGCTTGGAGAAAGACAAACTCGTTTATGTATTAATGGGTTTGGTCTTCGTACTCAGCCTCGTTTACGTAGCGCTGGAGTGGACTGAGCGTGAGGTTACCAAGTATGAGGTGACCGACACGGAGTTCCTCTTTGAGGAAGAAGTAGAGATTCAGCAAACCAGTCAGGAGACTCCTCCTCCCCCTCCACCCCCTGCTGTTCAGGAGGTTGAAGTGCTGAACGTCGTAGAGGATAACGTAGAGACCGAGTCTATCGAGGTGAATACCGAGGATGACAAGGAGGTCGAGGTCGTTATTGCTGCGCCGGTTGAGGCTCCCGTTGAGGAAGAGGAAGAAGAGGTGATCTTCAAGGTCGTTGAGCAAAACGCCGAATTCCCCGGTGGTGAGAAAGAACTTCGTAAGTACCTGAGCGAACATATCAAGTACCCTGTTATCGCGCAGGAGAACGGTATCCAAGGTCGTGTTATCTGCCAGTTCGTGGTTAACAAAGACGGTTCGTTGGAGGATATTCAGGTCGTTCGTGGTGTGGATAAAGCTCTCGATAACGAGGCTGTTCGCGTCATCAAGACCATGCCGAAGTGGAACCCGGGTAAGCAACGTGGTAAACCCGTTCGTGTACGCTTCACCCTGCCGGTTAACTTCAAACTGCAATAAGAAGACCTAACGTGGAACTATCTCATAGAGATATAACGTATTGTAAGAATGTCGGTGCTAAGCGTGCCGACATTCTTCGTAAAGAGCTCGGGGTCAATACCGCCCTCGATCTCATTCGTCAGTATCCCTATAAGTATATCGACCGAAGTCGTTTCTACCGCATTGCCGAACTTGACGACGAAGATACCTATGTACAGATCATCGGCGAAGTGACCGAATGGCATACCATCGGTATCGGTAAGGCGCAGCGGCTCAGTGCTACCTTCTTTGACGGTACCCATCAGTGTGAGTTGGTCTGGTTCCGGGGCGTGCAGTACGTCAAGCTGCAGCGAGGTGTGAAATACCTCCTTTTCGGCAAACCGAGCCGTTTTCAGCACGTCTATAACTTCGTGCATCCCGAACTGACGCCGATGTCCAAGGTGACGCCGGAGATGACGCAGGGTCTCGAACCCTATTACAACACCACCGAGACCATGAAGAAGCACGGCATCAACTCCAAAGCCATGCGAACGATGATAGCCGGTCTCCTTCCCGAACTCAAAGCCGGCGTGCCCGACACCATCGGTGCCGATATCTTGCAGCGTTACCGCTTGATGAGCCTCACGGAGGCATTGGTCAACGTCCATTTCCCCAAAGACACGCCCACGATGCAGAACGCTCGTGCGAGGTTGAAGTTCGAGGAGCTGTTCTATATCCAACTCCAGATCCTTCGGCAGATGAAGCGTCGGGAGCAGAACCCGGGTTTCGCTATGCCGATGGTCGGTAGCCGCTTCCATGGCTTGTACAAGAGCCTGCCTTTTGACCTTACCGGTGCCCAGAAAAGGGTGATCCACGAGATCCACGATGACCTCAAGTCCGGTCGTCAGATGAACCGTCTGCTGCAAGGCGATGTGGGTTCCGGTAAGACCCTCGTGGCACTCATGTGCTGTCTCTTGGCGGTCGATAACGGCTATCAGGCTTGTATCATGGCACCGACCGAGATCCTTGCTAACCAACATTACGAGACCCTAAAGGCTTTTCTTGCCCCCCTCGGCGATGCTGTCCATATAGCCCTTCTGACGGGCTCTACCACGCCTAAGAACCGCGTGCCGATACATAACGGACTCATGAACGGTACTATCCATATTCTCATCGGTACACACGCACTCTTGGAGGATAATGTCCAGTGGCAGAACCTCGGGTTTGTGGTCATCGATGAGCAGCACCGCTTCGGCGTTGCCCAGCGTGCCAAACTATGGACCAAGAACCAACTGCCACCGCATATTCTCGTCATGACCGCTACCCCTATACCCCGTACCTTGGCTATGACCGTCTATGGGGATCTGCAGGTCTCTATCATCGATGAGTTACCGCCCGGACGTAAACCCGTCCAGACGATCCATTATTCGATCCAACGACGGGCACAGGTCTATGCTTTCCTCCGCAAACAGATACAGGAAGGACGGCAGGTCTATGTCGTCTATCCGCTTATCAAAGAGAACGAGAAACTGGATCTGCAGGACTTGCAGAACGGTTTTAATGAATTGTGCGAAGCGTTTCCGGAATATAAGATCTCCATGGTACACGGTCAGATGAAAGCCGCGGACAAAGATCTCCAGATGCAGCGTTTTGCGTCCGGCGAGACCCAGATCCTTGTGGCAACGACCGTCATCGAGGTCGGTGTCAATGTGCCAAATGCTACGGTGATGATGATTCAGAATGCCGAACGCTTTGGGCTCAGTCAGCTCCATCAGCTGCGAGGTCGAGTTGGACGAGGTGGCGATCAGAGTTACTGCCTGCTCTTGACCGATTTGGAATTAAGCAAGGACACCCGCAAACGCATGGATATCATGGTCGCTACCAACGACGGCTTCCGTATAGCCGAAGCTGACCTGCAGCTCCGTGGAGCCGGTGACCTCGAAGGAACGCAGCAGTCCGGCATTCCCTTTGACCTGAAGATAGCCAACCTCTCTACCGATGGACAGCTGCTCAACCTCGCCCGTCAGGCTGCGATGGAGATCTTGGACAAAGATCCGCTCTTGGAGGACGAGATGAACCGCATGTACAAGCGTCAGTTGGATTTCCGCCGCGTTGAGCAGTCCTATAACTGGGGAGAAATCAGTTAGATGTACGATTTACAGATGAACACTTTTCCGATTTACGATTTATTTACGAGTTTTAATTATTTACGATTTACCGCGGACAATCGAACAATTATTCTCAATCGTCCATCAATCGTACCTCGTCAATCGTCAAATCGTCAATAAAAAAAGAGTCCCTTTCGGACTCTTTTTATTACATATCGTCGTGAGCGTGCAACGACTGCACATACTTCGCATGTGCCATCTTAATTCGCTTCAACTCGCTCGGTTTGTCGAATTGCTGACGGCGACGGAGCTCTTTTACGACACCCGTCTTATCGAATTTGCGTTTGAATTTCTTAATCGCGCGCTCGATGTTCTCACCTTCTTTAACAGGAACGATAATCATTGCATACACCTCCTTTCTATGTACCCAGGGCCGGGATCGAACCGGCACGGTTTCCCATTGGTGTTTGAGACCAACGCGTCTACCAATTCCGCCACCTGGGCGCGCGAGCAGTCCCCCCATTTATGGGGCTGCGAGCGCTATCCTTTCTCTCTTTCGAGCGAAAAAGCGTGCAAAAGTACTGCTTTTTTTTGAATTGACCAAATTTTTTAGCATTTTTTTTGCATAAATACGTATTTTTTTGTAATTTTGCACCCAAATTGGTCAAATATGAGTGAATTTTTTAGTAGAAGTGAGGTTTTGTTGGGCGAAAAGGTGATGCACGAGTTACAGAACAAACGTGTCATTCTTTTCGGAGTTGGAGGTGTCGGTTCGTGGTGTGCGGAAGCCTTAGTGCGAACCGGTCTGACGCATCTGACGATCGTGGACGGCGATGTGGTTCAGGAGTCGAATGTGAACCGCCAGTTACCGGCTACCCGTGAGACTATCGGTCAACCGAAGGTGGAGGCGCTGAAGGCTCGTTTGTTGACGATTAACCCCGAAGCAGAAATCAAGGCGATAAACGCCATGTACAAAGGGACAATGTACAAGGTACAAAGGGACGATGTACGATGTGTGGAGGAGGCTTTCGACTTTCAACTTTCGACTTTCGACTACGTGATTGACGCCATAGATGATGTAGCGGCGAAGACAGACCTTATATTATGCGCAACGCGGGCACGCGTGAAGATCTTCTCTTCTATGGGCGCAGCGCTTCGTTTTGACCCGACGCAGGTGACGACCGGCGAGTTGATGTCCATCAAGGGCGATGCCTTAGCGAAAGCCGTGCGGGCAAGGATGAAGAAGTTGGATCTTCATCCCTATAAAAAAGTACGTTGCGTCTATTCCACTGAACAGGCGCAACGATGTGAAGCTCGCGGTTCACTCATGCAAGTGACGGCAGTCTTTGGCTGCACGCTCGCAAGCATGGTGATCGAGGATATCCGGAAAAACGGATGATTACTTGGCTAACGAGAATCCCGCATCAATATACGTATAGGTACCCTCTGAATGATCGCTTGCCGGGTCGTATTCGGGTGTTTTCCAATTCGATTCGCGGACATAGTTATCGTTACCGAAAGCACCTCCCATGGTCTTCGATACAAACATCAGTCTCAGGTTTAACTGATCTTTCTGGTAACAATGTTTAGCGGTGTTACCGATTTCAAAACTGAGTTTAAAAGAAGCCTCTGTGCTTGAATTCCAAGTGAAGGTAGCCGAAGGGTCACTTACCTTGTTTTTGTCGGTGGAGCCGTATAATGTGCTGACGGTTACGTTGTAATCGTTATTGGATTTTTTCGAATCAAACTTCACCGTCATATCACTCAGGGTGAAGGTATAACCGGTCATGTCTTTTGAGGCAAGGTCATCTTTCTTCTTGCATCCCACCAGCGCTATACAGCAAGCGAGGCAGGCAATGATAAATAGACGTTTGTTCATAATATGGGGTTTTATTGATTTTCTGGGTTTGCAAAATAGTTACGACGGATGATTTTATCGCACAGGATATACGCCTCTTGCTCTTCCATGAGGCGTTGAGGCGGTTGCGTATTGCCTTTCTTGCGGGTCTCCACCAAGTTGATGCCAACTCCTTTCCATGGATATTTGTCGCATCCGATGAGGTGCATGATGGTAGGGTAGATATCCGCCTGTTGGCACTCCTCGTTGAACTCCTGTCGGTTGATATGCGGTGCCAGCACGATGAAAGGCACGTAGTTGCGATCCGGCATCTGGGGCATGTCATGACGAATCATGTACTGCTGAAACTCCCACCAGAGCATGGATTTGAAGACCGTGTGGTCACCCGTGATAGCGACTACCGTGTTCTCCAGTTCGCCTGCTTGCTCTAAGTCCGCAAGGAATGCGCCGATACACGAGTCGGTATAATGGAGACAACTGAAATACGCCTTCATCGCTTTGGGTAGCGAGGAAGGGAAGAGCAGGTTCTTGTTCTCCGGCACGAGCGTAAAAGGCGAGTGCGTAGAGAGGGTCAATGCCATGAGGCAACGGGGTTTATCCATCGCTTTCCATTCCTCTGCGGCATGAGTGAGCATCTCTCCGTCTGTCCATGACAGCTCCATCACTTTCTCGAAGATCTCCACTTTCTCTTGATTGAACTCAGTCTTCACCATCCGTTGGTAGCCGTAGTTGCGATAGGCAGCGGCATTGTTCCAGAAATCCGGAGCAGCAGCATCCACTAATACGGCGTCCTTGAAGAAATGCGCGTAGTTCGGATATGTGTTCTCGGGATAGAGCCGACAAGCAGCTCCTTGTTGCAAAGGCAATAGTCCGGTGTTGATGATCATCACTCCGTCGCCGGAGACACCATGCTTCACTTGGCTCTTCATGTACGGCGCAAAGAATCCCGACGAACTACGCGAGAGGGCATAGAGGTTCGGTGTGACGAATGCGCCGGACTGATCCGTGACCTCTATAGGCCAGCTCTCCAGACTCTCCACAACGATGACAAGCAGGTTACGTTTCGGTGTCAGTTTAGCGTCCGAAGGCGTGTAGATCTCTTGCATCTGTTGCTCCTCCTCTTCGGTCAGCGTAGTGGGCAGTTCGACAGGAGCACCGGTATCGGTCATAGCGCCTTGCAGAAAAGCGATCGGCAAGTACGTGAAGACCGAGTGCTGCCGGACGTATTGGTACGGGTCAGACAGCGACAGTTCAAAGGCATCGAAGAATGGATTGACCGTCAGAGCTTTGCTCAACTCGGCATCGGCTTTCATGCGCAGGAAATAGTTGGCATAATTACCGATGGAAGAGCATAAAAACGCAGTAAGCAGCACGCATATATTCGTCAGGTACGAGCGCTTACCCGGGTTGGATTTGTTAACGGGAGCAAGCCACATTGCCACCACGGCATACACCACCGTGAGAATAAGGAAAATGGCGGATTTCCAGTTAACGAACATCAGCACACTTCCTCCAACTCCGCCCACGTTTCCTGCCATCATAATGGCATTGTACGTAAGCAGAATATTATTGGCGCGGAAATAAAGGATGTTGGCAATAAGCCACACATCGAGTATAAACAGCGCCAAGATCGTCCACCAGTTGCGCCGAGCTATCAAGACCGGCGCAGCGATGAACAGCGATATAGCTATCTGGGGTAACCAAGTAGCGATGAACTCTAAAGGCTCTGTCAGGTGTAGATCATGATAGATGAACACATGAAACAGCAGCGAGAAGAGAAAAAGGAAAAAGGAGAACCAGCAGAATATAAATATTCTGGACCGGTTTCCTTTCTCCATATATGCACGCCAATTGTTCATTACAATCCGAGACTTGCTTTGATAGCCGGTACACGTGCTTCTGCTTCCGCTGTGCAGCGCTCATAGTCTGCGCCGGTGAACGGTTTGCCGGATTTAACCGGAATCTCGAAGTAGAACTTGATCTTCGGCTCGGTACCGGACGGACGAACGGACACTTTCAGGCCACCTTCGGTGAAGTACTGCAGTACGTTTGAAGTAGCGTTCAGCGGCATCTCAAACTTCTCGCTCTCCCATTTTCCGTTGACCAGTTTCTTCTGCTCGAGGATCTTGTAGTCCTTGATGAGGCATACTTTCTCGCCTGCAATCTCCAACGGCGGGTTCTCGCGGTAGTTCTTCATCATCGCTTGGATCTCCTCGGCGCCCGTCTTACCCGGACGAACGACGTTGATCGTGGTCTCGCGTTGGAAGCCGTAGTCCTCGTAGATCTTGAGCAGGTAGTCATAGAGCGTCATGCCGTTGTCCTTAGCGTACGCAGCGATCTCGCAGATGAGGCAGATAGCCGAAGGCGAACATTTATCGCGTACAGCGTCGTACGGCAGGAAGCCGAAGGACTCCTCACCACCACCGATGTATTTGCGTTTGCCTTCCCACATGCGGATACGGTTAGCAATCCACTTGAAGCCCGTGTACTCGTCGGTCAATGTAACACCCTGAGCATCAGCGATCTTACGGATGAGCTCGGAGGTCACGATGGTCTTAACGATATACATGTCATCGCGGAACTTGCCCAGACGCTTCATGTTGTTGATGATGTAGTAGTGGAACATGATATTGGTCTGGTTACCGTTGATGATGACCCACTCGCCTTTGTCGTTGCGGCAAACGATAGCGATACGGTCCGCATCGGGGTCAGAAGCGATAACCAAGTCGGCGCCAAGCTTGGTGCCTAATTTCATACCGAGGGTCATAGCCTCTGCGTTCTCGGGGTTCGGTGAAACGACAGTCGGGAAGTTACCGTCGATCACCATCTGCTCGGGTACTACGTGGATGTTCTGGAATCCCCAGCTACGCAGACACATCGGCACGATCTGACGACCTGCTCCGTGCATTGGGGTATAAACGATGTTGAGGTCTTTCTGACGAAGGATAGTGTCTTGGTCAATCATGACGGACTTAACAGCCATCATGTAGTCATAGTCCATCTCGCCGCCGATGATCTCGATGAGGTCTTTGTTTGCCTCCCATTTCACATCTGCGAGGGTCACTTTGTTCACCTCGTCAATGATACCTTGGTCATGCGGCTGGAGAACCTGCGAACCGTCCTCCCAATAAGCCTTGTAACCGTTGTACTCTTTGGGGTTGTGCGAAGCTGTTACGTTCACACCGCCTTGACATTTGAGTTGACGGATAGCGAAGGACACCTCCGGTGTCGGACGGAGCGACTCAAACAGATACACTTTGATGCCGTTAGCCGAGAAGATGTTCGCTACTGTCTCAGCGAAGAGACGACCGTTGTTACGGCAGTCATGACCCACTACTACAGCTACGCGACCGTCCTGAACATGGTCAAAACCGCCTTCTTTCTGCACTTTGAGCATGTAGTTGGCGTAACCTTGGGTAGCCATCGCTACGATGTACTTGTTCATACGGTTGGTACCCGGACCCATAATACCGCGCAGACCGCCGGTACCAAACTCGAGGGTTCGATAGAAAGCATCAACGAGGTCAGTCTTGTCCTCTGCTTCCATCATGGCTTTCACTTGTGCGCGGGTCTCCGCATCAAACGGTTCCTTGGTCCAAACCTCGGCAACCTCCATTACTTTTTTCAATTCTTCGTTCATGGTGATTAATGTTAAATTGTTATTATTAAAAATTATTCTTTTACTTTGTAAATTGCATCGAGGTTTCGCTCGAAGCCGTCGAAATCGAGTCCATAGCCGATGACAAACTCATCGGTTATCTCATGACCGATATAGTCAGGTCTGGCATCGTCGTACTCTAATTTGCCGGGTTTGAAGAGCATGGTAGCTACACGGATAGAAGCGGCTCCTAATCCCCTGAGATGCGCTTTGAGTTGATGGATCGTCAGACCGGTGTCCACGATATCTTCGATGATGACCACATCGCGGTTGTCCACCACTTGCTGCAAGGGTACGATGAACTCCAACTTGCCGGTGGAGGACATGCCCCAATACGAACTGACGCGGATGAACGTCACCTCACAACGGATGTCCTTGAGGGCTCGGATGAGGTCTGCGGCAAAGACAAAAGCGCCGTTGAGAACGACTATAAAGAGCGGTTCTTTCTCCTGATAGTCCTTACTGATACGATCAGCCACTTGCGCTACATCTTGCGCTATTTCCTGAGGGGTTAACCACTCTTCAAAATGATAACCCTGTTCGTCAATCGTTTTCATATTGTTGGAATAAAAAATCGTTATACGGGTAACGCTTCACGTGAATAGCTTTTATACGATCGTACATGAGCGCGCGCAAAGCGTCTATGTTCTCTTTGTTTCTCGCAGAAATGAAGATGCAGTCCTCGCCAAGTCTTGCCATCCACGTCTTTTGCAGATCTTCCAAGGAGTAGTTCTCCCGCTGCATCGGCGTGAGGTCGTCATCCTCTTTCGGCGTATAAGTGAAGTTATCAATCTTGTTAAAGACAACGATTTGCGGGATTTCCTTTGTACTTTGTCCTTTGTCACTTTGTACATTAACTATCTCCCTGATCGTTTGCTCGACTACTTCGTATTGCTCTTCGAAATTAGGATGCGAGATGTCCACTACATGGATCAGCAGATCCGCCTCGCGTACCTCGTCAAGCGTCGATTTGAAGGACTCCACCAAGTGGTGAGGCAGTTTGCGGATGAAGCCGACGGTGTCGGAGAGCAGGAACGGCAGGTTCTCGATCGTCACTTTGCGCACCGTGGTGTCAAGGGTAGCAAAGAGTTTGTTCTCTGCGAAGACATCGGATTTGGAGAGCAGGTTCATGAGTGTCGATTTGCCGACGTTCGTATAGCCGACGAGTGCCACACGTACCATCTTTCCGCGATGCTGGCGTTGGGTAGCCATCTGTTTGTCAATGGTCTTGAGTTGCTCGCGCAGCAAGGCAATGCGCTGACCGATGACCCGTTTATCTGCCTCTATCTGGGTCTCACCCATACCGCGGTTCGTTCCTCCACCACCGCGCTGACGATCCAAGTGCGACCACATCCTCGTCAGACGAGGAAGCATGTATTGCAGATGCGCCATCTCGACTTGCGTCTTCGCATAGGAAGTCTGCGCACGTTGGAGGAAAATCTCCAAAATCAATATCGTCCGGTCAATCACACGCACGTCCGGCTTGCCCTTGTGGTTCAGCGCTTTCTCTATGTTTCGAATCTGTCTCGGACTCAACTCATCGTCAAAGATCACCACGTCAATGGGATGATGCTCCAAAATATATTGGTTGATCTCCTCTAACTTTCCTTCTCCCACATATGTAGCCGTATTAGGCAGATCAAGACGTTGGGTAAAGCGTTTGACGGGCACGATACCATGCGTGTCGGCAAGGAATGCCAACTCGTCGAGGTATTCTTTTGTGCGGTCTTCCGGCTGGTTCGGAGTGATCAGTCCGACCAACACCGCGTGTTCAATATAGGGCTTGATTTCAATCATCAGAACTCTACTTTCGGGGCTTTGGAAGCGCCCTCTTCTGCTTCGAAGTACGGTTTTTTCTCAAATCCGAAGATGCCTGCAAGGATGTTGTTCGGGAAACGGCGGATGGTCTTGTTGTATGCCTTAGCCGTCTCGTTGAACATCTGTCGTGCGATAGTGATCCGGTTCTCGGTACCTTCGAGTTGTGCCTGCAGGTCGCGGAAGTTCTGGTTCGCTTTGAGATCCGGATAGTTCTCTGCTACAGCGAGCAGTCGTCCGAGAGCCTGACTCAGTTCACCTTGTGCAGCTTGGTATGCAGCCAGTTGCTCAGGCGTAGCAGTAGCCGGATCAATAGTGATCTGCGTTGCTTTAGCACGTGCTTCTACCACGCCCTCCAAGGTCTGTTGCTCATGCGCAGCATAACCTTTGACCGTTGCTACGAGGTTCGGAACAAGATCAGCACGACGCTGGTATTGGTTTTCAACCTGCGCCCAAGAGGACTCTACTTCTTCTTCTGATGCAATGAATGCGTTGTACACATTTGCTACCCAAAGGGCAATAATGGCGAGGATTCCTAATCCTACAATCCATGGAAGTAATTTTTTCATTATGGTGTTGTTTATTATTTGACCGCTTTGCTGAAGGAGTAAAGACTACCATCTTCCTCCGGCACCTCCGCCGAAGGTGGAACCGCCGCCCCAAGAGCCGCCTCCGCTGAAACTGCTGCCGCCTCCTCCGCCACCACCGGAGATATAGACCGTGTGGGAGCGTTTAGGGATGATGAACGGCAGGACGAACACGTTTCCGCAATGGAGACACCGATAGGTTCGTTCGCCTTGTCCCTCGCGGGAGTACGTAGCGGTTGTGAGGATTCGCTCGTGTACGGCGTGCGCGTTACGTTTGCCGCATTTGGGGCAACGCTTGACGGACGACCACCAGCCCATGAAGAAGATGAGCAGGATCACCGCTAACAGGACGACGAGGATGGTGATGATCTCACCAGTCGTCATCTCTTCCTCATCTGCGTACTGACCGCGGTTGGTGACCGAACGGATGGAGAGCAGCTCTTCCGGCACGTCTCCGTCTGTGCATATTTCGTAGATACGCAGGGCGCCCAGACACAGACCTCCGCCGTAGTCTCCTGCCTGAAAAGCAGGGATCATATCGTCATGGATGATCTGCGAACAACGGGCATCGGGCAGCACACCTTCTATACCAACACCGGTCATGATACGGATGTCATGGCTCTCCTCCACGAAGAGAATGAGCACACCGGTGTTCTGTCCTTTTCTGCCTATGCCCCAACGCTGGAAGAGCTCGTACGCAAAATCGAACGCATCGCTTGTGCCGATGGACTCGAGGGCTACGATGCACATCTCCACATGCGTAGCGGCATCGAGCCTCTCAGCGCAGCTGTTGAGCCACACGACATCCGAATCCGCAATCAGCGCATCGGGGTTAGCGACATAGAAAACCTGACCCTCTGTCTTGGGATCGGGAACCGTAGAGGGCGTATAAACAGCCGCCTGAACGACCGTTACTATCCACAATGCGATATATATTCCTATTCGTCGAAGCATGTGTTCCAACTTTTGCGGTGCAAAAGTACAAAAAAAAATTGACATATGCAAAAAAAAAACGCCCTAATGGACGTTTTTTTGTTTTTTTCGTACTTTTCAGTGTTTTCGCCCTTACGTAAACTGCGCAAATGACGAAATCGACGAGAAAATTACTTACGGATGCTGAGCTCTTTGATGAGGGCACGATAACGCTCAATGTCTTTTGCCTTCAGGTAGTCCAACATACGACGACGCTTACCAACGAGGGTAGTCAATGCGCGCTCTGTACCGAAGTCCTTGCGGTTCTCCTTGAGGTGCTCAGTCAGGTGGTTGATACGGAAGGTGAAGAGGGCGATTTGGCTCTCTGCAGAACCGGTGTTCTTAGCGTCTTTGCCATACTTAGCAAAAAGCTCTGCTTTTTTCTCAGATGTTAAATACATACTATTTTTTCATTTGTTCATTTACCATTTGGTCATTTATTGAGTCATTGACCATAGGGCAAATGGAGTTAAACAATGGTGGCAAAGCATCATACGTGTATCAAAACTTCGCCACATTTAGTGCGCTTTTTCACGAAAAAGCCTGCAAAATTACTGCTTTTTTTTGAATTGACCAAATATTTTGGCAAAAATCTTCTATTTTATTTACTTTTTTACCTGAAATGGGAACGAACCGATGAGATTTCCGTCGCAGAAGAAGTCAATTGTGTAAAATCCTGCGACGATATTCTCCATAGGCCAGTAGCAAGTACCGTTGTACTCGTCTCCCGTGTATTCGATCTGGCTGGAGAGGGTATAAGGCACCTCGCCGCTCTCAAAAGGAAAGACATGTTCTTCGCTCTCGCCCAGCAGGTTGCCGTTCGGGTCGATGATACGGATGTACAGGTCTTTGAGACCGGGTGTACAGGTGATGTTTTTCGCAATGGTGTAGTCAAACTGCAGTTTGCGGATGTGACTCGTCATGCGTGTCTTCTTGTCGTTCTTGTTGAGAGGCGTGTGTACGCAAGAGGTGACTTCGAGCATGGAAGCACGTGAGACGGTCTCAGTCAGTTGAGAGTTGAGGGTGGAGAGTTGAGAGTTCTGCTCCTTGAACTGCCGGTTCTCCCGACGGACTTGTATGTTCTCTTCCGTCAGACGTGCGTTGGTGGCGTTGAGGCTGTCTATCTGACGCACATAATCTTTCATGACCGCACGAACGGTAGCGAGCTCTTTCTTGAGTTCGGCTATACGGCGTGCGTTGGAAGCTTTGGTGTGACGTAGCTCTTCGAGCAAGTCCTGCACACGTTGTTGCTCACGGCTCAGCAGGTCTTGCAGACTGTCGTTACGGATATCCATCTGCTGATAGCCGTCAAACTGGATAGCCAAGTCTTCGTATTCTTCTTGCAGCTCCTCTTTCTCGATGGTCATCTGCTCCACTATCTCGTTCAGGTCTTGACGCTGGCTGATGTTCCACCACACTAATCCGGCGATGATAACCAGCAGAACGATGATCCAAATGAGTTGGTTTTTGTTGTTCTGTATATTGCTCATAATAAAGGAATTACTTTTTCTAATTGGTTACTACGACTGCCTTTGAGCAGGATGCGGTAGCCTTGGAGTGGCTCCTGACGCAAGTGCTCGCAAAGGGCTTCTACGTTCTCAAAGACAGGGTAAGGAGCGGTCGTCTCTTGGTACTCCTTGCCAACGAGAAGCACCTTGTCGGCTTTGCGTTCCAAGAGCATGTTGACGATGTTCTGATGCTCCAAATGGGAGTATTCGCCCAGTTCACGCATAGCGCCTAAGATATACGCTTCCTTGGTACTTTGTACATTGTCCCTTTGTCCTTTGTCAAACGCTTCTATCGCAGCCTGCATGGAGGTGGGGTTGGCGTTATAGGCATCCACCACCACGGTGTTGTGCTCAGTCTGCATCAGTTGCGAGCGGTTGTTAGAGGGCACATAAGCGCGGATAGCAGCCAACGCCGCCTCTTCGCTCACACCGAAATAGCGTCCCACACAGATAGCTGCCGAGACGTTCTCGGCGTTGTAACCGCCCACCAAATGGGTGTCGGAAGGCATCGTGCTCGTGTGGTAATTGACAATGGACAATGGACCATGGACAATGGACCGTTGTGAGTCCTCTAACATCTTCTCCAGATACGGGTTATCGGCATTGCGGAAGATAGTGCCGTTATGGGCAACGAGGAAATCGTACAACTCCCGTTTGGTGGCTTGTACGCCTTCGAACGAACCGAAACCCTGCAGATGAGCACGACCGACGTTGGTGATCAGACCGCAGGTCGGTTCCGCTATCTCCACCAACTCTTGGATGTCCCCCGGGTGCGAGGCGCCCATCTCCACAATCGCCAGCTCGTGCGCGCGCGTCATACTTAATAAGGTGAGTGGCACTCCGAGTTGGTTATTGAGGTTGCCTTGGGTATAGTAGATCTTATACTTGGTACTCAGTACCGCAGCCGTCAGCTCCTTGGTGGTCGTCTTGCCGTTCGTACCGGTGATACCGATAATAGGTATCCCTAATTGACGCCGCCATGCGCGAGCTAAGTCTTGCAACTCCGTCAAAGCGTTCTCGCCCGAGATGACGTACGCGGCTCCTTGTGCTTTCGCTTGCTCCACGAAGTCGTTGCCGTCAAAATGCTCTCCTTTGAGTGCAACAAAGATGCAGCCGGGGCTTACTTTCCGGCTGTCCGTGGTGACGTTCAGGGCGTCTTTATTGTCTATCAAAAAACTCCAATTCATCTGTTCAAACCTTATTCTTTTCGTTCTTGAATTCGTCCAGAATATATGCTGGACTTTGGAAAAACAAGCCTGTTTCAGGTTTCGAGAGTGCATCAAACGTGCGCGAACTACAGAATGCGTCCATTGCTTCACGCATGGAAAGACCTCTCTCTTCCATCAAAAGAGCCACTACATCGCGCGTGAGCGATTCTATCATAAATGTTTCCTTGCTCATCTTCTTTCTAATAGGGTTAGTGCGCACTCCGTTCCGAAGAAATATTGCATTGTTACTTGATGGTATTTTATTTCTTCTAAAAATTGGGACTTAGTGATAATACCTTCTGTATATCTACGGATCTGAAAACCAACCGTATCATCAGCAATCGGACCTATAACCACGTCATAGTCGTGTAGAGAACGGCGTTCTTTATTTTGTCGGTTTAGGAGAATGAAATCAGCCCATTCTTCCGTATATGCATCAAAACGGAGTACTTTCAGTCCGTTTAATTTCTTTTCATCTAAATAGTAACTCTGAACAACTTTCGCTCCTGTTCCGTATTGTAGTAGTTTGCGCTCAGCTTGACGAGTAGCCACCTGTTTATCAGTAGTTAGATAGAACCCAAAACCAAAATCCTTTCCGACACGACTCATGTTAAGACGTATCTGCTGAAAATCAGTATTTGTGCCGTGATAAAGAATCATGCGATACTTCCTCCCATTCGTTTGCAGTACATAGTAATGTCCTCAACCGCTTGGTCAAAGGATAGTGTATGCTCTACATCGTAGAATTCATCTGCAAAATCAAGACCCTTATACTGTTGTAGATACAAGTATGCTTGCTGCAACGACAAATGGTGTGTAGCAGCAAATTCTGATACTAAAGCAATCAGATAATCCAAGCGATCTTTTAGTGTCTTACTCATAAGCTTTGCAAATTCGGTTGCAAAGGTACTGCTTTTTTTGCATATATGCAAATAAAAAGCGAAAAATCGCCCAAATTGAGCGATTTTTCCTTTTTTAATTCACAAATCACAAATAACAAATCACAAAGGGCTCACGGAGTTTGGTACGGACTAAAAGGATACGTACGGACTTTTCAGTTTGTACAAAACCCTATAGGACGCCTTGTAAATTGATAATTGTGAATTGTGCATTCGGCTTAGCCGTTGTGCTCCTGATCGTACTCGTCGCCGCAGACTTTCCAGAGGTACGCGTTCATCGTGGTCTTGCCGTTCGGGAGGTCACGCTGCGCAGCGAAAGCGGCTTGGTCGGCGGAGATCTTCATCAGATCCTTTGCACGGGCTGCCACGGCTGTACGAACGGCTGCAAAACGATTACGGATCTGGGTCTCGTGCGTGCTCACCGGAGTGCTGCGCTGATAAGCGTCGGAGGGCTTCACGTAGAAACGTTGACAACCGTCAATGTTCGTGGTCGGTGCCTTGCGGTGTGTTGCTACTACGTAGTTGCCACACTTGTGGCCGTTCTGTTTCTTCGGTTTGCGAATGGCGCCGGAAATGGTCTCGAT
Source organism: uncultured Bacteroidales bacterium (assembly GCA_900321605.1). Taxonomy (GTDB): domain Bacteria; phylum Bacteroidota; class Bacteroidia; order Bacteroidales; family Paludibacteraceae; genus Colicola. The sequence goes on along the minus strand of ONWR01000024.1, from coordinate 1,113 downwards.
ACCACCCGGGCCTACTGTCATTTTTGCCATAATTTTTTGGGGGGGGTGAAATTAAATTTAACAATTAAAAATCTTAGTTTTTCTTCTCCTTGCGTTTGCGGATGGCGTGGATGATCAGATCCAACAGCCAACCGATCACGGAGATCACAATACGCTGTTTCTCAGGCGTTGCAGAGTTCAATTCGGATTTCATCTTTTTCGGTTTGTTCTTTTAGCCATGTGGCGGTTAATAATGCTTCGTCTTCCTCGGAGACGAGGATGCAGCCTTTGCTGTGTTCCGGTTTTGTTCCTCGGTGAAACCGTATCCCCGTTCGTCCGGGTACTTGGTTGAGGATAGGCAGCAGTCGCTTGAACTTGGGACTCCGGGTGACGGTCACGCCGTAGATCAGAGCCGGAACGAGGTAATCAGCGTTTTCGAGGGTCTCGCAGAGGTAATGCAGTCGTTCCACGTAGATGCCGCGGTCTTTGTCAAACCAATGACTCGTGCGGTATAACTTGCCGCGAACGGCATTTCCTTCTGGGGTTTGGCGTATGAGTTTGTAGTACATGATAGTTAGTCGTTAGTCGTTTGTCGTTGGTCGTTAGTCCATGCAAGGGCTGTCGTTGGTCGTTAGTCGTTGGTCTAACAACGCAGCGTTCCATTTTCAAATCCGGTGCAAATATGCCCCCCTTTTTGGCGTTTTTGTTGCGCAATTTGCACAATCGTGCCTATGGAGGTGCATTTTTTTGCATTTCGTGCATGGTTTTGGACAAAATCCGGCGTATATGTTCTTCGCTATAGCCGAAATCGCGTGCCAACGCAGCGTACAGATGCATCACCGGCATTGTACCGATCATGTGCGCAGCTGCCTGTCTGATCCGCTCGTAGCGTTTACGTGTTGTTGGTTTCATAATGTGTATCCTTTCTCTTTTGAAAAGTCTTTGAAAAGTCTTTGAAAAGTCTTTGTAAAGTCTTTGTAAAGTCTTTGTTGGGGGATTGAGGGGTTTGGGGGCTTTTTACCCTTTCACGTACATCACCTTCTGTCCCGTCGGGTTCACCATCTGCCAGCCGTCACGGGGTTCCGTCGTCCCGTATTTGGCGTAGTAGTCGGCGTATGAGAGCATTTGCGGTGC
>ONWR01000049.1 GCA_900321605.1 uncultured Bacteroidales bacterium | reverse complement strand
GATCGACTTGTCGGTTGATCTCGGACTCAAAGGTGTCATCGCTGTTCACGACCCATCCTCCGGTGTCTATCACCGAGAACTCCCGACCACACCATTCGGCTTTGCCGTACTGGCGGTCACGAGTCGTGCCTGCCGTGTTCATTACTATCGCCCTACGCGTTCCCGTCAGGCGGTTAAAAAGAGTCGATTTCCCAACATTGGGACGACCCACTATAGCCACAATATTCGCCATATCGCGCGAGCTATCCTCGTAATCGCCACAAAACTTCGTTTTATGGGTAGTTACTCGGATGCTCTCGCTCTTCGGTCTGCAAAACTTCGTTTTACATCCCGAGGTGAGAGCCCTCTAAGCTCGGTGAGAGGTTGTTAATATTAAATATCAAATGTTATTTCTCGCAGTTTCCGCAGCCACCGTCTCCGCAGCCTTCACAGCCTTCGCCTTTTTTCTTGTGGCAGCCACCTCCGCAACAACCGTGTTTGGGATGACGGATAGCGTCTAACTCTGCCTCGGTAGCGTCACGCAGGTCGATGATCTTGCCTTTGAAATGCAGATCCTCTCCGGCATACGGGTGGTTGAGGTCGATGGTCACTTGGTCGTCTGTGATCTCACAAACCTGCGCTTTGACGATCTGTCCGTCGGTAGTGTTCATCGGAACAATCGCACCTACATAGACGCGCTCTTCGTCAAACTCACCGTCGCCGTTGAAGAACATGGTTTTAGGCAGATCCATCAGACCTTCCTCCAAGTACTCGCCATAGGCTTCTGCGGCTTTGAGCACGAAATCGAAGGTATCTCCGACTTCCTTGCCTGCCATCTGTGCCTCAAAAGCCGGAAGCATCATTCCTTCGCCTTGACACCATACTAACGGAGTTTCCGATGTAGCTTGCTCCATCAGTTCTTCTTTTCCGTTCTCGTCTGCGATATACAACTCGTACGTCGCTGTTACTACTTTTTGATTCTCGATTTTCATATATATTATAATTAAATTTTCAATTTAACGCTGTAGGATTACCACCATTCTGTGCGGGCATTGGTGGAAGAGTTACTGTTCTTGTCATACTTGAGGTCCTGCAGGATAGACGCGTTCACACCGATGTGGAAGGTATAACTCTTGAAGGGACCGATAGGGTTGATGCTGGCACTCATGTTCCAGCAGTGGAGGTCACGGCTGACGTTGATGTTACAACTGGTGACGCGTTTGTAGTCGAAGTCATAACTCATCGATGCACTCACTTTCCAACCTTTGCCTAATCCCAACGAGCCGCTGAGACTGAGGTTATTGGTGAACTTCATCTTATAGTACATCTTCCGGTAGTCGAACTCATTGGAGTTGGTATAGGCGAGCGAATAACTGAGCGACAGACTCCACGGGAACTCGGTCTTCACATAGCCGTCATCCACCACTTCCTCTTTCTTATTGCCTTGTTTGGCGTTCTTATCCAAGCCGTCCTCGGTACGCGTCAGAGGATCCATGTTGGTCTCGTTCTGATCATCGTCTTTGACGGTTTCTCCACGTCGTTTGGCAGCGGCTTTCTTCCATTTCTTGATGGTCTGGTCGCTGAAGGTATAACTGAAACTCCAACGAATACCGTTCCAGTGCGGGAAACGATGGTGGTGCCAGTACTGTTTGTTGGTTCGAATAGGACGACCGGCAGCGTCTAACTCGTACATATACGGATCCAACTGTGTGGAGACGTTAAGACTGTAGTTGTTGAGTTTCGGGAATTTCAGACGCAGGTTGACGTTGAACATGCTCCATCGCATACTATCCGCAGCGAAGTTATATCCTCCGTCCACGCTGAAGTTATCAATGATACTCACCACTTTGTATGGGTTCTTACCCGTGGTGTCGTCCCGGTTGACCACTTTCATCTCCAAGTTATTTGCTACTCCGAACGTGATAGCTGCCGCCATGCCGCCTCGCGGCGCATTGCCGTAGATGCCGTTGGGGAAACGTGACTCAACATGATGGATCGTCTGACCGGTCGGCACTTTGCGGTAGTTGCTATCCAGCGAATCGGCATAGTACACGGTCTCGTCGTACTCGCTGTAATAACCCCATCCGCTCTTCTCAAAGTTAGGGTGATAGTTAAAACTGAGGGTAGGAGTGATCACGTGACGGAACTTCTCCACGCGGCTGTTCGGGAAGATCCGTTTGAGAGGCGTGTAGAAACCATAGATCTTCGTGCTCAGACTGATACCGGTGTTGAAATCAAAGACGTTATAGAATCCGTTAGTGGTGTCCACCTGCAGTTCCTGCGTCTCATCATTCCAACCGTAGCTCATCCGCTGGAAATACATACGGTCTTTGAGGTTGATATACGGCGTGATACTGAGGTATTTGAAGAGCATGAAGCTGGCACTAATGGGCACAGAGTGCTGCATGCCGGTTCTCCAATCGTTGAAGAAATTAGAATGAACGAACTCCCTCTCTTTCATGTTCGAGCGGTTAGCAATACGGCCGTTCATGGAGTAACTGATTTTGATCTTGTCGTACCACTGCTCCTTGCCCATGGGCTTGCCTTTCTTATCGCGTATTTTCTTACGGATCTCTTTGAAGGGATAGACGCTACTCATGTTGACTGACAGCTCCGGAGCGGTAAGAGCGATCGTGGAGTCTTTGGTACGCTGCGTCACGCTGGCACTCATGCTCAAACTCCATGGGCTCTCCGGAAAACGCTGGGTGTAACTGATAGTACTGCTCTTGGTGTTCTCCGAGTAGAGCTGGGAGTTGTAGTAACTGTTGATATTACTGCGGCTATAACCACTGGTAGCGAAGTTGACGCTTGCCGAGAACGTGCAGTACGGGTTTGCTTTGGCGTCCTGACTATGCGTCCATTGGATCTGGAAGTTCTTGCTTACCGCATAGTCCGGCATTCCTTTCTCACCCGTCACATCGTTACGGTAACTGATGTTGAGGTTGCCCGAGAAATGGTAGCGCCAGATATATTTCGTTTGGGCACGCAACGCCCAAGTGCCTTTGGTGTAGATGTCACCGAGGATCTGCATGTCCATATAATCGTTGATGGCGAGATAGACACCACCGTTGCTGAGGTTCAGACCTCGGGTGAAGTCATCACCGAAAGTCGGCATGATGATTCCGCTGGAATAAGAGTTGGTGATAGGGAAGAAGCCGAAGGGGATTGCCAGAGGCAGCGGTACGTCGCCAACGACCACATAGGCAGGACCGGTAGCAATATAATCGCCGGGCTTCACTTTCGCTTTGGTCATCTTGAGATAGAAATGCGGATGCTCATGGTTGTCGCAAGTGGTGTACTGTCCTCCCGCCATCATCATCTCGTCTTTCTCGGTCTTCTTGGTTCGGTCGGCAATGACATAGCCCTCACCTTGCTGCGTCACCACATGACGGATATAACCTTTCTTGGATTTGATGTTATAGGTCATCTCGTTGGTCTCGTAACTATCCTTTCCGTCCTTGAAGACCGGCTTGCCGATCCATTCGTATTCCGTAGTGTCATAGACGCCATGTGCATAGACGAGACTGCTGTCCAAGTTCATGCGGATAAACTCCGAGGTCAACTCCATATTTTCGTACTTGACCTCACCCTTACCGTGCAGATAGGCGTTACCGTTACGGGTCATGACCATCGAGTCCGAGGACTGATAGTACACCGGCGCAGAGATACTGTTCTTTTTCTTGATCCCGCCTCCTACGCTGTCCGCAGGGATAGAGTCCTGTGCGTTCTGTATGGTGTCCTGAATGCTGGTTTCTGGGTTCTGTGTACCTATACTATCTTCTGCTCGTACCGCAGAAAAGCAGCACAAGAGAAACCCAATAATATATGTTGTATAAGCACGTACGCGCATATATGCACACAAAAAATCGTGCAAAGGTACTACAAAATTTTCACATATGCAAATTTTCGGGTGTTTTTCGTCCAATAAAATGAAATTTTATAGATTAAATGGGCAAAAAGGGCATTTGTGTTCGTGAAAAAAATGGAAACAAGTGTTGAGTGGAAAGGGGCGGACGATGACATCGCCCGGAGAATATTAACAGATGCCGAAACAGGGAAGGGCGGGCTCTAAAAAGGTGCATTTGAAATCGAAAATATGGCTATTTTTAGGTGTTTTGAAATTGGTTGTAAATCGTTGTATATGTGATTGTTATATAGGTGTAATTAGTAGCATGGTCTAGGATACCTCTTTTCCGGTCTCGAGGCGCTCTCTATCCGGGGTCGGTGAGAGCCCTTGGAGTGGGTTAGTGGGTTAGTGGGTGAGAGGGTGAGAGGGTGAGAGGGTGAGGGGATGAGTGGGTGAGAGGGTTAGTGGGTTAGTGGGTGAGGGGGTGAGGGGGGAAAACTACTGTTTTTGGAAACGGAGCATGTGCCATTCGCCGTTGGAGAGGGTAGCGAGATGGTGGAGCGAATGAGACTCGGCAGAGGAGATGAGGGCCGGGCAGTCAGAGGCATAAAAGCCACTAAGCCATAACTCACCACCGGGGACGAGAGAGGAAGCATAGGCGGGCATGTTCTCCAAAAGAATATTGCGGTGGATGTTAGCAAGGATGAGATGGAAAGAGCCTTCTGTTGAGGCAGAGCGAGAGGGGATGGAGTTGGTCTCTATACGGGGCAGGGAGTTGGCTTCTAAAGAGGGAACCGTACTGCCTAAACGGACATCGATAGCTACGTTGTTGAGGGCGGCATTCTCTTTGGCGTTTTCTACGCTCTTATCGTCAATATCGACTGCGATGACTTGTTGGGCACCTTGTTTCTTAGCAAAGATAGCTAAAACACCGGTTCCTGTTCCGTGGTCAAGGACGTTTTTACCCGTTAAATCCGTAGAAAGTAAGGTGTTGATAAGTAGCGAAGTAGTCTCGTGGTGTCCAGCTCCAAAGGCACAATGCGGGATGATCTTAACGCCGAGAGGCAGTTCTTGAATAGGGTGTTCCGCTTCCCAAACCGCATTCCAGTTCTCGTCCGGACACTTCTCGACGGAAAGAAGCGTTGCACCTTCCGTATTTGAGATGTGAGATTTGATATTTGACATTTGTTTTTCCCATAACTCTGACGGGATATAATAATCCTCTCCGTCAATCGTGTCAGCGCCTAACTCGCTGATTTGCTGGTCAAAGACATCTTTTTGCCATTCCTCAGCAAAATCGGTCTTAATATGAATTACGTGATACTGCAAAATAATTAATAATTAACAATTAATAATTAATATTTATCCATGATACTGAGTGCTTCGCCGACGAGGTAATTGCTGCCGCCAATAAAGATTGCATCGGTTTCATCGGCATTTTTTAGTGAATAATCGATTGCCTCTTTGGGATCGTTTATGGCAAGACCCTCTTTGCCCCACAAGGCTAACATCTCCTCGGCTGTACGGGCACGTTGGGTATTCGGCGTGGTGAAGATGTAGTGGTATTTGCCCTTCTCGGCGGAGGCCGCTCCGGGCATGAGACGCATGACGACATCGGTATCTTTGTCGTTTACCATGCCGAAGATGATCCAGATATGCGGGTTCGTGAGCTCTTTGAGCTGTTTGGCAACATATTGGAGCCCATGACTGTTATGTCCGGTATCGCAAATAATGAGCGGTTTCATCGAGAGAATTTCCCATCGTCCGCGTAAGCCTGTGAGGGAACAGACGTGGGAGAAACCCTCTCTAATAGCTTCTTTCGTGATCCCGTAATCCCGTAATCCCGTAATCCCGTAATTACGTAATACTTGCAACGCCACAAACGCCGTCTGAAGGTTTTTCTCTTGATAGAGACCTTTGAGTTCACAATCCGGGGCTTCGCGAAGTCGGCGAGAACGCATATAACCGCATTGGTCGGCAAACCAGATCCGGCAATCGGTGGTTTCCAAGCCGTCTCCTAAGATGCCACATTCGCGTGCGCGATCCAAAAAGACATTCATCGTCTGCGGGTGAGTTTCTCCGATGACAGCGGGGATATTGGGTTTGATGATACCTGCTTTCTCACGGGCAATCTTGGGCAGTGTGTTACCGAGAAACTCCGTGTGGTCAAAGCCTATATTGGTAATGACGGAGAGTAGAGGAGTGAGCACGTTCGTGCTGTCTAATCGTCCGCCGAGACCGACTTCCACTACGGCTATGTCCACTTGTTCTTTCACGAAATAAGCAAACGCCAACGCCGTCATGGTCTCGAAGAAAGAGGGTTGTAACTCGTCCAAGAACGCACGGTTTTGCTCGATGAAATCGGCTACTTCTGCCTCCGGAATCGGCTGTCCGTTGATGCGGATACGTTCGGTGAGAGAGATGAGATGAGGCGAAGTGAACAAACCAACTTTATATCCTGCCGCTTGGAGGACTGCCGCTATGAGATGGCTGGTTGAACCTTTGCCGTTCGTTCCTGCCACGTGGACAGCGCGTAGATGCTCATGGGGATTGCCCACATGCGCCATCAGACGCAGCGTGTTCTCCAAGCCCGGTTTATACGCCGTCGAACCCACCAAATGAAAGGGCGGACGCGATTGATAGAGATAATTTACAGCTTCTTGGTACGTCATTCTCGGGTCACAATATTAAAAGTCAGGGTATTCTCAGAACGCTTCATACAGAGCCATTTATAGAACCGCGGTGTGATACGGACGGCTTGACTGCGACTGGTGAGCGCTACGTGCTGACGGTTGAGCGGATTATAGATGCTGACGTGCAGACGTGCATGTCCCGGGTTCTCCTGTATCATATCCGCCAACTCATCAATCGCTTCCGGCGTGATAGTATCCAGCGAGAGACGGATGTTGATGCCCTCGGTACGTTTATCCTGCACTTCGGAGAGCATGTCCACACGCTGTACAACAAACTCAAACTCCGCCTCTTCGTCTTTGCCTTCCTTGAACCATTTCATGCCGGCTCCTTTCTGCTGCACAACGCCCGTGACGAGCACGAAGAGATCTTTGAGCATGAGGTGAGCAAACTGGGTGTATGCGTTGCCGAAAAGCACAAACTGGTACGAACCGGTGTAGTCCTCGATGGTATAACGGCCGTACGGGTTGCCTTTCTGGCTGCGTAGCTGCTCTGCTTCGGTAATAAGTCCTCCGATGAGGGCGGCTTGGTTCTTATGCGCGGCAATAAACTCGGACGGAATAATCGGTTTCTCCTCCTGCTCGCCTTGTTCAGCTTGCGCCAAACGGATGTTACGCTCCGCTTCGTTACGAGCATCGGGACGACGCCATTTATCGAACTGCGCCAATTCGGCAGCTGAGAGGTTACAAAGCTCGTTCACCTCAAAGGCATATTCGTCCAACGGGTGTGCGGAGAGGTAGATACCGATGAGTTCTTTCTCTTTGTTGAGCCGCTCGATGGTATCCCATCGTGGTACGTTGGGCAGCGTCGGGTGTTTCACTTCGATAGCGGTATCGAGCATGTCTCCGAAGAGCGAATTGGCGTTGTTCTCCTTGTCTGCCTGCCATTTCTGACCGTAGTTCATGAGCAAGTCGAGTCCCGAAGTGCCGTCGCTATCTATTCCGAAGAACTGCTCGCGGTAGATGTCATCGAAACACTCGAAAGCTCCTGCTTGCGCGAGGTTTTCTATGGTCTTGCGGTTACAGGATTGCAGGTTGACGCGCTCCAAGAAATCGAAGATACCGGTGTATTTGCCGTTCTTCTCACGCTCGTTAATGATGGCTTCCGCAGCTCCTTCTCCCACACCTTTGATGCCGCCCAAACCAAAGCGGATATCGCCTTTGCTGTTGACGGTAAAAGAGAGTTCGGACTCGTTGACATCGGGCTCCAACACACTCAGTCCCAGCGCTTTACACTCGTCCATTAGTTTGGAGACTTCTTTGATGTCGTCCTTATGGACGGTGAGGTTAGCAGCCATGAACTCGGCAGGGTAGTGGGCTTTCAAGTAACCCGTCTGGTACGCTACCCATGAGTAGCAAGCCGCGTGCGATTTATTGAAAGCGTACGAAGCGAACTTCTCCCAGTCCTTCCAGATCTTGTCGAGTACATCGGGGTTATGTCCGTTGGCTTTACCGCCTTCCATGAACTTATCTTTGAGAGAAGCCAGAACAGCCATCTGTTTCTTACCCATCGCTTTACGGAGTTTGTCACTCTCACCACGGGTGAAGTTCGCCAACAGACGACTGAGGAGCATGACCTGCTCTTGGTACACCGTGACACCATAGGTGTCCTTGAGGTATTTCTCCATGACGGGGATGTCATAGGTCACGGGTTCGAGTCCCTGCTTACGTTTGATGAACTGCGGGATATAATCCATAGGTCCCGGACGGTAGAGGGCGTTCATGGCGATGAGGTCGCCGATGACAGTCGGTTTCAACTCACGCAGGTATTTCTGCATTCCTCCGGACTCAAACTGGAAGACGGCTACTGTGCGGCCTTCTTGGAACAGTTTATAGGTCAGCTCGTCGTCAATGGGTATATGGTCGATGTCGACATCAATGCCTCGTGCTTTTTTGATGTTCCGCAGACACTCCTTGATAATCGTGAGTGTAATGAGTCCGAGGAAGTCCATCTTGATCAGACCCACCGACTCGACTACGTGTCCGTCGTACTCGGTCACCAGCACACGTTTCTTGCTGGCTTTGTCCTCCACGGATGAGAGAGGCGCGAAGTTCGTCAGGTCGTCGGCTCCGATGATGACGCCGCAGGCATGTACGCCCACTTGACGGATTGTACCTTCGAGACGCGCTGCGTATTGGAGCATGGAACGCGTGTTCGGATCGCCTTGCTCGTACTCACGCTTGAGTTCATCAATGTATTTATAGCAGTTCTTGAGGTTCACTTTCGGCTTCTTAGCTCCTGCAGGAATGTCTTTGAGCACGGAGTCCGGGAAATCACGATCCGGAATCAGTCCTTTGAGTTCGTTGACATAAGAGAGAGGAACCTGCTGCACACGTCCAACGTCCGCAAGAGCGGATTTGGTAGCCATCTTGCCATAGGTCACGATGTGCGCTACGTGTGTCTCGCCGTACTTACGGCTGACATAATCCAGCACTTTGCCTCGTCCGCAATCTTCGAAGTCGGTATCGATATCGGGTAAGGAGATACGATCCGGATTAAGGAAACGCTCAAACAGAAGGTCATACTTCATCGGATCGAGATCCGTGATTTTCAGACAGTAAGCTACCACAGAACCGGCAGCAGAGCCACGTCCGGGACCGACCGACACATCCAGTTCTTCGCGGGCAGCACGGATGAAGTCCATGACGATGAGGAAATAACCCGGGAAACCCATGGTGATGATGGTGTTGAGCTCGAACTCGATACGTTCTTTCAACTCCTCGTCCGTGTCCAGACGCTCTTGTCCGTAACGCTCCAAAGCTCCGTTCATGGTCAGATGGCGCAAATAGGCAGACTCAAATGCCAGACGGTCGGGATAATCCTCCTCTTTGCCGAAACTCTCAGGGATGTCGAATTTCGGCATAATAGGACCATGATCGATGTCATAGATCTCGACCTTATCGACAATCTCTTGCGTGTTGGTAAGTGCTTCGGGGATGTCGCTGAAGATTTCTCCCATTTCATCGGGCGTTTTCAGCCATTCCTGCTTGGTATAGTGCATTCGGTTGACATCGTTGACGTAATGGTTCGTACTCAAACAGATAAGTCGGTCGTGCGCTTCGGCATCTTCCTCGTTGACGAAGTGGGAGTCGTTGGTAGCAATGACTTTGATGTTGTATTTGCGCGCGAGTTCAAGAAGAATAGGGTTGACCTGTTTCTGGCGCTCATAGACATCTTGGTCGCCTCCGGGTTTCTGGGTCTCATGGCGTTGGAGCTCGATGTAGTAGTCTTCTCCGAAGAGGGACTTGAACCACTGAACGGTCTCTTCCGCCTCCGTGAAATCTCCACCTTTGGCGATTCCATCGAGGATTTTCTGGGGCAACTCGCCACCGAGACAGGCAGAGCAGCAGATGACACCCTCGTGCCATTTTTCCAGAAGCTCTTTGTCGATACGGGGCGTGTGGTAGAAGGCATCGGACATATAACCATGCGAGACGATGCGGCATAAGTTATGATAGCCGGTCATGTCTTTAGCCAGCAGGATGAGGTGCCAGCCTGAACGGTCGATGATATAGGTTCGTCCTTCGCCGTTTACTGCTTTGTCGTCCTTCATCGAGTGTCTTCCTCGACGAGCGCAATATGCCTCAACACCCACGATGGGTTTAAAGGGGACAAACTCTTTGCCCTCTGCTTCAGCTGCTTCTTTGCGTTTCTTATTGACGCCCTTACAGTAATCCAACAGGTCTTTGATGCCGTACATGTTACCATGATCGGTTAGCGCAACCGCAGGCATTCCCGTTGCGATACATTTATCCACTATCTCCTCCACCTTGCTCAATCCGTCCAAAAGTGAGTAGTGGGAGTGTACATGCAAATGTGTAAAAGTCATAATACTCCAAATTGGGCTGCAAAGGTACTCATTTTTTTGCATATATGCAAGAAAAAAAAGAAAAAAATATGTGAGTGCATTTTTATCCGGAAATATGTAATTGAGTGTTTGGATAA
>ONWR01000044.1 GCA_900321605.1 uncultured Bacteroidales bacterium | reverse complement strand
GATACCAGACGCTGACCCGGATCAACGGGCAGGATCTTCATACCTATCTCGATATTGTTGCTAATAGCGCGTCCGTTGAGCATGACGCCTTTAGGCGAACCGGTAGAGCCGCTGGTATAGTTGATGAGCGCAAGAGCGTCCGGATCAGCCGAGAAATGTACATTCTCCGGCTCTACACCATGCGGATACTTGGTCTTGAAGGCAGTCTCCAACTCCTCTGTGGAAGGCACTTGGGTCTTCTCGTTATGATAGAGTATTTCCCAGTCTTCCAGCGAGATAGCCGCTTTGAGTCGGGCAGGCATTGTCTGTTTCTGCAGCTCTTTCCATACATAAGGACCAACGAACAGCATCTCGGAATCCGAGTGATCCAACAGATGAGCGATGTCCTCTGCCGTGAAATCCTGCAAGATGGAGACGACGACCCCTTCGTAGGCAGCTACCGCAAGGTAGGCAACTGCCCAGTTGGCGCAGTTACGTCCTGCCAAGGCGATTTTATCGCCGCGTTTGATACCCAGCTGCTCGAAGAGCGTATGTAAACGCAACATCTCGACAGCCAAACCGCCGAAGGAATACTCGTGATCCTCTCCGTAGTCCGTTAACGCAGGGTCGCTCCATTGGTGCGACATCACGTTCGTCAGATAATGTAAGTAATGATTCTGCATAATGTTCAATGCCTCTTGCCTGTATTATTTGTACAGGTAACGTTTAATAGAACGTTTCGGGGTTTTCTCGAATTCCGAAGCCACTAACTCGATGGAGCTGATCTGGCTGTATTGCGGCAGGTCTTTGTTCACCGCAACACGGTTCTCCTCCATCTGCTGGGTCAGACTCTTGGTTCCCAGAAGTTTCTTGCCGTCCGGCGTGGTGTCCGGATAAACGAGTGCTACTAATTTATGGTCACGATCCACTACGATCGATTCTGCAACGCAGGGCTGCGAGTTGAGTTTGTCTTCCAACTCCTCCGGATAGATATTCTGTCCGCTCGGACCGAGGATCATGTTCTTTGAACGGCCGTGGATGTAGATGTTTCCGTCTTTATCGAGGATACCGAGGTCGCCGGTACGCATCCATCCGTCTTCGGTGAAAGCTGCTTTGGTAGCTTCTTCGTTCTTATAGTAACCCTTCATCACGTTGATGCCACTTACTTGGATCTCTCCGTCTTTCTTGTACGGATCTTCGCTATCGATACGCACATGGCATTGCGGGATCTCTTTACCGCAGCTGTGGAACGCATAGCGATACCAGTCTTCGTAGCTGATAAGCGGTGCGCACTCGGTCATTCCGTAACCTACGCAGTACTGGAACTTGATATCATGCAGTACTTGCTCTACTTCGCCGTTGAGGGCAGCCCCACCGATGATCAGATAACGGAGCTGACCACCAAAGGTCTTGTCCAGACCCTCTTTGACTTTGCCACGGATGATGCGGTTGATGATCGGAGTCTTCCAGAGCACCTTCATCATCGGAGAACTGATCTTAGGCAGTACACCTTTCTTCACGATCTTCTCGATGACCAAAGGCACGGTCAGGATCATGAACGGTTTGACCTGTGCAAAAGCTTTCATCAGCACGGTCGGGGTAGGAGCTTGCGTCAGGAAATAGGTCTCTGCTCCCTCGCATACCTGATACAGGAACTCGAACATCAGTCCGAACATATGCGCGATGGGCAGCATCGAGAGCACGGTATCTCCCGGCTGATGAGGAATACGATGCGAAGCAAAATCCACGTTTCCGCTCAGGTTCAGATGAGTCAGCATCACGCCTTTCGGGTTGCCGGTCGAACCGGAGGTGTAGTTGAGGACTGCCAAGTCATCGAAGTTATCGGTCGGATAGTGTACATCGTCTATCGTCACGCCGTTAGGGAATGCTTTTTGGTAAGCAGCTTCTGCTCCCTCAAAGGCTTTGCGTGTCTCCTTATCAGCGTCCACGATCGTCATGTCGTCCATGAAGATAGTGGCTTTCAGACCCTTCATTTGTTTGGTGTCAATCTTTTTCTTCACGTTCGGACCTACATACAGAAGCACTGCTTCCGAGTGATCTACGAGCGAGTAGATACCATCTGCTGTGAAATCCGGCAGGATGCTCACTACCACAGCTTTGTAACTCTCAGCTGCCAAGAATAACAGTCCCCAGTTAGCACAGTTACGACCACAGAGAGCGATCTTATCACCCTCTTTGATTCCCATTTCACTCCATGTGACATGCAGTTTTTCAATCTCTGCTGCCAGCTCTGCGTAGGTGTAGGAGTTGACGCCATCAAGATCCTTCAATGCGAGACAGTTCCAACGGGAACGCATCGTCTCTTGCAAATAGGATAAATAATGTTTTGTTGCCATTTTATTTTTGTTTTAATATCTGTTGCTATTTCGCTTTTTTCCTAAGCGACTGCAAAGATACTATTTTATTTTCGAATAACCGTTCGAAAAGTAATTTTTTATTCAGATTTTCAATAAATGGTACAATTCTGAATATGTTTTCTCCAATAATGAAAAATCCATCTGTGTTTGTGCCATACCATTATCGTAGGTGTTTTTGACGTGCGTGAACATGAGTGCCACTTGTTCGCGGTCGATGTCCCGACGGATGATTCCGGCTCGCTGGTCGTTGTAGAGCACTTTGCGCCAAAGTTCCAGTTCCTTGAGTGCCAGACGTTGGGCTTTGCGGTGCAGGGCAGGGAACTTGATATAGGCGGTGAACATCAGGTTGTTGACATTACTGGTGTTGATGGACTTCACATCAAAACTCATCAGCGTCTCTCTCAGCCCGTTCAGGTATGTCATCAAGGCTTCAATCATCTGCGCCACCCCTGCGTCTTCCGGTACACTTGACAACACGTGCTGTTTAGGCTCCAAGAAGTATTTCTCCATACAGATGGTGAACAACTCGTCCTGATCCTTGAAATAGTAGTACAGCGTACCGCGACCGATGTCCAATGCAAACTGCAGATCCGTGATGCTCACGTTCTGATAGCCCTTAAGCGCATAGAGCTCCATCGCCTTGCGGATAATATATTCTCGCCTGTCTTTCAATGTTGTGCTTCGTAGCGGTCCAATGCTTCGTTCATGATCCGTTTGCCGTCTGCTATGATCTGTTCCGCTCTGTCAAAATCGAAGGTGTTGTACGCATATTGACGCATGACAGCGTGTACGTCCGGAGGCGTTAGACGAAGAGCCATGAGGGTGTTTTGCTGGATCTGCATGTCACTCATGCGGTCGAGCATGCCGTAGAAACCTATTTTACGTTGCAGGTTATTGGCTCTGTCGGCACGTATCTTGTCCACTTTCTTGCCCAACTGCCGAATCTGCTCTTCCAGTTTCCGGGAAACAGAGATACCTCGCGAGGTCAGTTCCGCCAATTTGCCCTCTACGTTAAGAGGCTCGGGTTTGGGTTGGAGCACCATACTATCCTTGCCGCTGATATCCATCGCTACGAGAATGTCACCTTCCGTACGGGGCACCAGATGAAGCGGCAGCGGATTCAATATACCACCGTCGATGAGCAGCCGTTGACCTATCTGTACGGGTTCAAAGAACAGCGGAATAGAAATCGACGCACGTACGGCTTCAAACAGACTTCCTTTGCGGAAGACCACCTCGTCGGTGTTGATCATATCGGACGCCACGATAGCGCACGGTATATTGAGGTCCTCTATAGGCCTATCCGGCACTACTTTCTGCAACTCCTCTATGATGCGTTTACCTTTGACAATCGAGTTGGGGCTCAGCAGATTAAAGTCCACCATGCGCCAGATGAGCTGCATATCCACTTTCAGAAACCACTCCTTGGCTTCTTTGAGCTCTCCTGCCGCATACATGCCTGCAATGATCGAACCCATGGAGCAACCGGCTACGCTGGTGATCGTATAGCCGCGTTCTTCCAAGGCTTCTATCGCTCCGATATGCGCTAATCCCCGCGCTCCGCCGGAACCCAATACTAAAGCAACGTTTTTCATATTTACGATGTACGATGTAAAGATGTACAATGTACAATGTACGATTTATTGACGATTCGTCAATTAAACCTGCTTTGCAGGCACGAGTTTCTCTCGGATCTTGATATAGATCGTCTCGCCTTTCTTGGCGTACTCGGTCTTCACGTAACCCATACCGATTCCTACTTTGGTATTCGGAAGCATGATACCCGAGGTGACGTTTCCGATGGTCTCGCCTTCGGCATTGCAAATCTCATAGCCGTTACGCGGAATAGCGCGCTCCAAGCACTCGAAATGTACCAATTTGCGTTTCACACCCTCGGCTTTCTGAGCTTTGAGGAAATCGCGGTCAATGAACTCCTTGGCATCGAGTTTGGTAATCCATCCTAAACCTGCCTCTAAAGGCGAGGTGGTGTCGTCGATGTCATGACCGTAGAGGCAATACCATTTCTCCAAACGCAGACTGTCACGTGCACCAAGACCGATAGGCGCCAAACCGAACGGCTTGCCTACTTCGAAGAGCGCATCCCAGATCTGTTTGCCTTTGTCTGCCGGGAAATAAAGCTCGAATCCTCCGGCTCCTGTGTAGCCCGTATTGGAGAGAATGACGCCCGGAACCCCAGCAAAACTCCACTCACGGAACGCATAGTAGTCAATCGACTTGAGGTCAGCGTCGGTCAGCAGTTGAAGCATCTCGGTCGCTTTCGGTCCCTGTACTGCCAACTGACCATAGCGCTCACTCGCGTTCTCCAATCTGATATCTGAATCCTGAAATCTGAGATCTTTAATGTGGTTCACCCAGTTCCAGTCTTTGTCGATGTTTCCGGCATTGACAACCATGAGGTATTTGGTGGTGGAGTACTTGTAGATGATTAGATCATCTACGATGCCCCCTTTGCCGTTCGGCATACAAGTGTATTGGCATTTACCGGCAGGAATAACACTCAGGTCGTTGGTAGTGATATATTGCAGGAAATCCAGCGCTTTCTCGCCTTTGACCCAGAACTCGCCCATGTGGCTTACATCGAACACACCTACGCCCTCACGAACGATCATGTGCTCTTGGTTGATACCCGTCGGGTATTGAATAGGCATGTTGAAGCCTGCAAACTCAGCCATCTTTGCGCCTAACGCAATATGAATGTCTGTAAACGGAGTGGTTTTAAGATTTACCATTTGATCATTTACCATTTTATCATTTATTTAACAATTTAACAATTTAACGTTGCGCAGCAACCCTTTTAACGATCTCCAGAATGACGCCTTGGGCGGCTTCGAGAGATCTGATAGGCAGATACTCGTACCGGCTGTGGAAGTTCTCGCCTCCTGCGAAGATATTCGGGCAAACGCCCACAACTTTCATCGCCTCTTGGGCAAGGTCGATAATATGCATCACCGGCTCTATCTTCTCGCGCATGTTATAATACTGATCGCGTATCTCCGCTTCGGCTGTTCCTGCTCCGTAGAGCTCGTTGATGCGCGCCACAACCGTCTCAATGAACTGCTTGCGTGCCTCAAAACGTGCGCGGTCATGGTCACGAATGATGTAACTGAGTGTGCTCTCTTCCACCGTTCCTTGCATGCCTACCAAATGGTAGAAACCCTCATAGCCCTGCGTATGTGCAGGAGTCTCGTGGGCAGGCAACATAGCCGCTAACTCATTGGCAATCAGCATCGAGTTGTGCATTTTCTTATATCCGTAACCCGGGTGAACATTCAGTCCGTGGATATGAATCTTACAAGCTGCGGCATTGAAGTTCTCAAACTCCAACTCCCCGATAGCACCGCCGTCCATGGTGTACGCGAAGTCGGCTCCGAAAGCGGCTACATCAAAATGATCCGCTCCGCAACCTATCTCCTCGTCCGGCGTGAAGCCCACACGTATCTTTCCGTGCTTTATCTCCGGATGTGCAATCAGGTACTCCATCGCAGTCACTATCTCGGCGATACCGGCTTTGTCATCGGCACCGAGAAGGGTCTTGTTATCGGTCACGATCACATCCTGTCCGGCATAACGGGCATCGATGAAATCGCGCTCTTCTGCTTTAACGATCGAGGTCTTCACGTTCTCACCGCTTGCATCCGGAGAGGTGTCCATATGCGCAATAAACCCGATGATTGGTCGTTGGTCATTGGTCATTGGTCGTTGGTCATTGGCTTCCAGCGTAGCCATAATATACCCGTTCTCATCGAGAGAAACATCGCTTAAACCGATGCTTTTTAGCTCGTCTGCTAAATAGCGGGCAAAAACCATCTGTCCGGGTGTCGAAGGTGTCTTTCCTGTGTTCTCGTCACTCGTCGTGCAGAAAGACACGTATCTCAAAAAACGATCTACTATATTCATAAATTTCAAATTTCAATTTTCAAATTTCAAATGACGATATTCATTTCGTTCGTTCGGTTTTGTACAAAAGCTAAAATATTGTCCGTCACATTCTCGCACATAGCTATTCGTCCTTCCCATGTGCCGGTTCCGGTATGCGGACTCAGCACTACGTTCGGCAGCTCCAAAAGTGCCGATGAAACCGCAGGTTCATGTTCGTACACGTCCATCGCAGCTCCGGCAATAATTCCGCTTTGCAGGGCTTCTACCAACGCTTGTTCGTCCACGTGCGCGCCGCGCGCGGTGTTTATAAGGTACGCACTCCGTTTCATCATTCCCAATTCGGGTTTACCGATGATGTGATGCACTCCCGGCGTATAGGGTAGGTTGAGACTCACAAAATCGCTGTCCTGCAGCAGGCTCTGAAAATCCACGTATTGTGCCTGTTCCACCACCATCTGCTGCCAACTTTTCGTACATGGTACATCGTTCCTTCGTACATCTATAGGTTTCCTATTATGATAGATCACCTTCATCCCCGAAGCCAGAGCGCGTCTTGCCAAAGCCTGTCCTATGCGACCCATACCGATGATACCGAGCGTCTTGCCGTACAGCGAATGACTCAGGTTCTTCATCACACCGAACTCTATCGGATGACATAACTCCTCATTCTGACATCTGACTTCTGACTTCTGACTTCTCATCGCTCTGTCAAACTCACTCACTCTCCGAGCTACGTCTATCATCAGCGCAAAAGCCAATTCGGCAGTGGGTTCCACTACCGGCTGCGGAGTATTCGTCACGCGTATACCTCTCTCGCGGCACGCGTCCAGATCGATATTATTATACCCGGCACCGAAGTTCGCAATCAGCTGAAGGCGTGGCATCGATGCAATCAACTCCCTCGGCACTTTGTAATCGAATGTGCTGACGAGAATCTCCGCCTCTTTCCAAGCCTCATTAAGCGAAGCGCACACTCCATCATTGGGCGAAACGCTCAATAATTCAAAGCCTTGTTCCTCAAGGCGTCTGAACCCTTCTTTCGGCAGCTCTGTGGTGAATGCTATCTTCATTTTTGTACAAGCAAAAAACCTTTGCGGCTGCAAAGGTACAAAAAAAAACTTATATATGCAAACAAAAGCAGAATTTTTTTATAAAAATCGTATAAAAAAACGTGTGCGCTTGTGTATGTCAAAAAAAAGCAGTAACTTTGCAGCCGCAATGGAAACTATAGCAGCTATATCGACGCCGTATGGTGTGGGAGGAATTGCCGTCATCCGTGTTTCGGGAGAGAAAGCTCTTGTTATTACGGATTTGCTTTTCCGTGGACGAGTGTCTCTGACGGACAGTCTGGCTAATACCGTTCGTTATGGACAGATAGTGCGTGACGAGGAGGTGTTGGACGATGTGTTATGTTCCGTTTTTCGAGCGCCTCATTCGTTTACGGGCGAAGACACCGTGGAGATAGCTTGTCACGGCAGTCTCTATATCCAGCAGACCTTGCTGCAATGGTTGATAGATGCCGGTGCTCGTATGGCGCAACCGGGTGAGTTCACCCGTCGGGCTTTCCTCAACGGTAAGATGGATCTGACGCAAGCCGAAGCGGTAGCGGATCTGATAGCTTCGCAAAGCAAGGCGGAGAAAGACTTGGCATTGAGTCAGTTGCGTGGTTCCGTTTCCAACGAACTGGCGTCTCTCCGTGAACGGCTGCTTCATTTCACCTCCTTGGTGGAGTTGGAGTTGGATTTTGCGGATCATGAGGAATTAGAGTTTGCTGATCGTTCGGAGTTATCCCAATTAGCCGATGAAATCGAGCAAAAGTTACAGTCGCTTATCTCTTCGTTCCGCACAGGTAACGCTATTCGAAACGGTATTCCGGTCGCTATCGTGGGCGCGCCTAATGTGGGCAAATCAACCCTTCTCAACGCGCTCTTAGGCGAGCAACGCGCGATAGTGAGCGATATACAAGGAACCACGCGCGATACGATTGAAGATACACTTATCATTGATGGCATCCTTTTCCGTCTTATCGACACCGCAGGAATGAGAGAAACCTCCGATGTCATCGAGCAAATGGGAGTGGAACGTAGCCGAAAAGCAATGGAGAATGCGCAGATCGTCATCTATGTAATTGACGATTTGACGATGGACGAGGAACGATTGATGGACGATTGGACCAAAGGGACGATTATTAGAGTGCTCAATAAGGTGGATTTGTTAATGGGTGAGAGGATGAGAGGATTAGAGGATGAATGGATTCTCATTTCTGCCAAGAACGGTGAGATAGAGCCGCTCAAGCGTGAGTTGGTGAGGGTAGCCAAGGAGACGATGTGTACTTCTGCGGTCATGCTTTCCAATGCGCGTCATTATGAGGCGATCAGCCGTGCACACGAAGCGATCCTCCGTGTGCAGCAGGGTTTGCACGATGGTCTCTCCGGCGAACTCCTTTCGCTTGATCTGCAAGACTGTCTCTCAGCTCTCGGCGAAGTAACAGGTCAGATCACCAACCAAGAAGTCCTCTCCAATATCTTCAGCAAATTCTGTATCGGCAAATAAATGAACAAATGGTAAATGATTAAATGGTAAATAATATGATATTATCCATGACCGGCTACGGAAAGGCCGAAACAACTTTCCGAGGGAAGAAACTGATCTGCGAAATCCGTTCGCTGAACTCCAAATCGATGGATCTGTCGGTTCGTTTGGCGTCGCAGCTCCGTGCGCATGAGTTAGACATCCGAACGATCATTACCCAGCGTCTCGAACGCGGTAAGGTCGATCTCGCTATTTCAGAAGAAAACACCCTTTCGCAAGGAGAGGGACAGAGTAGCGTTACTCCCGTTAACTGGCAGGCTGCCAAAGAGTACGCTTCGCAATACAAGGCTCAAATGGGCGTTGCGGAAGTGCCAACAGAAGTGATGGCGGCTATTCTTCGTTTCCCGGATGTGCTGAAAGTGCAGGAAGACACTTCGGATCTGACGGATGAGGAGTGGAGCAGCGTGCAAGCGATGCTCAACAAGGCAATCGATGCTTTTATCGCTTTCCGTTCGCAAGAAGGTCTTTCGCTGCAAAATATGTTCACCGAAAAACTCGATGGAATCGCTGATTTGTTAGCGCAAGTAGAGCCGTTTGAGAAGGGCAGAGTAGCCAAGATCAAAGAGCGTTTGGAAGCGAACCTCGCGCAGCTGAGTGCCCAGACACAGGCAGAGATTGACCGTAACCGTCTGGAGCAGGAGATGATCTATTATCTGGAGAAACTGGATATTACAGAAGAGAAAGTGCGTCTGACGAACCATATTAAGTATTTCCGCGAGACGATGGCAGGCGAGGGTAGCGGTGTCGGCAAAAAGCTCGGTTTCATCGCACAAGAAATGGGTCGTGAGATCAATACGCTCGGTTCCAAATCCAACCAAAGCGAGATGCAGATCATCGTTGTGAAGATGAAAGACATCTTGGAGCAAATCAAGGAACAAGTTTTGAACGTGTTGTAAATCCGAAATAATCATGATTTATATCTTTTGTGCGCCTTCGGGCAGCGGTAAATCGACCATGGTGAAGCATCTATTGACGATGCACCCGGATCTGTTTGAACTCTCGGTTTCATGTACTACGCGTCCTCCGCGTGGTCAGGAGGTTCATGGCAAGGAGTACTATTTCATCTCCGTTGAGGAGTTCCAGAAACGTATAGAAAACGACGATTTCATCGAGTATCAGCAGGTCTATGACGGGCTCTATTACGGTACGTTGAAAGAGGAGATTGACCGTATTGAGGCTTTGGGACGTGAGGTGCTTTTTGATGTCGATGTCAAAGGCGGTTTGAACCTCAAGAAGATCCTTGGGGACAAAGCGACTTCTATCTTCATCTGTCCGCCGTCGATTGAGGAGTTACGGCGACGTCTTGAAGGACGAGGCGACACGAGTCCGGAGATGATAGAGAAGCGTTTGGCAAAAGCGGAAGAGGAACTCTCCTATAAGCCTTATTTCGACCGTGTGGTCGTCAACGATGAACTCACGCACGCTTTCGAACAACTTGATGCCATCATCGATGAAAATAAACCGTCGACCAACGACTAACGACCAACGACTAATGACTCATAAAGTCGGCATATATGGCGGCAGTTTCAATCCCGTGCATTTCGGGCATGTGGGATTGGCTAAATGGGTCATTGAGAACACAGATCTCGATGAACTATGGCTCATGGTGAGCCCGAATAACCCGTTGAAACCGGCAAATCTTCTTGCTCCGGAAGGCGAGCGTCTGGCGGCTGTGAGCAAAGCTGTCAAAGACATCCCGCATGTCAAAGCCTCTGATTTTGAGTTCTCTTTGCCGCGTCCGTCATATACAGCGAACACCTTGCGCGAGTTGCAGAAAGCGTATCCCGATACGGAGTTTACCCTTATCATCGGAGAAGATAATATCGCTATTTTCGATCGTTGGCGCGAGTATGAGTTCATTCTCGCCAACTTCCGTATTTTCGTTTATCCCCGAAGAGAGAATCTGTCCGACGAAGGTCTAACAGCGCAGTGGTCTAACAGTCCGCAGGACGGTCTAACAACGCAGTGGTCTAACAGCGTAGCGGTCAAGGAGATTCGCTATCTTAGCGGAGCTCCTTTATTCGACATCTCCTCCACACAAATCCGAAACCAACAAGCAAAAGCCTATGTATAATCAAGTTGATTGGAGTATTTACCTTTGTGCTGACCGTGAGCGTCAGTCGCGTGCAATCCCAAAGGGCTTGGATCATCGCTCTGCGTTTGACAGCGATTTTGGTCGTGTGATCTTCTCTTCGGCGGCACGCCGTATGCACGACAAGACGCAGGTCTTTCCGCTCTCCGGCGGAGATAGCGTTCATACGCGTCTGACGCATTCGATGGAAGTGTTGTCGGTGGCTCAATCGCTTGGAACAGATTTCTGTCGGGACGAAGAAGTAGTGCGCACGTATGGCGAAGAGGTCGCTCATCTCTTGGAGCAGCAACTACCGGCGATTCTTCGTACAGCGGCTTTTGTGCATGATATAGGCAATCCGCCGTTTGGACATTTCGGCGAACAGATCATCGGCAGTTATTTCTCCGATGGAAACGGCAAAAACTACCTCTCCGACTTGACGGAGGAGCAGCAGTTCGACTTCACCCAGTTTGACGGCAATGCACAGGGATTTCGTATCCTGACGAGAATGCCTTACCTAAATGATCTCAACGGACTCAATCTGACGTACGCTGTCTTGGCGGCTTCGCTTAAATATCCGAACTGCGGCAGTAAGAGCAAAAAAGGTGGAGCGTCGGTTCATAAACATGGCGTCTTCTCGTCCGAAGCGGATGTCCTTGGACGTGTAGCGGACGCTTGTCGGCTGCGTCGTGCAGATGGAACGATCAAAAGGCATCCCTTAGCTTTTTTGGTGGAAGCGGCAGACACGATCTGTTATCGCTCTATGGATCTTGAAGACGGTATTCAGAGCGGCATGTTGAGTCTGGACGAAGCCTTGCGTTTCTTAGGTCTAACGCCCTCTCAAGACACACCCGAACGAGCTTTGGTTAATCTCCGTGTGGCTATCATCGGCGAACTGACGAAATACGCTTTGCAGCGTTTTATGGCGAATCTGGAAGGTATCGATATGGGTACGTTCGATGAGGAACTGCTGGACGGCAACGAGCTATGCGAGCAACTCGGCAAACTGGAGTTCGAGCGTATCTTCCGTCATGACACCATCGCTCAAGCGGAACTCAAAGGCGCGCAGGTGATGAACTCGATCTTAGATCGAGTACTTCCTTTGCTCATGGATCCGAAACCCGATTGGCGTCTGAATGCCATCATCTCACCCAGCATGACGCGTCTTGTGTTGGCAGAAGAATACCAAAAGCGCGTATCTGTACCCCCTGACCTTGCTCCGTTGACCGAGCTCTCAGATCTCAGTACATACAATCGTCTGCGTCTCATCATCGATTGGCTTTCCGGCATGACCGACCGCTACGCCCTTGAAACGTACCACCGCCTCTTAGCGCTATAAGACCTGTACTTAACTCCTTTTCTGTCTAAAATACATATCACACATCGAAAGATAATCCATTTACCTAGTAACATCGGTCCAATCACGATGGTATCACGATGGTATCACGAGGGAATCCTAGACCATACCCGTACTCATCCTGTACTCTCCGTGTACTTTCATGCTTAGGTGACGCTAAGGATTAGGCAGGCACTTAGTAAGGTTAATGAATAAGGAATGAATAAATAATATATAAGGAATAACTAACCTTTTCCGGTCTGAAAATGCCTGAAAGATATAATAAAAAATGACATGGCACTTTTGGCATTTTTGGCACTTTCTTTCTTTTTGATAGTAGAGCCATGATTTACCAGTATCAAAGTGTTAGTAATCGAACGGATAAATAGAGTATTATTGACATTTTGAAAGAAAGTGCCAAGATTGTCAAGTATGCCAGTGCAAATTTTTATAGGTCAAAATCTCACCTCGCAACGATCAAAGTATGTGTTAAGGGTAATTTTCCTTTCAATTTTCATTTTATCTGCACTTTCTTTCTCTAAAATTTGTTCACGTCAAAATTTTTTTGTAATTTTGCAGTCGCAAACTCACGTTGGGATGTATGCGTACATTCTATGGGTGGGATTGCATACATATTTAATGGCGTTTACTAACGCTTGTTTTTGATCATTTGAAACCTGAGAAACTTCAAATTGTTATCTTCGAAAACAAGACAGTGGTAGATGCCCATGGGTGTTTATACACTCTCACGTACTATGTGTTACGTGTGTGGTTATGTATATACACGACGTGGGTTTCTGCATTGCTTATTCGAGATAACGGGTTTTCTCAGGACCTCAAATGACGGATAAGCAATTAAAGGAATCCGCGTTTTTGATGGTTAAAGAACTCTATTTTCGATTTCGCAATCTCATCTTGTATGGGATCATCGGTGGCTTTTGTGCCGCACTTGACTTCAGCGTATATTCTGCGCTGTGTTATTTTGATATTATGCCTTACCTTTGGGCAAATGTCATCAGTATTCATGTGGGCATATTCATGTCCTTTATTCTTAACCGATCTTTTAACTTCAAGATTAAGGACAAGACGACGCAACGCTTCTTGTCTTTCTATGCGGTGGGCTTAACTGGTTTGGGTATCAGCGAGTTCAT
Organism: uncultured Bacteroidales bacterium; assembly: GCA_900321605.1. GTDB lineage: Bacteria > Bacteroidota > Bacteroidia > Bacteroidales > Paludibacteraceae > Colicola. The sequence continues at coordinate 14,536 of ONWR01000044.1, read as the reverse complement.
GCTCTATCTGATGGTCACTCTCGGCGGCATGAATGAGCTTCTCTGCAAACTCATTTCCATCGTCGTTGTTGCTCTGATACAATTCCTTTTGAATAAATACATCACCTTCAAACGAAATACTAATGGATAAAATCTATTTTGTGCTTCCTGCTTATAATGAGGAGGCAAACATCGAAGAAGTTATCGCCCAGTGGCATCCCATCTGCGAGCAGATCAACGCAGAAGGCAATGAGGCGCATTTGGTCATTGCCAATGATGGCAGTAAGGATAAGACTTTTGCAATCATGCAAAGTCTGCAATCCAAGTATCCACTTCTCAAGCCGCTTGACAAAGAGAACTCCGGTCACGGTTCCACGGTGCTTTACCTCTACCATTATGCCATCAATAATAAATCCGATTACATCTTTCAGACCGATAGTGACGGACAGACCTTGCCGGAAGAGTTCTGGCAAATGTGGAATAACCGCCACAACTTTGATTTTCAAATAGGTACGCGTGGTGGCAGACAAGATGGCGCAAGTCGTGTCTTTGTAACCAAAACGCTCCGTTGGGTCGTTTGGCTGATGTTCCATGTGTGGGTTAAGGATGCCAACACGCCTTTCCGTTTATTGAAAGTGGAAAAACTCAAACCCATCTTGGATGTCATCCCACAGGATTATAACTTGGCGAACGTAGCCGTTAGCGCGATTGCTGTCCGTTGGCATTATAACATCGGTTGGTATCCGATTACTTTCCGTCCTCGTCAAGGAGGTGTCAACTCCATTAACATGAAGCGCATCTTCAAAATAGGTGTCAAAGCATTAACAGATTTTAGAACTATCAATAGAAATTTACAATGAAAGAACTGATTAAACGCGAGTGGGTGTACTTGCTTATGATTATTGGATTAGCGGTGCTTACTTTTATGCAAGTATCGACTTTTCGATTTGGTTTCTTTACGGCTTATGACGAAGCCTATTTCTTGCTTAAACTGCAAGAAGCGTACGACATGAGTTGTATTACAGGAAAGAGCCAGTGGAATTTGATTGCTATACATTGGTTTCCTTATTTGGATTTGACAAGCAAGGTCAATTCGGCTTGGGCTGGTTCAATTCTCATATGGTTTACCACGATTGTAGTAACAATCACTTCTTGTGTCTTATTTGATAAAAAGCGTGTTATAAAATACTTCGCCATTGTATGGTTGTTTTTGTTTGGGCTCGGAGGCAGCATACAGTATGTTTCTATGCAAACAGCCGTTCTTACATGGGCTCTTTGCGCATTTTTGATCTTCAATAAAAGCGAAATCCCATGGAAAAAAGCACTCTTCGCTATTCTTTGCGGAATATGTTTAGGCTTCTCGCTCTTTATTATTATACCCGCTGCACTTGTTTTGCTCGCGTGCGTGGCTTTGGTAATCCTTATTTCATATTGGGGAAATTGGCAAAAAGTGGCGTTATACATCGGTTTAGGTATTGTTGGCGTTTTGCTGACTTGCTTTTATATGCACGTTGTGGTTTGTCCTTTGAACGACATCTTGGATGCCATGTTATTCACGGCGACCTATATTGGAAAAAGCGGTTATCATTACGATGGAACGAGTTTTATTATACAATACGGATTATTCTTCCGCGATTGTTTATTTGTAATTCTCGCCTTTGTGGGCGCATATTGGCTCTCTGAACGTATTGATAATAAATGGATTGGAGGCATAGCTTATATAGCGATGATTCTTGTTTACACTCATTACCAAGTAAAGCCTCTCATTTCTCCTTCTATGTTTGCGATGAGTATTCCGCTTATTCCTTTCCTTTTTGGCGATTTGCAAAACTTTAAATGGAGCGATCTAAAAAAATCAGAAACATGGTTCTATTTATTTATCTTTGCTTATCCTCTTCTTGCGTCCTTTGGAACCAATACGGCTTTAAGTGGTCGAATTCATTGTTTTGTTTCAGCATGGTTATTCTTGTGGTTTGAATACGGATACAAGCATCCGCAAGAGGACTATAGGCGAGTTTATGCAGTAGTGCTTTTGCTGTTTATAATACCCTTATCCGGGACATACAAAGCGTATATGAATCGCGATGATTCACACCATTTTACGCGCGGCAATAAGTACTTTACGGAAATAGCTCTAACAGAGAAACAAGCAGATTATTTTAATAAGGTGTACGATATTTTGGAGGATTACAATTATCAACCCCAACAATCAGCAGTTTTAACGGCATGCTATGATTATTGTTGTTTGTATGCGTTTGATGCTGTCAATGCTGCTAACTATCACCAAGTGCAGAACTTTGCGTATTTTCCAAAAGAAAAGATGATAAAGCCTGATTTTATCTTCCTCTGCAAATGGGATTCCATTGTAATGGCGAAGGATTTAGAAGCAATGCCTTGGGGTTGGCCGGAAGAGTTTGATAAATACTATGTGGGTACTCCTGAAGAGATAGGAAAACCATGGGCCAATAATCCAGAATTAGAGACTCGTCATTTATATTGTCGCAAATCATTAAAGAAACAATGACCCATTACGATTATCTTATAGTTGGTTCCGGATTATTTGGAGCAACATTGGACAAATCTTTTGGATAAAATGCCGCTATTTTATGGAAAATATTACAAATTGAAGATTTTTTTGTAAAGAATCGCAGATTTTTCTTGCAAGAATCGCAGATTTTTTGTATCTTTGCAGCGGTATTTATTGAAAGTTTATTGTAATGAAATACGATTATCTCATAGTTGGCTCCGGATTGTTTGGAGCGACATTTGCTTACAAAGCAAAGCAGGCAGGGAAGAAGTGTCTGGTGATTGACAAACGTCCACATTTAGGAGGAAATGTGTATTGTGAACAGATAGAAGGCATCAATGTGCATAAGTACGGTGCGCACATCTTCCATACTGCCAATAAAGAAGTATGGGATTTTGTGAACTCCCTTGTGCCGTTTAATCGCTATACCAATTGTCCCGTTGCAAATTTTCATGGGGAGTTATATAATCTCCCGTTTAACATGAACACCTTCTCGCAATTGTGGGGCGTGCGCACTCCGGAAGAGGCAAAAGCGAAGATTGATGAGCAGCGCGCGGAAGCATTGGCTGCACTTAATGGGCGAGAACCGCAGAACTTGGAAGAACAAGCCCTTTGTTTAGTTGGCAAAGATATTTTCTACAAACTCATCAAAGAGTACACCGAAAAACAATGGGGACGTGACTGCAAGGAATTGCCGGCATTTATCATCAAACGCTTGCCGGTTCGGTTCGTGTTTGACAACAATTATTTCAACGATCCGTATCAAGGCATTCCTATTGGTGGGTATAATAAGTTAATCGCTGCGCTGTTAGAAGGTGTGGAGGTTAAAACGGAGTGCGATTTCTTCAAGGAGTACAAAGATTCGTGGCGTGAGATAGCAGACCAACTGGTCTATACAGGTCCGATTGACGAGTATTTCAGTTATCAATTAGGTCGGCTCGATTGGCGTACGGTTACTTTCAAAACGCGCATTGAAAACACTCCAAACTATCAAGGCAACGCGGTTATAAACTATACATCGCACGATGTGCCCTATACCCGTGTGATTGAGCACAAGCATTTTGAGATGTTCGGGCAAGCCGTGTATGATAACACAAAAACAGTCGTTAGCGAGGAGTATTCTACGGAATACAAACCCGGCATGGAGCAGTTCTATCCGGTAAATGACGAACGCAACAATGCGTTAGCTGACCAATATCGAGCTCTGGCTGCCAAAGAGGAGAATGTCATCTTCGGCGGACGCCTTGCAGAGTACAAGTACTACGACATGGCGCCGATTATAGAGAAGGTTCATAGTTTAACCTTCTAATTACCACATTACTCCAAAATGTTTGCTAAAAGAACATTACTATTAAGTATGATAAATAAGAAAAATATGGAAAATCGATCAATTTAGGCGATTTTTCGCGTCGCGTTCGTCAAATGGATCGCAATGAACGATACCGCTCCGCTAAATCGTAGGTGCGACCATTGTCTCCGCTCTCCCCACAAATTAAAATTTGCGGGGACCCCAAATGGATTTTTTTGTAAAAAGGGTAAACCCTCTATTTTAACCGCCATGAGCATGTTTGTGAGCAAGCTCCCACATACCCATATCGCTTAAAATAATAGAATACATTCTATTTTTTACAAAAAAATCCATTTTTATTTGCATATGTGCAATTTTTGTTGTATCTTTGCACCGAAATTGTTTAATTACATTATGTCAAGTACAAAAGCGCAGCTCATAGAGGAACTGAAAGTCCTGCTGGAGCAAGATGTAACGGCTGTTAAAGACCAAGTTGAGCACATTAAAACGCTGTTCTATAAAGATAGTGCGGAGGCTCAAGATGCAGAGAATGAAAGTGAGGAATTTGCTGCTTTGGAAGAGCAGTTCAAGGCGATCATGGCGGAATACAAAGCCAAGAAAGCGGAAGCTGCCGCCAAGGCTGCCAAGGAGCAGGAGGCTAACTTAGCCCGCAAACAGGCTATCTTGGCGGAGATGAAAACGCTGGCAGAGGGCGAGACGGATGGTGTGATCGCTAACCTGCAACGTATGCGTGAGCTGCAGGCGGAGTGGAAGACTATCGGGGCGGTTCCGGCAGACAAAGTGCAGGAGACCCGCAAGGCCTATCAGAAATACCAAGAGCAGTTCTACGACTTGGTGAAGATCAATATCGAGCTTCGTGATCTGGATTTCAAGAAGAACCTTGAGATGAAGACCTTGCTCTGCGAGGCTGCTGAGCGTTTGGAGAACAACGAGAATATCGTGGAAGCCAGTCGTGCGTTGCAACAGTTGCATGACGAATGGGCGGAGATAGGTCCGGTGGCTCGCGAGTTGCGTGAGGACTTATGGAACCGTTTCAAAGCGGCTTCGACCATCATCAATAAGAAGCACCAAGCGCATTTCGATGAGTTGCACGCCAAAGAGCAGGCAAACTTAGACGCTAAGCGTGCTATCATCGAGCAGCTCAAGGCTATCAATGAGCCGATTGACAACGCTCAGACGCTCTCTGCCAAGAAATGGGAAGAGCTGACCCAGAAGATTCAGGATCTCCAGAACGAATGGCGTAAGATTGGCTTTGCTCCCAAGAAATTCAATCAGTCCATCTACGATGAGTACCGCTCGGAGTGCGACCGTTTCTTCCAAGCTAAAACCGCTTATTTCAAAGGCATACGCGATACTTTTAACGAGAACCTCAAGCAGAAACGTTCCATCTTGGATCGTGCTAAAGCCATCGTGGAGGGGACGAAAGTAGAGATGCCGGAAGGCGAAAGAAGGCGAAAGCATCAAGATCGATTGGTCTAAGTCCGCCGATGAACTGCGTGAGTTGCAGGCAGAGTGGAAGACCATCGGTCCGGTGGCTCGCAAATACTCGGATGAGTTATGGGCTCAGTTCTCAGAACTCTGCGATAGTTTCTTCAACGCCAAGCGTGAAGCCATCAAGGGTGAGCGCATGAAAGCGAAAGACGAACGTGCTGCCAAGGCTGTTAGGGCTGCTGTCAGCAAGGGAGCTGAGGGACTCCGTCATATGCGTGACCGTCTCCAGCAGGAGATCAAGACCGCAGAGAACAACATCCTCTTCTTCACCGCTAAATCCAAAACCGCTAACAAGTTGGTGGAGAGCATGCAGAAGAAGATCAATGACCTCAAACAGCAGTTGGATGATATCCAGAAGCAACTTGATAACGAAGAATAATGGCAGTTCTGATTGATTATAAGGGCGTAGAGATCCACCAAGCCGACCAGATTGTGCTGCGTGATGTGAACCTGCATGTAGAGAACGGCGAGATGATCTACATGTTAGGCAAAGTAGGTAGCGGTAAATCATCGCTGCTGAAGACGATCTACGGCGCATTGCCTATTGCTGCCGGTTCGGCACAGGTGCTCGAATACGATATGACGCGTATCAAGCGCAGCAAACTGCCGTATCTACGCCGCCGTTTGGGGATTATCTTTCAGGACTATAAGCTGCTGACAGACCGTTCGGTAGAGGAGAACCTCCTGTTTGTGCTGCGTGCGACCGGATGGAAGGATAAGAAACTCATGCACAACCATGTCGAGGAGATTCTGCGTCAAGTAGGCATGGAGAACAAAGCCTATAAGAAACCCTATGAACTGTCCGGAGGAGAGCAACAACGTGTGGTCATCGCGCGTGCGCTGCTGAACTCACCGGAGATCATCTTGGCGGATGAACCGACCGGAAACCTCGATGCCGAGACCGGTAAGGAGATCATGGTCAGTCAAGCGGGTATCACGGTACTTATGTCCACGCATAATCTACTGTGGCCGGAACTCTATCCGGGCAAGAAATGGTTGTTTGATAAAGGAGAAATAAAAGATGTCGATTAACGAAATACAAGACGAGATCATTGAAGAGTTCGAGGCGTTTGACGATTGGTTGGAGCGATACCAACTGATCATCGATTATGCCAAAGAACTGACGAAAGATCCGATGCCGGAGGAGGATAAGAACGATACGAATAAGATTGACGGTTGTCAGTCCACCGTTTGGTTCACCTGCCGGATGGAGGATGGTAAGATTTGGTACAAAGGCGATTCGGATGCGCTGTTGGTGAAAGGAATAGTAGCGCTGCTGCTGTCCGTACTGAGCGGACATACACCTAAAGAAATCATCGATGCGGATCTCTATTTCATAGACCGAATCGGTTTGCGTGAACACCTCAGTCCAACGCGTAGCAACGGCGTTGCCGCTATGTTAAAACAAATGAGATTATACGCTCTCGCGTATCAAGCGAAATAAAGCATCTGCAATCCGTTCGTCGGATTGCTCATCGCAAATATCCACATCAATAATATGGTGCGCCTGAGCATAGAACGGCTCGCGTGCTGCTAACTGAGGAGCTATAAATTCCAATAGCTCCTTTTCTGTGCGACCTTGTAAGACAGGACGCTCACTCAGATCCGTCAGACTAAGACGTTTCGCTAAATGCTCCGGTTTCCAGCGGATATAGATGCTGGTTCCTAATTCGTTGAGGCACTCCATGTTATCTTCCCAACACGGATAACCGCCTCCTGTAGCGTAAATAATATGCTCAAAAGGAATCTGGTCTGCCAGATCTTCCACCACGTATTTCTCTTTCTTGCGGAAATCCTCCAAACCGAACGAACGGATATAATCCGCAGTAGAGTAGCCGTGTATCTCCTTGAAGGCTTCATCCAAATCCACAAAATGCCAGCCGAGTTTATCAGCCAACAGTCGTCCAGCGGTCGTCTTGCCCGCTCCCATATATCCGATTAAATAAACAGGAAGTTCCATGTTAGTATTCCCACTTGTCATTGTCCGACCACTCAATGATACCTGTCTCCTTATTGATACTCGCCAAGGGGAAGATCGATTGAAAGGGTGGAGTGATGGTTCGGATGAGTCTCCACTCCTTATTATATACACGCGCGCACGAGGAGCATTGCGGTGCGCAGGCAGTCATCACCACAAGAATGCTATCCCCTTCATAAATCTCTAAGGTAGTGCTATCCGTGAGCGCGATACGCGTATAGGCACCACTATCTTCTTCCACCTGCGGGTTTCCCTTCAGTTGGAAGAGGTTGGCGATGAACGCCAAACCGATATTAAGCAAAAACAAGCGCAACAGCATAAGCGGCTATTCCTTCTTCACGCCCCACAAATCCGAGATGCTCGGTAGTGGTGGCTTTGATACTTACTTGGTTAGGCTCTACGCCCATTACTTGCGCCAAGCAGGACTGCATGGCTTCTATATGCGGATTGAGTTTCGGGGACTGCGCACAGATCGTGATATCGCAATTTCCTAATTCGTATCCTTCTTTACGAATCAGCTCCATGGTACGGCGAAGAAGAATCTTAGAGTCTATACCCTCGTATTCGTTACCTTTCGTATCCGGAAAATGATAACCGATGTCCCGCAACGCACAAGCACCTAAGAGCGCATCGCATAGTGCGTGGATAACTACATCGGCATCTGAGTGACCCAATAATCCGCGTTCAGATGGTACCTCAATTCCCCCTAACCACAACTTGCGGTCAGGGGCGAATTGATGTACATCGTAGCCAAAACCAATACGTGTCCGGCATTTACTATTTTGGCAATTATTTACCATTATTTTTTTCTGTTGTTCACGAGGTCTTTGATACCGGCGAGGTCGAAGCCAAGCGTGAAGCGCATGGTCTGATCCAGCGGGTTGGTAGCAGCGAGACCAACGCAGTACGATACATCGAGGGTAACGATAGAGAGGTGGAAACCGGCTCCGACAGTGATGTAGTTACGGTTACCTTTGTAGTAGTTCTCATAGCTATAACCGGCACGAGCGAAGAACTGCTTGTTGTAGCTATACTCGATACCTGCTCCCCAACGAACCTCTTTGAACTCCTCGCTGGCACCGCCCGGAGCATCAGCAAACGATTGGAACCAACCTTTAGCAGGGTTGATCTGGCTGTACTGCTCACCGGTGTACTCAATACCGTTCGGAGCTTTCTTCGATTTACGGCTCGGTACCAACAGTTTATTTGCCTCCAAGTTGAAGGTCAGGAAGTTGAACTTGTCGCAAGGCAGCTCATAGCCCACACCGATGTTCATCGATGCCGGGATGAAGTTGCTACTACCGTCATCGGCATAAGTCATCTTACCACCGAGGTTCTTGAGCGTGAAACCGAGCGAGAAATTGGAGGTACCCATCGGCAACTCGATCGGCTGTTTGTAGTACAGACCGATGTCTGCAGCCATCGTCCAAGCCGGGTGCATCTCGGTAGCGCCTGTTGCGCTGCTGTTCACACCGTTGTTAAGGTCAGAGTAGAGGAAACGAACCGCTACGGACATAGATACGTACTCATGCAGTTTACGGAAATAGCTGAGGTCGAGCGCCCATTCGTTCGGACGAACATTCTGCAGCGTGTTTCCCTGTGCATCGGTAAGCGCTACATCACCCATCGAGAAATAGGTAAACGAAGCACCGATACCACCGGCGAGATCACCGAAATTGTAGAAACCAGCCAGATAAGCGAGGTCAATGTCGCCTACCAACTTACGCAACCAAGGCGTGTAGCTGGCGGTGATACCACCTTTGGAATACATGTACGCGTACTTAGCAGGGTTCCAGTACTGCGAGTTAAAATCAGCTTCCGTTGCCACACCAACGTCACCTAAACCGGCGGAACGAGCGTCCGGAGCGATGGACATAGACGGCATTGCCGTGATCAGCGGGTTCATTGTGTCATCTGCAGCCTTGGCGCTTAACGATACGCATAATACAGCTGCGAGAGAAATAAGAATTTTTTTCATTTGTGTTATGTTTTGTTTTTTTAGTTATTTCGTTATTACGGGATTACGTAACTACGTAATTGAGGATATATATCAAGCGATTTGCTTCATAGGCTTTTACAAACTTATTATTAAAGATTAAACATTATTTCGTTACTATGATCTTACCCGAGGATTTGGCGTATTTGCTGTTCTCGGATTTGATGCGTACGGTGTAGATATATACGCCCGGTTTCAGACCCACATTCGACAATTCGATGGATACCTGATCGGGATTATCCTGCGTTTGTTTCCAAACCATCTGACCGTTGGTGTTATAGAGGTACACTTCGGTCCGGATCAACTCATCCGGCTGATCGTAATTGACGATGAGGTTGAGTCTGCCGGTAGCTTGTACCGGATTCGGGTAGGTCGTAATGGAGTAGATAGACGGATCGAGTCCGGCTTCTACTACGAAGTTGAGCGACTTGGTTGTGCTGTTATTGAGCAAATCCCAAGCTCGGAACGTCAGACTATGCTGTCCGTCCGGCAGTTCGTTCATTAGATAGCTGACCATTCCACGCTGGTAGCTGTCATCCGAAGAGGTGAAGAAGTCATTGAGCGAATAGGTCTGTTTGGCATCATCGTCAATGACGAGCATCAGGTCATGACCAATACCGGCTCCTGCGGTGTTAATACCGTTCTCATCGTACAGCTCGGCATAGAACCGCGGAGTGGAGTAGGTCTTATCACCGTCTTGGAAAGCACGGGTGTTCAGATAAATGAACATATCCGGTCCTATGCTGTCTGCGGTCAGGATAGAACCTGTTCCGCCGATGATGAAGTCCTCGTAATGACCGACTGCCTCCATCTTCTCGCCCTCGTCGGTAGTGGTAGCATAATAGACGATACGTCCGTTGCCGAAGTTATAACGAATATCTTTTGGCACCATGAAGGTGTAGTTGAAGAGTCCGTTCTTGACTTGGGTCTTACCCGAGAAGAGGGTGTTGGTGTAATCCTTGTAGTTCACCACACGCGCTTCTACCTCGCTCTGGTCATTATTGCGAGTCGGGATGACTTGTATCTTATCATAGACAGTGATATCCACCGTTCCGTTGAAATCCGAAACTACCTGTCGTTCTTCGTCGATAATCTGTCCGTCCACTTTCTGAACACTCAAGGCATTGAGGGTATCGAGCTGTGTAACGGTCTCTATCTGATAATTAGTCGGATAGTTCAGTCGCAAAGCAGGATCGCCCAAAAGGACATATGCCATTTTGTTGGTATCACCAGAACGGTTGTTCTTACCCTTAGCGATCGCCTCACCGAGGGTAATATCATAATGATAGGGATCGCTATGGTCAAAGAGCTCTTTGCAGACAGCTCGGTTGAGTTGGGTGTTCGGGTCTGCAAACACGGTACGCGTAGCCGCCAAGATACCTATTGCGCCACCTATCGGATTGAGTACCGCGGACTCGGCTGCACAACGTCTGCCGCCGTCAAACTGCGCGAAGTTACAAGTAGCAAAGAGCCAGAACGCCTGATTCGTATTACGCATCGCTTCGATCTCTTTGAGCGTCATCATCGACTCGTTGGTAATAGCGTTATAACCGCCATGACCCGAATAATCGAAGAAGAGTACGCCCTCTTTGAGCATCGCGTGTACTTTGTTTTTAGCGATAGGATAACTCTCACCGCTGGCATTGACTTCTTGCGGATAAGCATCGAGGAACACTTTCGTGACGATGAAGTCCGGGTTTTGCAGACGAACGAGTTCTGCACTCTTCTCTGCCGTTTCTGTATGCGTACCTCCTTCACCATCGTCTGCAAGGTACATGATACGGTTTTTCCATTTGCCCGTATTCTGATTGTTCATATAACGAATAATCTTATCGACCATCTCTTGCGCCTCTTCGGTTGTACTAACCGGCAGTCGTCCTACACCGATATCCATGGTAGCGGAGGCATCATAATCGCCTTCGGAGTCATCCAAGAAACCGAAATAGTCGTCGGTGGCATAGCCTTTCACTTCGTTGAGGGAGTTTTCCGCTTGGTAGGTAAGCAGCAAGGCAGAACCGGAGTTCGGCAGCAGTTTGCGGTTATCAAACGAACCATGACCCATCAGCAGCAACCATCTCGGTTTGGCGTTTACGTCATCCGCACGATCGTAGAGCATCTTCATCAACCAGCGGTAAGCTGTAGCATCCGGCGTACCGGAGGAGAACTCATTATAGACCTGTTGGGAGTTCACGACTGCCCATGTGATACCTTGTTTCGATTGATGCGCTTTAGCAAGCTGAGTAGCGATACTCTCATACCCCGGATAGCAGATGATGACATAGTCGATATTCTTGAGTCGATGCAGATTCTGGTTCGCTACATCGCCAACTACAGCAGCACTCACCCACGAGCCACCGTTGGGATTGACAGCTACGTACTCGTGAATACCATCTTTCTGCGAGCCTGTCCATTGCAACTCATTATTAGTGTACGTAGCGGGTACGCGCGAGATAGCACTGAGATCCGTGATGTCCCAAACCTGCGTAGCGCTGTTGGCGTTGGTCAGATGGAAACGTACCGGAGTGCTCGTTTTGTAGTTCTCGGTCGTGCGGACAGGCATGAAACTGCCTTGCATGGAGAGGTTGCTGGGCGTGGTGAGCTCGATATAGTTCAACCATCCTAAGGAACCGGAAGCTCCTCTGAAGGTCAGTTTGACTTGCTGTCTGTTGGTCGCGTTGGTAGCGCTTGTCTTGATCTTGCCCTCTACGCCGAAGGTGTAATGGTCTTCTGCTTTGGCCATCGAGACGCTGCCGCTCACGTTGTTGAACGAAGAGGAGAACGTAGTGGAAGCGGAGTTTGAATAACCAGCTACATTGATGGAAGCGATGCTCTGTTGACCGGAAATAGCATTGGGCGTATTGAACACGAACGTACGGCTTGCACCAACATTGAATTGCTCTCCGTAGAAATGCCTTCCTCCTCCCGATACACCGTTACGGTCTATCAAGTTCAGCGAGTCTTTCTCATGCACCTGATAGAAAGGATAAGTGGTGACCTCAGTCGGCGTAGCACTTACCGGCTCTGTCTCGGTAGGCGCAAGAGGAGTGCCGATGTTATCCGTCAGGAAATAGTAGCCGTAGTTAGAGTAGGGATTGCGTGTATGCACGAAATCGGTCCCGTCGTACGACCAGCTAATCGGACCTTGTACCCAGAAGAGGATATAATTCGAGCCCACGTAAACCGGTACTTGCGGCAGATCGTCTATCTTGGCTTTCTTGAAGCTCTGGGGCAACATCGCGCCTCCGTAGCCGAAGACACGTATCTGGCTTGGATTAAGACCTGCTTGGCTCAGTTCGTCAAACGTCATTCGGCATACACCGGTCTCGCTTACGCGGATCTTTACCCAATGCCCGCTACTCAGTATTGATTGCTCGGTATAGGAATGGATTCCTGCTACCATCGGCAGACCGAGCATCAGAAGGAGTACTATGGATAGAATTTTTCTCATTTGATTTTGCAGTATAATGTTTCTTTGCCGTTGGTCTCGGCTTTGATGATGTCTTCTTTGTGAGCAGGTCTCGGTTCGCTTTTTGCCTGAATGTAGATGAGGTCTCCTTGACGGATTGTCATCAGTTTGCTTGCCTCGGAAATGGCTTCCTCCAAGGAGATAACCAAATCCGCTTGCGGCAGCTCTACCGAGGTAGTATCATCATATTCGAGCCATTCTCCGATAGCCAAGGAGTAGTCAAAAGCCAAAGCTTTGGTCCATGGCGTGCCTTCCTTCATCGCTTGACGCTTGACGTCCATCGCTACGAAATCTGCTCCGGGAGCTACGGCATCAAAATAACGTTTGGCAAAACGCGGCTCTATCTCTTTGCCTAAGCGGCTCACACGCAGGATGAGACAGTCCGTTACGCCTAATTCCGAAGTCCAATCCGGAACGAAGAGAGGCTTGCGACCGTTCAGCAGACAGGAGTCGCCTTTGAGCACAATTTCCCATGAGCGGTTCGATTCCTGACCGGCATGTGGATGATATATAAAACCTATTATTTTCATAACTAACAAAAAGCGTACAAAAGTACAAAAAATATTTCAAATATACAAGTATTTAAGTAAAAAGTAAACTTTTTCTTAAAATTTAGTCGTTGGTCGTTGGTCGTTGGTCGTTAGTCGTTGGTCGGCTATTACACACCGCGGTTATTTGCTTCGGATGAAGAGTTGTACAGGTGTGCCTTCGAAATCCCACCACTCACGCAGTTTGTTCTCGAGGAAACGGCGGTAAGGTTCTTTGACGTATTGCGGCAGGTTCGCGAAGAAGACAAACGTTGGTATCTGGGTGTTCGGAAGCTGCGTGCAGTACTTGATTTTGATGTACTTGCCTTTCCAAGCAGGAGGTGGATAGTTCTCGATGAGCGGCAGGAACTTATCATTCAACTGTGCGGTCGGGATCTTCTTGTTCTTGTTCTCATATACGTGTAGAGCTGTCTCTACCACCTTGAAGATACGCTGCTTCGTGAGCGCGCTGGTGAAGATAATCGGGAAGTCGGTAAACGGTGCAATACGTTCACGGATAGCACTCTCGTAGGCTTTGATGTCTGCGTTCGTTTTGCTTTCCACCAAATCCCACTTGTTGATACACACCACCAGACCTTTCTTGTTCTTCTGGATGAGCGAGTAGATATTGAGGTCTTGCGCCTCGATACCACGGGTAGCGTCGATCATGAGGATGCACACGTCGCTGTTTTCGATAGCACGGATCGAACGAACGACCGAGTAGTACTCTTGGTCTTCCGTCACTTTGGCTTTCTTGCGGATTCCTGCGGTGTCCACGAGGTAGAAGTCCTTGCCGAACTTATTGTAGCGGGTATAGATGGAGTCACGTGTCGTACCGGGAATGTCGGTCACGATCGTACGTTCCTCGCCGATGAAGGCATTGAGGATACTGGATTTACCGGCATTTGGACGACCAACGATCGCAAAACGCGGTAACTCTTCGAGTTCCTCGTCCGAGTCATCTTCCTTGCGGAAACGGCTCACTACTTCGTCCAGCAGATCGCCTGTTCCCAAACCGTTCTCGGCAGAGAGGATGAACGGCTCTCCCAGACCGAGTTTATAGAACTCAGCGGCTCCGTATTGGTTCTCGAAGGTATCTACTTTGTTGACACAGAGCACGGTCGGTTTCTTGGCTTGACGCAAGAGATGCGCTACCTCCATGTCGAATTGCGTGACGCCTTCGTTCACATCTACGACCAACATCACTACGTCCGCCTCGCGGATAGCGAGATCGACTTGTCGGTTGATCTCGGACTCAAAGGT
>ONWR01000036.1 GCA_900321605.1 uncultured Bacteroidales bacterium | reverse complement strand
ATCCAGCAGTTTCAGAAAGGCCACGTACAGTTGATTCATCCGGGACGAGACGATGGTACGAGAATCCCCGGAAGGACGCATTACCTCGTCCACCCACGAAAGCAGTTCGTAGATGATGGATTGCCCTTGCAGGAACGCCACACGGCGGCGGTAGCGGCCTGTCTCGTCCGCATATAAATGCACGAGTTGGCGGTATGAATCAATCAACTTGACCTGCCGCGGCGACAGGTGTATCATCGGATGGCGGAGCACGAAATGCAGTTTGTCTATCCAGTCGGTCTCCTTGCGCAGACAGGCATAGAGGATGTCCTCTGTCTTCTTGCCGTCCAAGGCAAAGACCGTGCATCGGAAATCGCGTGACTGATTGAGGATGTCCGGCAGACGGTTGGCAGGGCTGAACAGCAGGTCGTCGCGACGCATGGTATAGGTGTTGTCGGCATACTTAAACTGAATCTGTCCGCGTCTGCATTGCCACATGTACGCCCGTCCGTGTGCCGCGCCCTGCTCCGAAAGCAAGTCCCGCAGGTCCTCCGTGACCACTATGTCTTTGAACCGTTTAGTCTCCGTCATATTGCACGTTTTGCGTGCAAAGGTACTGCTTTTTTTCGGAATATGCAAATTTATTTGCAGTTTGACGTGAGAAACAGAACAAAATGCCATTCAAGGTACTATAATTTTTCGAGATATGCAACAAATAGCATATTCTTTTCTTTCAATATGGTGATATTGTATTTTTTTTACAACCGAACGATTCTTTTTCTTTCCCCCAATAAGGAGTTCGGTAAACCTCACGTCTTGCGGTCGTCTCTTCGTTCCGACATTTTTTTTAAGACGGACAGATAGAAGGCAGGCAGCGCGGGTGAGTAGGTAGCCGGTGGCGCGTAGCGACACAAACAAAGAGCCCTCGGGGATAAATCCTCGGTGTCTCCGAAAGTGTGTGGGCGGCTCTGCCGCCTCTCCGCGCCACGCGCCCGTGAGCGCGCACACCGCACGCCCCACACCGTCCGCCACCGCAGACACCGCGCGCGCCTCTGAAGCAGGCTTGACTACTCCCGAACTCCGTCTATACCGCCCGACTACATAAAATCTATGGGCTCTCTCTCAATAAGGTGTTCCCTCTGGTCACGGTCTTTGTCTATATATAGGGCTTTCCTAATAAGGTGCTCGTTACTCTCGCGGCTGTTTTATGTGCTCCGCACGTTCAAATGATGATAAAACAACTGCGATGATACAATATTTTTTCGAGATACGCTAATAATGTTTTGATTTATGGACGGATGTGAAAGGGTGGGGGCTTAATAAATCGGAAGATTTATTTGCTTATGTCAAAAAACTATCGTAGCATGATAGGTGTTTAGTCATCTACGCGGCTCCCCAAGCCGCATACTACGCAATCCCCAAACGGTTTTTAGTGTTTACGCTTCCGCGTGTGTAGCACGCACGAATAGAAATACACCCCGACCACGCTTTCCCCTGCGAATAGCAATGCCACCACATGCCGCCTACCAATCAACGCAAACCAACGCTATCCAACGCAAACAACACCGCACCGCCACGCCACCTACGCCTTTCCCTCTTTTAAACCACGCTTCCCCTCGCAAACAACGCTATAAACCAGCACTTCCAACGCCCACCGTCCCAAAAGACCCCCAAACCCACGCCCCACTTTCTACACACCAACCTAAGCAGCCCTTTCCCTTAGTTATAGGCGTACGTACGCACACGCGCTCACGCGCGTATTATAATAATGTGTGCCGGAGTGTGACAACGCTGCCCCTGCTCAATTACTAAACTCTTCTTCGCTGTCGCTCGAAAAATGGAAAGCCCTATATTTTCTTTTTGAGAGAGCCCATATCTTTTATGTCCCGGGCGGTCTAATCTCCGTTTGACATCGCCAAGCCTGCTTCTGAGGCGCGCGCGGTGTCTGCGGTGGCGGACGGTGTGGGGCGTGCGGTGTGCGCGCTCACGGGCGTGCGGTGTGCGCGCTCACGGGCGCGTGGCGCGGAGAGGCGGCAGAGCCGCCCACACACAGCATCGCCGATGGGACTGCGGAAATTGCATCGGGGGAGAGTAGGTAGCCGCCACTTTCAGAAGCCTTGAGATTCGTCTCAGGGCTTCTTTGTATATGTGGCGATGAGCCTTCTCTCCTTTTGGGGTGTGCCCTGCTTTTTTTTGACGGCATTTTTACTATTTATGCTGTTTTGACTGCAAAATATTCTTTTTTTGCGAATTTTGTTTATAATCTTGCATATATCGCAAAAAAGTTGTATCTTTGCATGCCTTTTAGGATATATTTTTTTTTATAATGTAATGAAGTTTTAGATAATGAGTTGTTTACAAGTTTTATTAGCGATCATTTTTCCTCCTCTTGCTGTCGTAGATAGAGGCTGCGGTTCTGTGTTGATAGTCCTTTTGTTAACCCTCATTGGATGGGTTCCCGGAGTTCTCGCCGCGCTGATTATTCTCAATAAAAATGAATAATATGGATTAAGTATGGTAAGTGTAGAACTGGATATGATCCAAACTGCCGGTATCGGAGCATTGGCTCTTATGGTAGGCATGGTATTAACGCGTGAAGTGAAGTTGTTGCAGAAATACTGCATCCCTTCACCTGTGAGCGGTGGTATTATCTTCTCTTTGCTTACATTGCTACTGTATAATTTGTTTCATGTTGAGGTATCGTTCGATGGTACGATGAAGGATCTCTTTATGCTTGCTTTCTTTACCAGCGTAGGATTTCAGAGTGACCTGAAGGTGCTCAAGCAGGGAGGTAAGGCATTAGTGCTCATGTTGGTATTATTAGTACTTATCATCACACTGCAGAACCTTATGCCGTTGGGGATTACAAAGCTTATGGGAGTAAATCAATTAGTAGGAATTGCTACCGGTAGTATCTCCATGACGGGTGGACACGGTACTGCAGGAGGTTTTGCTGGTGTACTGAAAGATATGGGTTTGGAGGGCGCAGATACCATAGGAATGGCCGCTGCTACCTTTGGTCTGATTGCAGGTTCGATGATAGGCGGACCTATGGCAGAATTTATTATCCGTAAGAAGCTGACGCATGAACAGATGCAACCTCAGGATACCTCAATAGACCCAGCCATGGCAGGTATTGAGAGTGACGAAGCTTCACCCGAAGGCAGAGCACAACATATAAGCACTAACGAACATGAGTTTCAGCAGTATGCGAAGGCTTCCTATTGGATATTGTTTATAATGGGCGGCGGGGTGTTGATAAGTAGGTTGCTTGCCAAAACTGGTGTGACGTTTCCTACTTATTTTGGAGCCTTGCTCTTAGCGGCTATCATGCGTAATGTCTTGGGCGTTATTCCATACAAAGAGAATGGCAAACGTGTGAAGGCGGACAAGTTACTGGATATGGATCGTATTGTGAGTGTTGGTAATATCTGTTTATCCTTGTTCTTAGGTATAGCGATGATCTCTCTTAAGTTATGGGAGTTACAGAGCCTCGCCTTGCCGTTTATGGTTATCTTAGCATCGCAAGTTGTGATGATGATGCTGTTTGTTTATTTTCTTGCCTTCCCTCTTTTAGGTCGCAACTACGATGCAGCAGTATTATGCGCAGGTATATGTGGCTTCGGTTTAGGTGCTACGCCTAATGCGATGGCGAACATGAGCGCTGTATGTTATAAATACCACTATACCGTTAAACCTTTTCTCATCGTTCCTATCATCGGAGCTATGTTTGCAGACATCATCAACACGGCTATCATTACTCTTTTCTTGAATCTTTTGTAACAAAAATCATGTGTTTGGTCTCTAAAACCTTTTCTTGGCATGGTATTTGTCACATAAGAGGAGTGATTCGTAAATGGGTTATATTGATAGCAATGATGGTTTCCGTGCTGCCGATTGCGGCACGAAAACGTAAGCCTGTCGTGCCTGATTCGTTGCAGAGGTTTGCCATCTCGGTAAATGGAATTGAATTTACTATGCAGCGGGTTGAAGGCGGTTCGTTTGTCATGGGAGCTACTCCAGATCAGTATGACCGAGATATCTACACTGACAAACCTGCTCATCTGGTTTTTCTTTCCCCTTATTATATAGCTGCAGCGGAAGTTCCGGTACTCTTATGGCGTGCTGTGATGCCGGAGATGGAGGTGATTAACCCGAAAGGTTATCCTACTGTGCCTGTTTCCTATGTGTCGTGGTATGATTGTCAAGAGTTTGTGCGTCGCTTGGATAGTATTACCGGTTTGCCGTTCCGATTGCCGACAGAAGCGGAATGGGAATATGCTGCTCGTGGTGGAGACAAGAGTATGTCTTATCGTTTTGCAGGTGGCAATGAAGCGGATAGTGTGGGGTGGACATATTCTTGTTCGGGTGCATGGAAACATCCGGTAGGACATAAGCACCCGAATGAGTTAGGACTGTATGATATGACGGGTAACGTGTCGGAATGGTGTCAGGACTTATATGGTCCGTATCAGTTGAGCACGGCGCCTAATCCATGTGGCGCAGATACCGGTAGTTACCGGATTGCGCGAGGCGGCAGTTACGACGACTGCATTGCCAACAGCCATATTTCCGTACGTCGTTGGTATTTACCGGAAACGGCGGTAGGTGATGTCGGTTTGCGGGTGGCGTTCACATTGCCTAATGATCCGATGATGCAGGTGGAGCCGGAAGAACTGCCGCTGACACGATCTGTTCGTATCAAAGGCAAAAAACTGAAGTTCATCTATGTGCCGGCAGAGAAACCGTATTATATCTCAGAGGAAATAGAGTGCTCTTTATGGAAGAAGGTGATAGGAAAAGAGGCTCCCGGGAAAAGGACGGATGTGGCTACAGGTATGAATAGATCCGAGCGGTTACGTTTTGCGGAGAATTGCAGCCGAAACTCCCAAGAGGCACTCATTGTGGCTTCTGCAGAGCAAATCGTTTTGGCGGAGCAACAGCACATCATCGAACCCTTCCAACCGGACATTAACAATAAGCATCAAACTTCAACCCGTTCCATCCAAAGAAAACGAAAAGTAGCGTCCAAACTGTCTTCGTTAGCCGAGATGATAGGCGTTCGAATGCCGAAGCAGGACGATCCGGTGCTTCTGCAATTCAAAAAAGCAGATGATGATTCGCGTCCGTTAAGGTTGGTTATGTATGCAATACCCTAAATGTGGGGCTTTACGATGGTGCTTGCAAGCGATTGAAGTCTTAAAAAATATAAATATGCAGGTATAATCCGTAATATTTCAAAATTCTCTTGCATATTCCAAAATTTTATTGTACCTTTGCACTAAATTTAAATTAAAAGAATCTATGTTAATTAAGATCTATAGTGCAGCTCCTGTGGGGATTGATGCCGTGAAAGTGACGATTGAGGTGCACTCGAAACCCGGTTTCGAATATATCATGGTGGGTTTGCCGGACGTCTCCGTTAAAGAGTCGCACGAACGAATCATGGCTGCGCTGACAGTCAATGGGTTAGAAGCTCTCCATCGTTCATACACCATCAACATGGCTCCTGCGGATATCAAGAAAGAAGGTTCGCTCTATGACCTACCTTTGGCTATTGGATTGTTGGCAGGAGGAGAGAAGATGAAATCCAAGGAGTTGGAGCACTATATGATGGTCGGTGAGTTGTCTCTCGATGGTTCGTTGCAGCCTATTCGAGGCGCGCTGCCGATTGCTTTATGCGCACGAAAAGAAGGATTCAAAGGGCTGATCCTGCCGGAAGCGAATGCTGAAGAAGCAGCTGTCGTAGATGGCTTGGAGGTGTATGGTCTGAAGGATCTGAAAGAGGTAATTCACTTCCTGAACGGCGAGCCGAAAGATGAGTTGAAACCGGATGAACCGTGGCTGCCGACCAAGGTCGATACACAAGCGCTGTTTGACGAGTTGGCATTTCCGACGGACGTGGATTTCTCGGATGTACGCGGACAATTCAAGGTACGCAGGGCTGTGGAGATAGCTGCTGCAGGTGGACATAACATGATCATGATCGGTCCTCCGGGAGCAGGTAAATCGATGATTGCCAAGCGTATCCCGACTATTCTTCCTCCTTTGACGCTCGAAGAGGCATTGGAGACTACCAAGATCCATTCCATCGTTGGTCTGACGAACAAAAAGAAAGGAGCGAGCAGTTCCCTCATCGTACAACGTCCGTTCCGTTCGCCTCACCACACGATAACCGACACGGCGCTCGTGGGAGGCGGCCAAAACCCACATCCCGGTGAGATCTCCTTGGCTCATAATGGTGTTTTATTCCTCGACGAGCTTCCCGAGTACAAGCGTTCTGCGCTCGAAGTGATGCGTCAGCCTTTGGAGGATCGGCATATAACTGTGGCGCGAACCAAAGAGACAGTCGATTATCCGGCATCGTTCATGCTGGTGGCAGCGATGAACCCTTGTCCGTGCGGACATTACGGGGAGAATAACCCTGCTCATCCGTGTACTTGTACTCCTGCACAGGTGCATCGTTATATGTCGAAGATCAGCGGACCGTTGTTGGATCGTATTGATATCCAGTGTGAGATTGAAGCCGTTCCTTATGAGCAGTTACGCGACACACAACCCGGTGAGACATCTGCGGCGATCCGTGAGCGTGTCTTGCGTGCCAGACTTATTCAAACCGAGCGTTTCAAGCACAGCAAACTGATTCATTGCAACGCGATGATGAACTCGAAGATGGTTCGTCAGTACTGCGCTTTGGATGCCGATTCGGACAAGTTGTTGGAGTTCACGATGACCAAGTTGGGCTTTTCCGCACGCGCGTACGATCGTATATTGAAGGTAGCGCGCACGATAGCTGACTTGGAAGGCTCAGAGAACATCCAGAAAAAACATCTGCTCGAAGCTATCTCCTATCGTTCGCTTGATCGCAGCAATTACGCAGGATAACAAATACTATTTTACTTATGCAACGTGTCATTGGAATAGGAGAGACGGTGTTGGATATCTTGTTTAAGAATGACCAACCTCAGAAAGCCGTTCCCGGAGGCTCGACTTTTAACAGCATTGTGTCGTTGGGGCGTGCCGGTGTTCCTTGTGCTATGGTTACGCAAACGGGAAGCGACCACATAGGCGATATAATCTGCGATTTCTTGCGTCAGAATGGTGTCTCTGACGAGTTCGTTTGTCGTCAACCGAACACAAAATCGCATATCACTTTAGCTTTCCTCGATGAGAATAATGACGCGCAGTATGAGTTTTACAAAGATCATGCGTCGGATCTGTTGGACGGATTGACGAATGAACGGATGAGCGAGCTGATTAAGGAAGGAGACATAGTGCTCTTCGGTTCGTTTTTCGCTATCAATCCCGTCATTCGTCCTGTGGTACGAAGACTCTTATATGCTGCGCACAATGTAG
The DNA here is from genome assembly GCA_900321605.1 of uncultured Bacteroidales bacterium. GTDB lineage: Bacteria > Bacteroidota > Bacteroidia > Bacteroidales > Paludibacteraceae > Colicola. The sequence continues at coordinate 13,344 of ONWR01000036.1, read as the reverse complement.
GAGCGTGGCTCTATTATGACATCAATTTTCGCAAGAATCATATAGCCGATTTGCCGGATGTGCTGCCGAATATAGAGGAGAACATGCGTCTGGCTTCCGTAGTGCGTGGCTCGATGGAGGATTTTGCGTATCTGTTTGGTTTACAGGATGCTGATGCTATCTATGAGCGCGTTAAACCGCTTTGCCCAACGCTCATTCTGACCGATGGAGCACAGAGTATTCGGGTCTATGAACAAGATCAAATGAATACGTACGATGTGCAAAAGATAGAAACGGTCAGTACAGTTGGGGCAGGGGATAATTTCAATGCCGGTTACATCTACGCCAAGCGACAAGGCCTTACAGACCAAGCCTCTCTTATCTCCATGGCGCAACGGTGGAGTCAGGATGTCTGCCAACAGATAGGCAATAACATCAGCGATGAATTAGTCAAACAGTTGACTCTTTCCTAAGAATTTTACTTCAGTTCGTCTGTGTCGAGAAGGATGGTTACTGGACCATCATTGATAAAATCAACCTTCATGTCCGCTCCAAAACGGCCTGTTTCCACAGTGAGCCCGTACGTTGTGCGGAGCGTTTCGTTGAAATAGTCATACAGCGGTGATGCCTGTTCGGGACGTGCTGCGCGAATGAAAGATGGCCGGTTACCCTTACGGCAATCGGCATAGAGCGTGAACTGCGAGATGCTGAGGATAGCTCCTTCCACATCGCGGATAGCAAGGTTCATCTTACCAGCCTCATCCTCAAACACACGCAGTTGGGCTATTTTCTTTGCTAAAAGATCCGCTTCGGCGGTGGTGTCGGTCTCGGTAATACCCACCAGAAGCATGAAACCTTGCCCGATCTTACCGACCGAAGTGCCATCAATCCGCACTTCCGCACGGACACAACGTTGTACTACTACTCGCATGATCTTTTATTCGGTATAACGGCGATTGATCTCGTCCCAGTTGATGATCTGCCAGAGAGACTGAAGATGCGCAGCACGACGATTGCGGTAGTCGATGTAATAGGCATGCTCCCACACGTCCATCGTCAGCAGCGGCTTGAGACCCTTTGTAACAGGGTTATTGGCGTTGGTCTCCTGCGTAATGACGAGCTTGCCATCTTTGTCCGCAGAGAGCCAAACCCAGCCTGAACCGAAGAGCGTCGTACCTTTCTGCTCGAACTCGGCTTTGAAAGCATCAAACGAACCAAAATCGCGATTGATGGCTTCGAGGATTGCTCCTTGAGGCTTGTGGTTGTCGGCTGCTACCGGAGAGAACTGCAAGAAATACAGGTTGTGGTTCAAAATCTGTCCGGCATTGTTGAATATCCCGCCTTGCGATTTGGCTACAATCTGCTCCAACGGCATAGACTCGAACTCCGTTCCGGCAACGAGTTTGTTGAGGTTGTCTACATAGGTCTGCAGATGCTTACCATAGTGATACTCAATGGTTTCCTGACTGATTACCGGCTCCAACGCATTCGGAGCGTACGGCAAAGTGATGAGGGTAAAAATGAGAGGTAACATAGTATTAAATATTTGTGATTTGTTATCAAACTTATCTTTCTATTCAATCAAGCCTAATTTCTTGAGGCGAGAACGAATAGCACCTTGTGTGCGGTTGAACTCTTTGGCGAGTTGGGTAATGGGAGTGCCTTCTTGAAAAAGCTCACGTAAACGCAGGTCGTCCTCGACCATCCATCGTGCGCCGGCTTGCGAAGTTTCAGGCACTTCCTGTGCACGCTTCTGGCGCATCATCTTTATAAAATCCAACAAGAACGGCGATGGTTTACCATCCTCCAACATGTCATGAATCATCCCCTCCACTGCCATGTCGTCCAAGTCGCTACCCTTATATTCTTTCTTGGCGACTTTCCTTCCTGTCTCTCCCCTTGTGGGGGAGTTGGAGGGGGTTTGTTTTTTTGCTTTCTTCTTATTTCCAATGACCGGCTGTAGTTCTTCCATCGGTGCAACGAATGTATTGCGAGCTTGTAGCAGCAATTCGGAAGAAGGTTCATCCGTCTTAATCAACGCTTTCATCAGATGGATCTTCTCGTGCAGCCCTAAGAACAAATCGCTTAACAGCGGTTCAAAATCCTTGACGTCCGCTTGGTTCTTACAACGGCAAGGATGATCGGCTATCTTTTGTGCTACGGGTTGCATCAACGGCACGAAATACTTGCACGCCGCGTGCAAACGCTCGCTTAGCAAACTCTTGTCGCCGTTCAGCAACAGTTTGGTCAGTTGCGGCCGGAACTTATCCGCGATTGTTTGCCACTCGGTAAAAACAGGTTGTAGGTCGTCGAGAAACGGCATACACTCTGCATTGAACGACACTTTGGACGCTGCCATCTTGCGCATCTGATCAACCAACGAAAGCGTCCGATGGAAGTCAAAAAGCGCACTAAACAACTGAATCTCATATTCCTTGCGCGCCGTGGGAAGAGCCTGCTGAATCGTCTCTACGGGCGGCTGGCTGTCCGTATAACGCAGCACGGAAGGATCATTGTCTAACTCCACATAATCCAGCTTCGAAGACAGCACAATCCCTTCGAGCGTCCGGCAACGCGAAAGCGCCACATACACCTGTCCTGCCGCAAAAGCGCGCGCCGCGTCGATGATCACCTTGTCGAACGTCAAGCCCTGACTCTTGTGAATCGTCACCGCCCACGCGAGTCGCAATGGATATTGGGTGAACGTACCTAAAATCTCCTCGTCGATCTTGCCCGTTTTCTCATCCTCTTTATAGCGTATATTCTCCCAAACCATGCGCGTCACCTCGATGTCCCCGTCCTCGCAACGCACGACGATTTTGTCGCTGTCAATCTCCGTAATCACGCCGATCTTGCCATTATAAAACCTTCTCGGCTTCTGGTCGTCGTTGCGCACAAACATCACACGCGCGCCCGTTTTGAGCGTCAGTACTTCCTCCGTCGGGTAGATATTGATCGGAAAATCTTTCTTGATCTCTGCCGTAAAAACATGCGGCTCGTCCGGCAGTTTGGCTAACTCGCGTTCGTTCAGTTCGTCCGCCAAACGGTTATGGGTCGTCAAGGTAATATGAAAATCCTCGTCCGTGTTCTGAAACCGCGGATTATACCGCCCGTTAAGCAATGCACGACCTTGCGCAGTCAGTTGATTCTCACGCACTTCGTTCAACAGTTGCACAAAAGTCTGATCCTGTTGCCGGAACACATGATCCAGCTCCACATAAATCGGTTGCAACTCCTGCATCACTTTCGCTTGGAAGAAATACGGACCTTCGTAGTATTTCCGCATCGCTTCTTCATCCTCGCCCCTCGTCACCACAGGCGACAGCTGAAACAGGTCTCCGATCATTACCACCTGCACGCCGCCAAAAGGCTGATCTTTGCGGTATTTATATCGCCTGAGCACCTGATCTATCGCATCCAATACATCCGCCCGAACCATACTGATCTCGTCGATGACCAGCATCTCCAAATGATAAATCAAATTCCTTTTGCGCTGTGTAAGTCGCTGTTCTGCAAACAGTTGCTTGTACGACTGCGGCGTCGGAATAAGTGTCCGGACGGGCAATTGAAAGAACGAATGAATAGTCATTCCGCCGGCATTGATAGCCGCTACACCGGTCGGTGCCACGACTGCCATGTTCTTCGGCGTCTGTTCCCTCAATTTCCTCAGAAAAGTCGTCTTTCCCGTTCCCGCCTTTCCCGTGATAAACAGCGGCCGGTTCGTGTGCATAGCAAACTCCTCCGCCAGATAATAAGCCATCGACTCCTTCCGTGCATCTATATGTGGATTCATCTCGTTCATACGTCCATCCATATGTGCTTGTATCTCATTCATTTTGGTGCAAAGGTACTAAAAATTTTTGTAGCCCGTAAATTTTTATGCGCGAATATTTTGATATATACTAATACAAGAAGCCGACAATCCACAATGGCAGTTTATTTCCGTAAGGATAGTCAATATCGTCTGCAAGTATATAAGAGTCCGGCACTCCGGCTATCTGCGTGAAGTCCTTACTCGGACCACCCACTTCAAACGTATATTTGCCATCCACCTTAAAGTCTCCTTTCTTCTTGCCGTATTCCACCTCGTGTCCAACACCAAGTTGGTTCACGGCAAAAGTCTCGCGTAAGGTACCTTCCTTAATCGGGTGCGTAGCGAGAGCATAGAGCATATTGGTATTTTCTATATAGATCTTATCCGGTTTTTGCATCTTCTTGACGTTCAGCAAATCGCTGTAAAGAAGATTCAGCAACTTGGCATCGTTCAAAAACTTAAGATATGACAAAACCGTTGGTCGTTGTAGCGCGCTCTGTACTGACATCTTCGATATGTCCACCTCGTATGGTTCACTGGCTGCCAAGATGTTCATTAAAGCCCGAATCTTCCTTGTATTCTCCAACTCTACCTTACAAATCCGTGGTAACTCATCTTCTATCACGTAACGTACCACATTGTTAATCAGCGCGTAGTACTCTACAGGATTGTTCTTGTAATACGGATAATAGCCATATCTAAGGTACTTGTCGAAGTGAGCCATAGGCTTGCATTTCTCATGAATTTGTCCAATGAACGTGTGTAAGTCCTTGAAGTCATCTAACGAACAGGTTGGCAGGTCGATGCCTTCATAGAACTGCAAATACTCCCGAAAACTAAGCCCGGGAATGTCATAGTTCATGCACCGCCGTGACAAATCTGCATCTCCTTGGGTAAGACTGAGTAATGAACTTCCGCTAATCACTACTCTTAGATCCGGGTAATAATCGTTAATCTCTTTGATCTCTCGTCCCCAATTCAAATATTTGTGTATCTCATCCAAGAATAGATGTTTACCACCTATCCGATAGAACTGCTCAGCCAATTCCAAAATAGAATGATCCACAAAATAATTGGCATCCAACGAACAATACAACGCTGTTTGATTATTTTTCGCGTAATGATTCCGAATATACTGCCGAATGATGGTGGACTTTCCAACACCTCGTGCGCCACGTATAGCAATCAACTGCTGATCCCAATTGATTTTAGACGCACACTGCCGCATAATCTTCATTGGCGTTAAGTTCAATAACTGCTCTTGAAGTTGAAATAACCGTTGCATATCTTTCTTTTTTGTATGGTTGACTATTCAAAAATACTACAATTTTGTATAGCGCAAAATACAAATTTAAATGTGTTTTGTTTAATACACTATGCAAATTCGCCGCAAAGATACTGCTTTTTTACGAGATATGCAAATTTTAGAGATAGAAAATGTTGAGAAAATGAAAATTGAAAGATAAATTACAAAAAAAATCATCTTGTAGTTGCCCTGCAAGATGATTTTGTATGTCAATAGTTCTTGTTTTGGAAGTTATGCGTTTTTACTTGAGTAGGATATATGCCAGACTGGCGGCGCTGATGATGATCCATAGCAGGATTCCTTGCAGCAAGGGGCGGATACCTACGGACTTGATGACATCTACGGATAGGGAGGCGCCGATAAAGAACATGGTGATAATCAGTCCTTTGCGGGCAATATCTGCAATGAACTTACCTACTTCGGGATAGTCTGCGAGAAGGTAGGTGTTGATGAGCATGGCGACGATAAAGAACAAGATAAACCATGGGATACTAATCTTCTTGCCGTCGCTGCGGAAAATGACCGAGGTAACCAATGCTAATGGGATGATCCACAAGGCACGAGTGAGCTTGATGGTGGTAGCCACTTGCAGGGCTTCTTCGCCATAAGCCGCTCCTGCTCCCACTACCGAACTCGTATCATGGATAGCAATCGCCGCCCATGTGCCGAACTCTTGTTGGCTGAGTCCCAACCAATGACCCATAGCGGGAAAAAGGAAAAGACCTATAGCATTGAGGATAAACACTGTCGCTAATGCCATGGACATATCGGTGTCTTTGGCCTTGATGATCGGTCCTACCGCAGCGATGGCACTACCGCCGCAGATGGCTGTGCCCGAACTAATAAGGTAGGAGGTGTTGCGGTTGAGTTTCAATACTTTGCAGCCAATAAACATACCTATAACCAAGGTGCCTATGACCGATATAATCGTAAAGAACATGCCTTCCTTACCGGATGCGAGGGAGGCTTGAAGGTTCATTCCAAAGCCCAAACCGATGACGGAGTATTGGAGGAGTTTCTTGGATATGGTCTTATTGAATGTCGGGTAGGCTTGTCCGCAAAGCAGGGCAAAGACTAAGCCAATAAACAGCACCACGGGTGGAGTGACCCACGTTGAAAGGAAACGGAGTGCAGGGATATAATCGCAAAGCAGACACAGCGTGATAATGGATAGCAGAGCGATATAAATATGTCGGTTGTATGTGCGGAGCATGGGCTTAATTATTTTTGTTGTTTATATGTGTGCGATTGTCTTTTGAAAAGTCAAATCCGCTGCAAAGATACTGCTTTTTTACGAGATATGCAAATTTTAGAGATAGAAAATGTTAAGAAAATGAAAAATTGAAAGATAAATCACCAAAAACTCGCAGTTGATGGCTGCGAGTTGAGAGGTTTGCACGTAAGGATTGCGGAAATCTATCATTCGTTACAAATCATATTCTCGGCATTTCGAGAAGAGGTAGTCTATAATAAACTGCGCATTGTTGTGCAGGAACTGTCGGCCGTATTCCTCGCCTTTCAGGCTATTCAAGCGAGCGTCCGGCAACAGGTTATGATCGATAAGCGCACATGCCGCTCCATAGGAAATCGCGTTGGAATCCAATAACAATGCGTGTGCATGTTGTACCGCTTTTTTTTGGTCGTAGAACGGATTGTCGTCCGACTTGATACAATAAGCTAACTCCGGAATGATACTGATTCCACCATACATATCGCCCACTAATGCGATACCGTTTGTACGATCGGCGAATAAGCGTTGGAACTGAGCAATGGAATCCTGTGTCAGAGGAATATTCATCTTGCGATAGAACTGCAACATCTCATTAACGTCTTTGCAGAACACCACCGGTTTACCTTCGCTCGCCTTCAGAAATAAAGCGTGGGAGCCTTTTTCAGTAAGACGACTCTCTTGCTTTTCTTCTTCCAACACTTCCGACGGAATGTCCGATAATTTGTTTTGTGCCATAATGCCGCATTGGTAGAACTTCCCAATGAACCGCAGTAACGTACAGAAAAATACAGTTTCGCCGACTTTTGGGTAACGAGCCACAAACTCGTCTTCTGAGAACGAATCTTTCTCAATCGCTACTTCTTCGTCTGTTGCCATATTGCGTATCAGAAATTGCGTAGCGTTCTCGCCGATAAGCAAGTAATGCACGGGTTTAAGCAACTGCATTTCATTGAATTCCTGATGATTAGTGATACGAGCGAGCCATTGAGGAGCGGTTAAAGAAAGCAGATTATGCTTGCCGCGGAATGTCAAATCCGTCAAGATGGCGTAGCTAATCATCTCTTCATCCATCGGTGAGTCGTTGTCCTCTAATTGCTCATCAAGCGTTTCTTGCCAGTAATTCTCCTGCCGTTTGCTGATATACGCACGCAACGACAGCCAATCGCATAATTTCCGCACATGCCAATAGTCCTGCAACTGCTGCTCGTCGTGCAGAAATTCATACAATTCCTCTGTCTCCGGAGCCGTTGGGTACTCTTCGTCGAAAAGCTCGCAAAGAGCAACCGCCGTTTCCATGATAGCCGGATTTTCAGGATTCATGAACCGATAAGGATGCAACGCCTCCACCGCATCCCATAGTAGCAGACTGATGTCTTCAACATTGGGCTCATTAGGATAATACGATTCCACATCGTAAAAAGGAAGTGGCTTTCCGTGTCGCTTGCTGCACACTTCATTCACCGTCCTCCAAATGCCGAGGTTGGAGATGATATCCTCAAACCAAGCCGTAATCCGAATCGCAGTATCTGTCAGATCTTCAGTCGTTTCAAAAGCCTCTTTGACAAACGAAGCCTTCAGTATCTCTGCCACGCGATTGGCCAATTTTGCATAATACTGATCCGTGCTCATAGGCGTTGCGAATGGATGTATTTGTCGCCATTGTTGTGGATAAATCTTTGCCATATTATCTTTGATTTAAAGTTTATTTAGTTTGTTTTGGGCAACTCATTCATTTTTTGAATATTTGATGCAAAATTACAAAAATATTTTGACGTGGACAAATTTTAGAGATAGAATGTGTTGATAAAATGAAAATTGAAAGATAAATAGCAAAATCTCGCAGTTTGAAGTTATAAGTTGATGTTTTTTGGCTGCAAAATTAATCCATCTAACCCCCAAATTAGGCAGCGGATGAGGAAAATTGCAGAAAATATGCATTTTTATGCCAAAACTCTTGCGTAATTCAAAAAAAAATAGTAACTTTGCAGCGAAAAACGTATAATAATCCAATGAGAATGATATTTTTCTCCTTGTATAATGATACGTTTTATGCTTATAAAAGAGTCATGGAGAATAAAAAAAATGAGATAATACTTGCTAACTCAACTAATAAAGCTGAGTATATGCGTTTGGTGAGAGCATGTAAAAGTGGCAAAATTATACGCATTCGAAGAGGTGTGTATGCTTTTCCTTCTGCGCTTGCATCAACTATCCCAGACATCGAAAAAATCATTCCACAAGGTGTGGTTTGCCTTTATAGCGCTTTTCGCTATTATCAACTGTCCACTCATATCCCATCTGCCACATGTTTAGCCGTAGCCGCCAATAGAGCAATCAAAGCCCCACAATATCCTCCAATTGATTTGTATTTCTGGAAAAAGAACTATTTGTCATTTGGGGTTGTTGACATCGCAATTGAGGGGTATTCTGTGCGTATGACGGATCTCGAACGTACGGTGTGCGACGCTGTGCGATACCGAAATAAGATAGGATTAGACACATTTGGTGAAGTACTGACAAACTACTTGCAACGTCCGGATCGTAATCTGGCATTGTTGAATTCATATGCGCGCCAACTGCGAGTGTATAACGTTTTGTCTATCTATTTGCAATCAAGAGTATGAGTAAAGCCGAGAAGAAAAATATAGCCATGTCCGTTCGTATGCGGCTATTAAACTTGAGCCGTGAAACCTGTATTGATTTTATGAAGTTACTGACGCGATACTTGCAGGAACGACTACTTTATCGCATCGCAATCAGTTCGCATCGGCAACATTTATTGCTTAAGGGGAGTTCTTTATTGTACGCTCATCATCCTTTTAATGCACGTCCGACGGTGGACATTGATTTATTAGGACAAGATTGGAGTAATAATGAAACAGCTGTGAGTGAGGCTTTTAGGCAGATTTGTTCATTGCCTTGTGAGGAAGATGGTGTTATTTTTGATGCAGAGTCATTACTACTGAAACCTATTGCTATTGAGAAGAAATATCCTGGATTATGCGTGATAGTTGAGGCACATTTAGATTCCATTCGTCAACCTATTTCTGTTGATATTGGTTTTGGAGACGTGGTTACTCCATCTCCGGTATTTCTTACATACCCGGTTTTATTGGATGATGTACCTCAGCCTCAATTATGGGCATATTCGCTTGAGTCTTCCATCGCAGAGAAATTCCATGCAATGATAGAACGTGATAGTCAGAATAGCAGAATGAAGGATTTCTACGATTTATATACCTTATTTACAGAATATGATGTAGATGATTCTATCTTGAAAATGGCTGTTCATGATACCTTTCTTAATCGAGGAACGCACTACGTGGAAAACGCGGCATTATTTAGCCCGGAGTTTGCGACGGATACTAATCGGGTAAAACAATGGAATGCTTTTCTGAAAAAAATCAAGTATCCAGATCTCTTACCATTAGATGATGTCGTAAAATGTATTTGCGAACATATGATATCTATTTGGACTCCAATAAATATAGAATGAATCCCTTTGTTTTGACATATCCGGAAGCGAAGTCGCTGGTAATCTGCGGGGATATACATGGTGATTTTGTGCCGCTGGTGTACGAAATGTGTATCCGTTATGGGATGCGCGATACGCTGGTTATTGTTGCCGGAGATTGCGGATTCGGATTTGAGAAATCGGGCGCGTATGAGCAAGTTTTTCGGCGAATCGAGAAGCGTCTGACGCAGAACAACTGCTGGATAGCGATGGTTCGCGGCAACCATGACGACCCTGCGTATTTCGCGACGGACACCGCCGGACATACAGCGATTGAGCACAAGCGCTGGCGTACCGTGCCGGATTATGCCGTGATCCAATCCTGCGGACGAACGGTACTCTGCGTTGGAGGCGCAATCAGCGTCGATCGGCAAATCCGCAAACAGGAGATGGCTCGCCATCCCGGTAAGGTCTATTACTGGCGGGACGAAGCACCTAAATACGATGCTTCCTCTTTGGACGCCATCCGAGATGCAGGTCTGAAGATTGACATTGTAGTGACGCACACAGCTCCTTCGTTCTGTGAGTTTCAATCGAAAAGCGGACTCTCTTCTTGGGCACAGAACGACCCGACTTTGCTCGAAGAATGCGACGCTGAACGAGCGACGATGGATGCTATCCTGGCGCACTTGAAACGTGACGGACATCCGTTGGAACGTTGGTACTATGGTCATTTCCATAACTCGTGGCATAGCGAGATAGAGAACGTTTGGTACAAGATGCTGGATATCATGGAACTCCTCGAAGTGCCGCAGATAATAAACGAATAAAAACAAAAATATGACTTACACATTGGAAAATTTTAGCGCGTTTGAGTATTGAAAATACCTGTTATCTGTAAAAATTAAAGCAAAGAAAACAAAATTCCATAGCAAAAATACAAATCCATTAGTATATCTTAAATATTTTTTGTACCTTTGCACCCGTAATTAAAAAACGCCTGTTTCGGTATCATCAAAAATATGAACACAGTTCGAATCACAGCTATTCGCCAAACGGTCTATCCCGACCTGATAGCGCAGTACGAGAACCCTATTGAGCACGCTTGCGACGTCCGGCAAGGACAACAATGGACCTCTATCAACGGCAAACGTCCGGAAGGTATGTGCCCTTCGGCATGGGAGTCCATGCGACCGTTCGTGGAGTCGCTGGCGCAAGGCAAAAAAGTAGTGATTTGTGACCTTTCTCGGCGGAGGCCGCTCTTTCCGAAAACGGAAGGACGCTCCGGGATGAAGAATCCCATGAGCGCGATGACCAGTTGCAACGACGGTTTTCGACCATTCAGTTTCTATATCGAAGTCATCGAGGAAGAATCGCAAACGACACACAAGCAATTGGAGACTCAGCCAAAGACACACCTCATCCCCAAAGACAAGGAAGAAGCGCGCGTTTACAAGTTAGTACAAGTGCTCAGCACACAAGTCCTACCACGCCGCCTAATTATTGCAGACTTGGGAATGCGCCAGCAGAGCCGCCACACTTTTATTAACAACTATCTCCGCCCGACTTGGGAGCGAGGTCTCATCGACCATGCGTACCCGGCAGTGCCCAACAAACCCGAGCAAGCTTACCGCCTCACATCAAAAGGTTTGGACCTCTTTTCCCAACTCACCGGAGACACCCCGAAAAGCCAAAAATAGCTTGTGTCTTTTTCTGTCAACATCACAGCAGACAACACAAAAAAGACACAAGCCTACACCACCATACTTCTAATAAACACGGAATATAATAGTAAAAAAGAGAACAGATGCCTGCCACACACGAAATAGAACGTCATCCGTTGCGGCCATTTCTGCCGACGAACGCAGAGTTGCTGATGCTTGGCAGTTTTCCGCCGCCCAAAGAACGGTGGTGTATGGAGTTCTTCTATCCCAACCCGCAGAACGACATGTGGCGGATCATGGGACAGATTTTCTTTGGCGACAAGACGCATTTTGAGGGACAAAGGGACTTTTTGAAGGTACAAAGGGACTTTTTGAAGGGACAAAGGGACTATGTACAATGTACAAAGGCAGGCAGGAAGGTGTTCAATCGTGAAGAAATCGCCTCTTTCTGCGAAACAAAAGGCATTGCCATCTTCGACACGGCGCAAGCCGTCATTCGCTTGCAAGGCAATGCGGCGGATGAACATCTGGAAATAGTCGAACAGACCGACATCGCTGCCCTCTTGCAACAAATACCACTCTGCCATGACATCTGCTGCACAGGCGGCAAAGCCGCACAAACATTAGCAGAGACTCTTCATTGCGTTTTACCCAATGTCGGCGAATTCATCGAAACAAGTTTCGCCGGACGAACGATCCGTTTCTGGCGAATGCCGTCCTCCTCACGCGCTTATCCGCTATCCCTTGACAAGAAAGCTGCTGCCTATCGGCGGATGTTCGAAACGATCGGTCTGTTATGAAAACCTTTACTGCCACATATACCTCGCCTCTGGGACCTATCGTCATAGAAAGTGACGGTCAGGCGATAACAAGTCTGCGGTTTAGTAAAGAGCAAGCCTGTGTCGCCTCAACAACACAAGAAAAAACCGGGAATGAAGCGGCTACTGCCCCACCAATTATCACGGAAACCATCCAATGGTTAGATGATTATTTTGCCGGCAAACGACCATATAACGTGCCGCGACTCAACCCGCAAGGCACCGCTTTTCAGAAACGCGTTTGGCAGGCTTTGTTTACCATCCGGTTTGGTCAGACCAAGACGTACAGAGAGATTGCTCAGATGGTGAATTGTCGTTCCGCACAAGCGGTCGGACAAGCCGTCGGAGCCAATCCTATTGCCCTTATCATCCCCTGCCACCGAGTCATTGCCGCGCATGGCAAAATAGGCGGGTACGAATACGGAACGGAGATAAAGAAACAATTATTAGAATTAGAGCAACTATGATCACTATTCAACACAAAGAGACCGAGAAGAACGGCGTTTTTGAGGCATGGATGAGAGCCACCGAAGAAGGTGCATGTACCGAGCCGGTGCAAGTGGGTGAAATGACGTACCAACGTCCCACTCCCGAGCGGATGATCATTGACCACACGCGCGTCTTTGAAGGCTTTGAGGGACGCGGTATCGCGCGCCAGATGGTTCTTGCCGCAGTAGATTTTGCACGCGCCAACAACCGCCACATCATCCCTGTCTGTTCTTACGCGCAGGCCTTCCTCACCCGCACAGACGAATACAAAGACATCTTGGCGTAAGTCCAAGTGTTCGCCGTTCGCAAACAGCGAACAGTAGTTTCCACCAGACGGGCTCCGGCTCGTCTTTTTTGGCACTCGTTCATTCATCCTTTCATTCGTTCATCCTTTCATTCGATAACTCGTTACCATCCCTTTCCCCGCTTCTCCAACTCTCCACCGACTCACAACCGAGACACGACCGATACGCAAAAATCGCCAGCCGAGCTATAGTTTCCATTTAGAAACGCAATTTTTAGACTAGTATTAATAGTAGTCTCTATCCCTGTTTCGGGTTCCGGAACAGGGATAGAGGGACCAAAAATT
>ONWR01000017.1:39304-39888 GCA_900321605.1 uncultured Bacteroidales bacterium | reverse complement strand
TGTCCGGATCAAAGGTTGTTTGCACCTACCCGAACCTTATCGCAGCTTACCACGTCCTTCTTCGCCTCCTAGAGCCAAGGCATCCACCGTTCGCTCTTTCTTTCTTTTTCTATGTGAAATTGTGGTTGTCGACCAATCTTGGTCGACCCCATTTATTTACATTGTGAACTTAATTGCTTTTAATTTGCTCGTGAACAACAAATTGATTACTCAATTTATTATTGCTTTTACATTCGTCAATATGTCAAAGATCGCTAGCCTTTCGGCTTAGAGAGCGTAGTGCTGTTCAAGGCGCTACGCCTATATGATAACAATTAGGTAGTCAGGAACGGGTTCCTTGATCCTACACCCTGATCCGCCAAGTTTGGCGGATACTTATCGATTATTCCAAACTCCAGAAAGGAGGTGTTCCAGCCGCACCTTCCGGTACGGCTACCTTGTTACGACTTAGCCCCAGTTACCAGTTTTACCCTAGGCCGCTCCTTGCGGTTGCAGACTTCAGGTACCCCCAGCTTCCATGGCTTGACGGGCGGTGTGTACAAGGCCCGGGAACGTATTCACCGCGCCATGGCTGATGCGCGATT
>ONWR01000017.1:0-39298 GCA_900321605.1 uncultured Bacteroidales bacterium | reverse complement strand
ACAAGGCCCGGGAACGTATTCACCGCGCCATGGCTGATGCGCGATTACTAGCGAATCCAGCTTCACGGAGTCGAGTTGCAGACTCCGATCCGAACTGAGATGAGTTTTACGAGATTAGCATCCCCTCGCGGGGTAGCAACCCTCTGTACTCACCATTGTAACACGTGTGTCGCCCCGGACGTAAGGGCCGTGCTGATTTGACGTCATCCCCACCTTCCTCTACCTTACAGTAGCAGTCCCGCTAGAGTTCCCGGCATTACCCGCTGGCAACTAACGGCAAGGGTTGCGCTCGTTATGGCACTTAAGCCGACACCTCACGGCACGAGCTGACGACAACCATGCAGCACCTAGTTTCGTGCCCCGAAGGGTCATCGAATTAAACCACATGTTCCTCCGCTTGTGCGGGCCCCCGTCAATTCCTTTGAGTTTCACCGTTGCCGGCGTACTCCCCAGGTGGAATACTTAACACTTTCGCTGTACCGCTGACATTATATCGCCAACAGCTAGTATTCATCGTTTACTGCGTGGACTACCAGGGTATCTAATCCTGTTTGATACCCACGCTTTCGTGCCTCAGTGTCAGTTGCATGCTGGTAAGCTGCCTTCGCAATCGGGGTTCTGTGACATATCTAAGCATTTCACCGCTACACATCACATTCCGCCTACCTCGTTTGCACTCAAGTTCGCCAGTTTTCATGGCTTGGTACGGTTGAGCCGCACGCTTTCACCACAAACTTAACAAACCACCTACGCACCCTTTAAACCCAATAAATCCGGATAACGCTCGCATCCTCCGTATTACCGCGGCTGCTGGCACGGAGTTAGCCGATGCTTATTCGTCCGATACTTGCAAAAAGCTACACGTAGCCTCCTTTACCCTCGGACAAAAGAAGTTTACAATCCATAGAACCTTCATCCTTCACGCGACTTGGCTGGTGACCAATATTCCTCACTGCTGCCTCCCGTAGGAGTTTGGACCGTGTCTCAGTTCCAATGTGGGGGACCTTCCTCTCAGAACCCCTACTGATCGTCGGCTTGGTGGGCCGTTACCCCACCAACTACCTAATCAGAAGCGTGCTCACCCATAGTCCTTGCGTTTCATCACAAAGTCATGCGGCTTCGTGACACATGGAGTGTTAATTCAGCTTTCGCTGGGCTATTCCCCGACTATGGACAGATTGCACACCTGTTACGCACCCGTGCGCCGGTCGCCGGCAATTAAAGCAAGCTTCAATCCCGCTGCCCCTCGACTTGCATGTGTTAGGCCTGTCGCTAGCGTTCATCCTGAGCCAGGATCAAACTCTTCGTTGTAAAAAGAAATTATAAGATAGCTCAGAATAATCGAATTTATCAAGTGTAGAATTTTTTCGGGAACCTTCAAATGTATCAGTTCGTGGCAAAGCCACGGACTTACATTTCATTTCAGTTCTTGTACTACACTAATTGTATCAATCTTTCAAAGATGTTTTTCCTTCGGTTTGGCGCAAAAAAATTAGGTTCTCACTCGAGAATCTGAATTTTAATGTCCGGGCTCCGGTAGAAAATCGAAACACACTTGTTTCTCAAAAGCGAGTGCAAAGGTACAGCTTTTTTTTGATATGACCAAATATTTTTGCAAAAAAATGCACCTAAAAATGCATTTTCTTTGTAACTCATTGATTATCAATGGTCATTATTTTTGCCAATTTTTGGTCATTTTTGGTCAAAAAGTGGATTTTGGGCAAAAATCGGAGATTTGGGATTTTGGAGCAATCAATATATAATATATAAATGAACGGGTGCGCGCGCGCGAATAAGGAGGTAAAAAAAGAACGTGAGATGATGATTATCTTCCGATATTGGACCGACATTGGACTGAAAACGGACCGACATTGGATCGACATTGGACCGATATTAGAGCGAAAAATACGAAAAAATACACATAAAAAGTATTTTTAGGTAAAAATTTTTGTGTAATTCAAAATTTTGTAGTAATTTTGCAGACGCATATTATACGAGAGCCTATGAAAGGAATCATTTTAGCCGGAGGGAGCGCGACGCGTTTGTATCCGTTGAGCAAAGCAATCAGTAAACAGATCATGCCGGTTTACGACAAACCGATGATCTATTATCCGTTAAGTGCATTGATGTTAGCAGGTATCCGCGAAGTGCTGGTGATCAGTACGCCTCGCGATCTGCCGATGTTTGAAGAGCTCTTAGGCGACGGAAGCCGGATTGGCATGAAGTTGAGTTATAAAGTACAGTTAGTGCCGAACGGTTTGGCACAGGCTTTTGTGTTAGGCAAGGAGTTTCTGAACGGCGAGCCGGGTTGCTTGATCTTAGGCGACAATATGTTCTACGGTCAGCATTTCGGTCACATGTTGAAAGAGGCTGTAACGTCGGCAGAAGAGGGCGGTGCATGTATCTTCGGTTACGAAGTAGCGGATCCTCGTGCCTATGGTGTGGTGGAGTTCGACGCAGAAGGCAAGGTGCTGAGTCTGGAAGAGAAGCCGGCGGAGCCGAAGAGCAACTATGCGGTGCCGGGTCTGTATTTCTACGACAAGACGGTTTGCGAGAAAGCGGCGGCATTGAAGCCCAGTGCGCGTGGCGAATACGAGATCACGGATCTGAACAAGCTGTATTTAGAGGAAGGGACGCTGCGCGTGAAGCTCTTCAGCCGCGGTTTTGCATGGTTAGACACGGGTAACTGCGACAGTCTGTTGGATGCCGGTAATTTCATAGCGACGATCCAGAACAGGCAGGGTTTCTACGTAAGCTGTATCGAAGAGATCGCATGGCGAAACGGCTGGATCAGCACGGAGAAGCTGGCTGAATTAGGCAAAGAGATGAAGACCAACTACGGTCGTTACCTTGAGAGACTGGCTAAATAGACCGGCTACGCCTGACAGAGTACAGACCGTCCTTCGGACTGACAGAATACAGACCTAGTTACACCATGCGGATGGTAAATCGGTCTTACAGTGAAACGGTCTAACAGTGAAACGGTCTAAGAAATTGAAAGGAGATAAGTAATGAAACGATTTATCATTCTGTTCACGCTGTGTATCCAGATGCTTTGTGTTTTTGCACACGAGCACTATATCATACAGCACTACTCCATCAAAGATGGAATGAGCCAGAACACCGTAATGGCTATTTTGCAAGACAAGCAGGGCTTTATGTGGTTCGGTACATGGGACGGTCTGAACCGTTTTGACGGCTACACGTTCCAAGTTTACAAAGCGATGAACGAAGGAGTAGAGGCACGTGTGAACAACCGTGTTGACCTGATATACGAAGATGAAGCAGAGCGGATATGGTGGGGAACGTATGATGGTCATTTCTACCGTTTGGACGCGTCTCGCAAGGAGACGGTAGAGCAGCCATACGACAGTCTGCCGGAAGGGATGCTGCTGAAGATGAGCGAGGCGGACAAGAACACGAAAGTGGATTCGCACGGTGTGATCTGGCAAGCCGATGACACGTACGGCATCCTTCGTTACCGAGACGGTCAATGGAAACGCTTCACTCCTCCGTTGGACAGCCGTTATGCCGGACGATTGAGGGAGCATTTCTTCCTGCTGGAAGACAACCAAGGTCGTACATGGGTGAACCCGACGGGTGGAGGATGGAGTTACTATGACTTCGAGAAGGATGAGTTGGTGTATCCTATAGAGGGTCTGACGAATATGATCCACACGGCGTATATAGACCGTGACGGCCAGATGTGGATAGCGACGTATGACGGGGGTGTGGATTGCGTGAACATGGAGCCTACTCCGTACAAGCTGTTTGATATGCGGCAGTCGGCACAGGACAATGGTGAGGTGCGCGCGTTTGTGCAACTCAAGAACGGCGATGTGCTGAAACTCGTCAAATCAGAGACGAATGTCTATTGTGCGTTGGATAGCCGACACGGACTGCTGTACGGAACGAAAGGCAACGGTCTTTTCATGGTGGAGAACACGAAGACGAAGGCTCAGAAGCAGATTCCGACGACTCATCCGGATGTCTATGACATCGAGGAAGGACGCGACGGAACGCTGTATGTAGCTACCTACGGAGGCGGTGTGAACATCATCCCTTGGAACGAAGAGCGCCAACAATGGGGCGAGCCGATGGTAGTGGGTAACGGAATGAAAGTGCGTGATATAGAGATCGTTGACGAGACTTTATGGTGTGGCACAACGACCGGAGTACTGCGCATTAACTTGGAGACCAAAGAAAGCACGGTGCTGCCGAGTTACGATATTCGTACGATCTATTATAGCCAAGACCGTTTGTGGTTAGGCTCTTTCGGTGGCGGTTTGCTGAGTTTTGATCCCAAGGACGAGAAGCCGGAGATCAAGCGTGTAGAGACCTTCCACGACATCATTCTGAGCATGGCGGGAGACGGTAAGAACCTGTGGTTCAGTTCCGAGAACGACATCGCACAGCTGAATTTAGAGAGCGGGGATCTGTATTTCTATGACGCTTTGGACGGCGAACACAACACTTGGTTTACGGAGGCGGAGGCTCTTCGTACGCCGGACGGAACGATCCTGTTTGGTTACTCGAACGGTTATTGCGCATTCTCTCCTTCGCGTGTACGCCGATCGACCTTCGTTCCGCCGATGCGAATCACGCGTGTGGAGGCAGAGGATGAACTATTGGAAGGCGACACCATCGAGTTGGAGGACGGAAGCAGCGTGACCATTGAGTACGCTGCGATGGATTATATCCGGACGCATAAGATCGTCTATACCTATAAGATGGACGGTATTGACGCGGATTGGAGATACGCGGAAGGCGTACGACGGGTGACCTATAACCATCTTCGTCACGGACGGTATATGTTCCATGTGCGTTCCACAAACCATGAGGGAAGCGATGTGAATAACGAGAAACAGCTGCTGATCATCGTGCATCGTCCATGGTGGTTGACGTGGTGGGCATTGGTACTGTATATCCTTGGTTCTCTGTTGGTTATCACGGGAATAGGCTACGCGATAGGTGTCGTCAATGCCTTGCGGCAGAAAGTGAAAGTGGAGCAACAAGTGACGGATATCAAGCTTCGTTTCTTCACGAATATCAGCCATGAGTTACGTACTCCGCTGACGCTGATCGTAGGTCCGATAGAGAATATCCTGCAGACCGAGCGCATCAGTCAGAGCGTCCGCAGTCAGTTGGAGATCGTACAGAGCAACAGCCAGCGAATGTTGCGGATGGTGAACCAGCTCTTGGAGTTCCGCAAGGTGCAGAACCAGAAGATGAAACTGAAGGTGCAGAAGACGCTGCTGAGCGATTTGGTGAACGAGACGTGCTCGAATTTCCAGAAAGAGGCGTACGACAAACATATTCAGTTCTCGGTGGAGAACAAAGCGGAAGATTCGACCGTTTGGGTGGATCGCGGAAGAATGGACACGATCCTTTGGAACCTGCTGAGCAATGCGTTTAAGTTCACGCCTTCGGGCAAGCAAATCCACGTGAAGATCGATTCCAAACCGGGCTTTGTGACCTTAGCGGTTGAGGACGAAGGTATCGGTATAGCGCCGGATAAAAAGAGCGTGCTCTTTGAGCGTTTCTCGAGCAACAACGAGCTGAACTCGAACAATATCACCGGTACCGGTATCGGCATGAACCTGACCAAAGAGCTGGTGGATCTACACCATGGTCACATAGAGGTGGAGAGCGAGGTAGGAAAAGGCACAACGGTGACGATCATGCTACACACAGGTAAGGAGCATTTCGGATCTGACGTCGATTTTATCACCGACGAACCTACCGTTATTGTACCTCCGCAGGGTAACAGTTTCGAGGAGAAGATGGATCAGTTGACGCAGGATCAGAGCGATAACAGGAGAACGATCTTGGTGGTTGACGACAATAAAGAGATGCGGCAGTTCTTAAGCGGTATCTTCAGCCGCGAATACAAGGTCGAGTGCGCGGCGGACGGAGAGGAAGCCAAACAGATCATCGGCAACAAGCAGATTGACCTCGTGATCACCGATCTGATGATGCCGAACACCGATGGTTTGGAGTTAACGCAATTCATCAAAAAGAACCCCGATACAGACTATATTCCGGTGATTCTGCTGACCGCCAAGACGGCTATCGAGAGTCGTTTGCAGGCTCTGCAGTACGGTGCGGATGACTATGTGACCAAGCCGTTTGAACCGGAATACATGCGTGCCCGCGTACATAATATATTGACGCAACGCGCGCAGTTGGAGCAGAGTTACCGTCAGCGTCTGATGCGTCTGGAGCCGCAGAAGACCGATGATCCGGTACCGGGTGATACGTTCCTCGCCAAGCTGCTGGATATAATGGACAAAAACATGGATAACAACACCCTGACGGTCGATGAACTCGTGGAAGAGATGAATATGGGTCGCACGGTCTTCTTCAATAAGCTGAAGAGTCTGACGGGTCTGAGTCCGGTGGAGTTCATCCGTGAGATGCGAATCAAACGTGCCGCGCAACTCTTGGAAGACCGCAAATACAATATCACCGAAGTGACCTACATGGTCGGCATGAACGACAGCCGGTATTTCTCCAAATGCTTCAAGAACACCTACGGAATGACGCCGAGTGAGTACCGGAAACAGAAAATCGGGGAGAGTGAGAAGTAGAATAGTCGTTGGTCGATAGTCGATAGTCGTTAGTCGTTGGTCGATAGGTGAAAGGGGCAATTATTATAGTGATTGCGGCGGTGATGGTGAGTTGCGGAGGGAAAGGACCGCAGATACCGAGTCAACGTAAAGGCGAGACGCCGAAAGCGGACAGTACGCAGTTGGCGCTGCTGGAACTCAATCAGCAGCTCAGAGAGAGTGCGGACGCTACGTTGCTGCACCTCGTTCAGGCACAAGGAGAACCTTATGCCCAATACGAAATGGGCACGTGGGTGCATATGTATGATGTCGGTCGGACAGATGAGGACAGGATCCAAGAGGGCGAAGAATGCACAGTACATATGCGTGTGAGCAGTTTGGAAGGCAAGCTCTACAGCGACACCGAACAGCGGTTCAAAGCCGGTAAATACGAGGTACCCGCAGCCATTGACGCGAACATCCGAGAATGGTACCACGGCGCAAAGATGCGACTTATTGCCCCTTGGTACGCCGCCTACGGAATAAAAGGAACGGCACAGGTGCCGCCTTACGAAAATGTAATTATTGAATTAGAGATTAAATAGATGAAAAAGATTGTATTTCTCTTATTAGCAGGCCTCGCCTTGACGATGGTAGGATGCAAATCGAACACGTATTCCAACCTTCGCAAGAAAGAGAAGAAGCTGATTAAGAACTATATCAGCCGCAAAGGGCTGAATATCCTCACCACCGAACCGGCAGAGGACTATGTTTGGGGCGAGAAAGACTACTATCAGGTGGACGGGTACGATGAGTTGTACTTCCATCTGCGTCGTCGTGGGGACAGCATCAAAGTGGTAGCGAAAGATGTGATCGTGACGAGGTACAAGAAGTTCGACCTCACGGAAGATCCGGACACGCTGAGTTACTGGACGACGATGGAACAGGCACACCCCTATGAGTTCCAATACGGCGATCTGAGCAGCTGTGAAGCGGTAGGCTGGCACGAGGCGGTAAGGCTAATGAAATACTCGGACTCCGAGTGCGAGATCATCGTGCCCAGCAAACAGGGCTTTGAGGCGGATGAGATGTCCGTGACGCCCTATGTATATATATTGAAAATCAATGTAAAACCATAAATATGAGTTTAGTAAAATCTATTTCAGGAATCCGCGGCACTATTGGTGGTCGCGTAGGAGAGGGTCTGAATCCCGTAGATATAGTTCGTTTCACCGCTGCTTATGCTACGCAACGCCGTGCAGCTATGCCGGAGAACAAGGTGATTGTAGTCGGTCGTGACGCGCGTCTGAGCGGTCACATGGTCGAGCAGATCGTGTGCGGTACGCTCATGGGGATGGGTTACGACGTAGTGAATATCGGTTTGGCAAGTACGCCGACGACCGAGTTAGCCGTTACCGGCGAACACGCAGCAGGTGGTATCATCCTCACCGCAAGTCACAACCCCAAACAGTGGAACGCCCTCAAGTTGCTCAACGAGAAGGGTGAGTTCCTCAACGATGCCGAAGGCAAGGGAGTGTTGTCGATCGCAGAGAAAGAGGATTTCAGCTTTGCGGAGGTGGATGAGTTGGGACACATGACCCACAAGGACTACCTGCCCTACCATATAGAGCAAGTACTGAAACTGAAATTAGTAGATACCGAGGCGATCCGGAAGAAGAATTTCACGGTAGCTATCGACTGCGTGAACTCGGTAGGCGGATTGGCTATACCGGCGATCCTGAAAGCCGTAGGCGTAACGAACATCATCGAGCTGAACTGCACTCCGGATGGTCGTTTTCCCCACAATCCCGAACCGCTGCCTCAACACCTGACCGAGATCAGCGACCTGCTCAAGAGCGGTAAGGCGGATGTCGGTTTTGTAGTGGATCCGGATGTCGATCGTCTGGCGATCATCTGCGAGAACGGAGAGATGTTCGGCGAGGAATATACCTTGGTCAGCGTAGCAGATTATATCCTGCGTCACACCCCGGGCAACACGGTCAGCAATATGTCCAGTACCCGTGCGTTGAGCGACGTGACGAGAGCTCATGGCGGGGAGTACAGTGCCAGTGCGGTAGGCGAAGTGAATGTCGTAGCGGAGATGAAACGCGTACACGCGGTTATCGGAGGTGAAGGCAACGGTGGAGTGATCTATCCGGAGTGTCACTACGGTCGCGATGCGCTGGTAGGTATTGCGCTGTTCCTCAGCCATTTGGCACATCTGAATATGAAAGTGAGCGAACTGCGTCGTACCCTGCCCGACTACTGTATCAGCAAGAACCGTATAGACCTGACGCCGGAGACGGACGTAGATGCCATCCTTGCACGCGTGAAAGAGCTCTATCGGAACGAACGCGTCAATGACCGTGACGGCGTAAAGATCGATTTTGCGGACGGATGGGTTCATCTGCGCAAATCGAACACCGAGCCGATCATCCGCGTCTATTCAGAGGCGGCGACGATGGAGCGTGCCAACGAGCTTGCACAACAAGTGATGGAAGTAATTAAAAATTAAAAATTAAAAATTAAGAATTAAGATTTCTTATCTCGCTTTGCTCGAACGATTATTCGCAGAGCGAATTTTCAGAATTCAGATTTCAGATTGTTAATGAATATAGTAGTTGTCAACGATGACGGATGGGGTACGGCAGGTATTCGTCTGTTAGCCAAGGAGATGACCAAGCTCGGTCATGTGACGGTGATTGCTCCTGAGGGTGCCCGCAGCGGTTTCGGTGCGGCCATCAGCGTCGTACCGCCTATCTACCTGCGCCGCGTAGAGGAACATGACCTGAACGGTGCAGAGGTCTATACGACCAACGGCACCCCGGCTGACTGTATCAAATTAGCGCGTGAGGTTGTCCTCAAGGACAAGCCTATTGACCTCGTCGTCTCGGGTATCAACCACGGCAGTAACGCATCGGTCAATACCATGTATTCGGGTACGATGGGTGCGTGTCTGGTAGCGGCAGAGAAAGGTATTCCGGCAATCGGCTGGTCTATCAACGACCACGCCTTGGACGTCGATCTGCACTGGTTGCAGCCTTTCCTGACGGACGTGACGCAACATCTGTTGGAAGACGGTATTGCGCCTCGTACGTGTTTTAATATCAATGCGCCGGTAGGCGAGATAGAAGGTATCCGCTGGACAAGACAGTGCGTAGGGCATTGGGCAAACGAGTTGGTTCCGCTGCAAGAGGCGTTGCCGGAAGGGGTAACGAGCGGTTGGAAATTAGCGGGTGAGTTCATCAATGACGAGCCTTCGGCTACCGACACCGATATCTGGGCGATGGAGCATCAGATGCTCTCCATTACGCCTATTACGATTGATTGGACGGACTATGGATCGCTTTGACCGATATTGGATAGGTATAGTAGCAGGGATACTGATACCGGGCATCTTCGGGTTGACGTACATCGATGTGATGAACCTCTGGTACCCGTTGCAGACCTTGCAGTTCCAAGCCGGAGGGGTATTAAGCAAACTGCTGTTGGTCAGCGTCTTTCCGGATTTGGCACTGATCTTTGTCTTCTACACCACGGACACATGGCGGCTTAGCAAAGGAATCCTCATCGGTGCCCTGCCGTATATCTTAGCGGCACTTATGGTTTCGATGTGATGATAGAAGCGGCAGTAGCCGCAGCGGGCTGAGTGCCCAAGAGAGAACGAATATGCTCGTAGGACGCGAGCATATTTTTTTGGTATGCCTCGTCGGTGAGCAAACGACCGAGTTCGGCAGCCACTTTCTTGGTCTTGAAATCATTGGCAACGCACTCACGGATGACCTGTTTGCCTGCGATGATGTTCACCAAGGTGAAATAGGGGATAGAGAACACCAGAGGTTGTGCCCAACGGATCAGACCGATGAGGGGTGAGAGAGCCAGATGATAGACGGCTACCTGCGGACAACCGATCAGAGCGGTCTCCAAGGTAGCGGTACCGGAGTTGACTACTGCTGCAGCTGCTTGCTGCACGGCGGAATAAGTGTCCCTCGTCAGCGTCTCCCCTTCACGCAGGTAGGGCGCATAGAACGCATCGTCTATTCCCGGGGCAGCACAGACCACGATACGATAGTCGGGATACTGCCTTGCAGCATCGAGCATCTTCGTCAGGCAATGACTGATCTCCGACGGACGGGAGCCAGGGAGAATGGCGATGGAGTTGAGACCGCTGCGCTGTAAGACCGTTTCACTGTTAGACCGCTTCGCTGTAAGACCGCTACGCTGTAAGATCTCTTCGGCGGTGGGATTGCCGACGTAGGTACAGGAGTAGCCGTATTGGGCATAGAAAGCAGGCTCGAAGGGGAAGATACCCAATACCTCATCGCAAAGAGCGGCGATCTGGTGAATGCGGCGTTTTTTCCAAGCCCACACTTTAGGCGGGATATAATAGTAGATCTTGGTTTTCGGCAGATGCGTACGGCAGAACTTCGCTATACGGAGGTTAAAGGACGGATAGTCAATGAGGATCAGCGCGTCGGGTTTCTCATCGAGGAGTGCTTGCTGCGCGATGCGGAAGTTACGGCGGATCTGACCGAGATTAGCCAATACCGCAGCAAAGCCCATAAACGCCATTTGGCGAATATGTTGATATAGGCGGCACCCGGCAGCAGCCATTTTGTCGCCGCCGAGTCCTGCGCACTGCGCCTCGGGATCAAGCCGCAGCAGCTGCTCTATGAGCGCTGCCGCGTGCAGATCTCCCGACGCTTCGCCTGCTATGAGAAAAAACTTACTCAATGTACAATTTACAATGTACAATGTACAATTTACAAAGGGCTCACGGAGTTTGGTACGGACTAAAAGAATAAGTACGGACATTTCAGTTTGTACAAAACTCAATAGGACGCCTTGTGAATTGTGAATTGTTAATTATTAATTGTTAATTACTTCTCCGGGAACATGACTACCTCGAAGACGTTGCCGGCAGCAACGAGTTGCTTGAGGGTAGCCTGAACGGTCTCAGCCGTGATGGCTTCCACTGCGGGACGATAGGCGTTGATATAATCCAAGTCATGTCCGTAGTACATCCGCAGCGCGTAACGCAGCCATGAGTTCTTCTCCATGTCCTCTTGGAAATCCTTGAGCATCGACTCTTTCTCTTTCTGCAAGTCGTTCACTAACGGACCGTTCGCAATGATGGTACCTATCTCCTCGTGGATGATTTGCATGAGACGCTCCTGTTTGAGCGGGTCGGTATCAAACTGCATGAGGAGCACTGCTTTCTGAGAGGGAACCATCGACGCGTAGCCGTAGGTACCTACACCGTACGAACCGCCTTCACGCTCACGGATCGACTCCAGATAGCGGGTCGAGAGGATGCGTCCGATCATCTCCATATTGAGCTCGGTAGCCATGGAGCACGGCATGTCGTACGAGGTATATTGGATGCGGTTAGAGGCGGTGGTGGTCTCCATCTTACGGCTGAAGTAGTTTTTCTGCTTGCCCGGAGCCACCTGAATATGATGATCCACTACCTGCTCACGGGTCTTCTTGGTCTTCAGACCACCGAGCCACTGACAGATCAGGTCTTTGACCTTCGGGTCAGCGGGGTTGATGTTACCGACGAAGGTGAAGGTGAAGTCCGCAGGGTTCGCAAAACGCTCTTTGTACACCTCAAGGGCTTTGTCCAGCGACACGCGTTCAAGCGTCTCCATCGTCATGAGGATCGTACGCTCCGAGTGATTCGTGGACATCATCTGTACGGAGTCGGAGAACGTGATCTTCGGGTTCTTATCGCGGTTAGCGAGTTGACTGCGAAGGACGTTAAGCGTCGTCTGATAAGCCTCCTCGTCACGACGCGGAGCGGTGAAATAGAGATACATGAGTTGGAGCATCGTCTCAAAATCCTTGACGGAAGACGAGCCGGTCAAGCGCTCTAAGTACTCGTCTATCTCCGGCGAAACGGAGACAGTCTTACCCGAGAGGGCTTTTACCAATTGGGTAGCGTTGAAAGAGCCTATACCGGACATCTCCACGATCATCGTAGCCAACTCAGCCGAAGGCAGATCTTCGGTCTTCACGAGCGACATTCCACCGTCCGAGAAAGCCTGCATAAGGATCTCGTCTGCCTTGAAATCGGTCTGTTTGAAGACCACCTTGATACCATTGGAGAGCGTCCATTCGACGGTACCGATGGTGGTGTTCTCGCGGAAGTTCTTGATCTTGCCCTTACGCGGCGCTTTCTTCACGAGCTCGGTGTCCACCTGCTCCTCCTGCGGTGCCTCGATAGCCAACTCGCTCTGAGCAGAGAGAGCTGCTAAGATCGTTGCCTCAGACGGGATGTTAATACCCTCTTTCTCGGGACCGGAGACAGCTACGGTCGGGTTTGCATGAATGAGCGCTTTCGCTACGCTGTTGACATTATCCAGCGACACGAGCGGCATCGTTGCCAACACGAAATCGTGCTCCCATTCGATACCCGGCATCGACTCGCCGTTCTCGAAATGACGGATACATTCGCGAGCGAGGGTAATGTTTTTCTGGGTGTTACGCTCGTTGTAAGCTTTCTCCATCGCGTTGAGTTTGTCGTTCTTGGCGCGCTCCAACTCCGCGTTGGTGAAGCCGTAACGGTGCATCTTCTCCAGTTGGAAGATCAGGTCGTTGAGAGCATCGGTCTCACGTCCCTCTTTGGGCACAAAGATCACCTCAAAAGCGTCCATCTTCTTCGCTGTCTCGCCGTAGTACGACAGAGCTCCTGCGAAAGAAGCATCGGGGTTGAGAGCCAGTTCCGAGAAACGGTTATTGAGCATTTCGCACACCAAGTCACGCATTCCGTTGAGCATATACTCCTGTGCGGTACCTTGCAGCATCTCGGGCAGCTGGTCGAACTTATACTCGAACGTGATTCGGCTACCTTCGGCTTCGGGGTCGGTGACGATAGCTACGAGCGGTTTGTCGTTATGGTTGATGGTATAGATCGGACGCTCTCCGTAGTTAGTGCGACGAGGCACATCTGCCCAAAGGGCTTGTATCTTCGCTTCAATACTGTCCACGTTGATGTCACCGACTACGATGATTGCCTGATTGTCGGGACCGTACCATTTATGGTAGTAGTCACGGAGCGCTTGGTACTCGAAGTTATTGATGACGGCGGTGTCGCCGATGACATCGCGTTTCGCGTACTGCGTACCCGGGTACATGAGCTCGTTCAGTCTCTTCCATATACGTCTGCGTGCGGTACGTCCGGTTCGCCACTCCTCGAGGATCACGCCACGCTCGGCATCGATCTCCTCGTCCAGAAGGAGCAGACCGCAACTCCAGTCATGCATGACCAGCAACGCACTATCGATGATACCGGCACGGTAGGTCGGCACGTCCGAGAGACGATAGACGGTCTCGTCAATGGAGGTGTAAGCGTTGATGTTTCCACCGAAGTTCACACCCACGGACTCGAAATAATTGATGATTCCTTTGCCCGGGAAATGCTGGGTACCATTGAACGCCATGTGCTCCAAGAAGTGCGCCAAACCGTTCTGATGATCCTCCTCGAGGATGGCACCCACGGCCTGTGCGATGTGGAACTCAGCACGTTGTTTGGGTTGCTCGTTATGACGGATGTAATAGGTCAATCCGTTGTCCAACTTGCCGTACCGAACTTGCGGGTCGATCGGCAGTTTCTCCGGCGCCTCTTGCGCCGCAAGGCTCATTGCTACGAATAGCAGCAAGGAGTTAAGCAGTAGTTTTTTCATTATCGTTTAATTTAGTCGTTTTCTTCTTACGGGGCGCACGTTTCTTGGGTTTCTGAGCTTCTGCGAGGGCTGCGTTGACCTCCAGCAGCTCGTCTCCACGGCTCTTCCACGGACGCGGACCGAGGATACGCTCTACGTCTTCGGAGGTGATCACCTCGCGGTCGATGAGCAGTTGTGCCAACTGATGGTGTCCCTCTTCGTAGTCGGTCAGGATCTTCTTGGCACGTGCCATCTGGTCGGCGATGATACGCTTGGTCTCCTCGTCAATCAAGGTCGCTGTGTCTTCCGAATAAGGCTTAGTGAAGCCGTAGTCGTAGCGACCGGTGGAGTCATAGAAACTGATGTCCTTCAGTTTATCGCTCATTCCGTAGTAAGCCACCATGGCGTACGCCTGTTTGGTAGCACGCTCAAGGTCGTTGAGGGCACCGGTGGAGGTCTGTTTCAGGAACAGCTGCTCGGCAGCACGTCCGCCCAAAAGCGAACAGAGCTCGTCGAGGATATGATCCTCGTTGGTCAACTGCCGCTCTTCCGGCAGGTACCACGCAGCGCCTAAAGCCATACCACGCGGCACGATCGTCACTTTGACCAAGGGGTTTGCCCAACGGAGCATCCAGCTGATGGTTGCGTGTCCGGCTTCGTGGTAAGCGATCGACCGTTTCTCATCGTCGGTCATGATCTTGTTCTTACGTTCCAAACCGCCGACGATACGATCCACAGCGTCCATGAAATCCTGCTTGCCTATTTTCTTACGTTCGCCACGAGCCGCTATCAGCGCTGCCTCGTTGCACACGTTTGCGATGTCGGCACCCGAGAAACCCGGGGTCTGCTTGCTCAGGAAATCGATATCCACCGTATCATCGAGCTTGAGCGGACGGAGGTGTACTTGGAAGATCTCCTTACGTTCCTGCAAGTCGGGCAGCTCCACATGTATCTGACGGTCAAAACGTCCGGCACGCAGCAGGGCTGCATCGAGCACGTCGGCACGGTTAGTAGCCGCCAAGATGATCACACCCGAGTTGGTGCCGAAACCGTCCATCTCCGTCAGCAGCTGGTTGAGGGTCGATTCCCGCTCGTCGTTACCGCCGGTCATGACGTTCTTACCGCGCGCACGACCGATGGCGTCTATCTCATCGATGAAGATGATTGCCGGCGCTTTCGCTTTCGCCTGCGCAAAGAGATCACGCACACGGCTGGCTCCTACGCCCACGAACATCTCCACGAAATCCGAACCGCTCATCGAGAAGAACGGCACGTCGGCTTCACCGGCTACGGCTTTCGCCAAGAGGGTCTTACCCGTTCCCGGAGGACCTACCAACAGCGCGCCTTTCGGGATCTTGGCACCTATCTCCGTGTATTTCTCGGGGTTCTTGAGGAAAGCCACTATCTCCTGCACCTCCTGCTTAGCGCCATAGAGACCGGCTACATCGGCGAAGGTCACTTTGTCCTTCTTATCGCGGTCAAAAAGCTGCGCTTTCGCCTTACCCACACCGAAGATACCACCTGCTGCACCGCCTATGCCGCGGCTCATCATCACAAAGAAGAAGATGATCAGCGCAAAAGGCAGGATATTGACCAGCAGCAGATACCAGTAGTCGTGCGACTTGTCGTATTTCACGTCGATCACCGCCAAACCGTTCGCCTTACGCGAAGCGTTGACCGTGTCGATATACTTGGCGAACTCCTCCACGGAAGGCACCTGTACCTGCAGCTGCCCGCGTGCCTGCTCACCGTCTCCCTGCGAACTGAACACCAAGGTGTACTTGGAGGGCTTGACGGTAGCTTTGAGACTGAGGTCGTCATACACGGTGATCTTATCCACCGCGTCCGCCTCGATATACGCCGTTAGTTTGGTATAACTGAGCTCCTTGCTCGCTCCGCGACGGTCGTCATTGCCAAAGAAATACACTCCCAAAAGCGCAAAGACGATCGTATAGAGGAGGATACTACCCCATCTACGCGGACCCGAAGGCTGCTCGTTGTTATTCATTTGCGGATTGATCCGCTTTTTTCCATTTGACATAAAAAATTTTTTTTTAGACCGTTTCACTGTTAGACCGCTTCGCTGACAGACCGTTTCACTGTTAGACCGCTTCGCTGTTAGACTGATTTACCATCCGCATGGTGTAATTAAGTCTGTATTCTGTCAGGCGCAGCCGGTCTGTATTCTGTCAGTCCGAAGGACGGTCTGTTTCACTCCTCCTCGAGTTCTGTCACCTTGCCATCTGCCCAGAGATGCTCGATGTCGTAGAACGCACGGGGTTCACGCTGCATCACATGAACAAATATCGTGCCGTAATCCATGGCGATCCACTCCGCATTCTCCTGTCCGGCTACGGAAAGGGGGTGAACATGTGTAGTGGTGCGCACAAAATCATCGATCTCGTCCGCTATAGCTGCTACCTGCGTGTTACTCTGTCCCTCGCAAATAAGCATATACTCCACCGGAGCTTCTTTGATCTTGCGCAGGTCAATAGTCACAATTCGCTGACCTTTACGGTTGCGGATACCCTCAATAATGGTCTCCAAAAGTTTCTTTGTACTGATTTCTTTCATATGTCTGATTGCAAATTTTGTGCAAAGGTACACTTTTTTTTGCATATATGCAAGAAAAATCGATGATTTTTCGGTATAAAGTATAAAGTATAAGGTTTAGAGACAAAAAGAGACGGGGCACGATGGACGTGCTCCGTCTCTTGGGTAGAGTTAGCAGGGATGCTATTTATCCAAACAGCAGCCAGGCGATCAGGTAACCGATGCCGATGGAGACAAAGGTGGTGATGAAGCCGGCGAGTTGGAAGGAATGGTTGATGACAAACTTACCGATGCGGGTGGTACCTGTCCGGTCAAAACCGATAGCGGCTACCTCCGTCGGGTAGTTCGGCAGGAAGAAATAGCCGTTGACAGCCGGGAAGAGGGCGAGCAGTATATGCGGCGGCACGCCAAGCGCCAAGCCGACAGGGTACAAGGTCTTTGCCGTGGCTGCCTGCGAGAAGAGCATGATGCTGAACAGGAACAGCGGTATCGCGAACAGGATCGGCCATGAGGTGAAGATACCTGCCACGGAGCCCATGATGACCTCTTGGTTACCAAGGAAGAAGGTGCTACCCATCCACGCCACACCGAAGATCGACACCATGGCGTTCATACCGGACGCAAAGACGTTACCTTTGACCGCATCGCGCACGTCCGCCTTGCCCACAAACAGGATCAAGGCGGCGATGGACATCATGATGATCTCGATGATATAGTTCATGTTCATCGGTTCGCCTCGGAAACTCGGTCGCATGGCGGGGATAGCGCCGAAGAGGACTACCAGAATCACGCCCAGCAGGAACGCCAATACCGCCCACATAGCGCGCGGGTTATGTTCCGCCTTTTCTTCCTGAACGGCTTCTGCCTCGGGGGCAATCAATCCCTCACGCACACGGCGTTGGTACTCAGGGTCTTGCTCCAACGGTTTGCCGACGAAGTTCTGCACGAGTGCCGCCACAAAGATCGCGATGAGCGAAGCCGGCACGGTGATGATCATGATCTCCTTAATACCGATTCCCGCCCCACCGAGCATGGTGGAGGATAAGATAGCCGCCGTAGCCGCCGACACCGGTGAGCCGGTGATACCCAAGGACGCCGCAATCGTGGAGACGGCGAGCGGTCGCTCCGGGCGCACTTTCTCCTTGTAGGCTATCTCCGAGATGATCGGCAACAGCGCATAACAGGTATGCGCCGTACCTGCCAAGAAGCAGAACAGCCACGTCACAAACGGCGCGTAAAACGTGATACGGCTCGGATGACGCTTAAGGAGTTTGGCGGCTATCTGCACCATGTAATCCAGACCACCTGCGGCTTGCAGTGCCGCAGAGGCGGTGATGACGCTGACGATGATCAGCATCACATCAACGGGTATCACTCCGGGCTCCAGCCCAAAGCAGAACACGAGGATGAACACGCCTACCATGCCGTATATACCCAGGCCGATAGACCCTACTTTCGCGCCGATGAAGATCATCGCCAGCACGACGAGCAGTTGCAGAATAATAAGAAACGTAGCCATGTTATTGCATTTTTTTCCACTCCGGTGTGTAGGGAGCGGTAATATAACCAAGCGGAGTATCGTTGCGGAAGGGGAAAGTGGAGGTAGCCACGAAGATGCGTTTCAGGTCCGGAGAATAGAAACGCAGTTGGACGTTACCGCCGCCCTCCGCAGCGGGTGAGATATAGAGCCAATAAAGGTCGTAGTCCGCTTTGTAGGTAGCGATACCGCAACAGTCGTTGCCGATGAAAGCAGCGAGGGTACCTTTCGACTTACTAAAGGAGACTTTGACGATTGACGTCATGGATGCGGACATGTCATTATCGCCGGTGATGACCCAATTGGGATTCGGTGTGTCTCCCGGAGTAACAAAAGGATCAACCGGTTCGCTTTCTTTGTCCTTCTTACAGCCCGCAAAGAAGACCGTTAGCACTGTTAGAAGTGCGACCGCTAACGCTGTTAGACCGACCTTTGGTCTGTTAGATTTTTTTACCTGTAACATATTGTTCATTGTTTTGAATTATTCTACATGGGGTTATCATTTATGAACGTTCGTTCCGGCGCACGTGCGCCACCTTGCGAGTTTCCACCGCCTACCGGCATTGTGCTCGTGCAAAGGGTTTGACCTGCTATCACAATTGTCTGCACGGACATGGAAGGTTGTGAATATTGCTTTCTCATAATTTCTGCCCTCCTATGCTATATTGTTCACCATTGATGAGCAAGACCACACGTCCTTCACGCAGTATCTTATCGCTCTTCGTTTTCAGTTCGTCATTCTCTATTCCCGTAGTGACACCCGTTTTCTGTCGGATATGCAGCGAAGCGGGCATACCGCGATAGACAGGAGCCGGACTCGGTTGATCGGAATCAACCAACCAATACGCCCGGAAGCCTTTCATGCTCTTGCCGTCTTCGATAGGCCAGTAGAGGACATCGTTTGCTCCGAGGAAGAGGTTATAATGGTTCAGTTCCTCAATATGGGTCATCGGATAGAAACCATGGAAAGTCACCTTCGCATCGCCCGTCTGACCGGCATCGCTACCCGTTCCCCAAACGATATTATCGAATTTCAGGAACGACAGGTCATCACCGGAGGTCCAACGGATCATGTACGGTACGCCTTTGGTTAACTGATCGCCGGTCAGAGGTGAAAGTTGGAGTTGCAACTCATTGCCCGAACCGGTATCCACCACTCTGCCGCCATCGAAGGTGTAGATTTCCGCGCCGGCTAAAGGCGAAGCGGCGATGCTGTTCACATTAAAGGGCAGACATATCGTATTGAAATAACCGTCCTTATAGAGCGTACGTTTCATGAGTGCATAGTCCTTCGTGCTGACCGCAGCGAACTTAGAGGCAAAGGTGGCTTCATTATCCTTCTCGTCCAACACGATTACCGTCTGCGCCAAGCGAACGCTGTAGTACATTGTCTTAGCTCTCGACTGACGGTCATGGATGACCGAATTCTGAAACTGAATAGCGTATCCATTGGCCGTATTGCTCTCATCTTCGGTACTACTCCAATACGTACCGTCTGAACCCAGATCCTCGGCATTTGTTCCGTCGGTAGAATAACCTGCAGCAGGCAAGAACACGGCTCCGGCAGCCGACATAGCCGTCCACTGGGCAGCATCGTAGATGTTGGTGTCCCAGCCTTCAGCAGCAGCGCCGGCCGTAAAGGCAGGTACACCTGCAGGTTGCGTCCAGTTATCCGGAATGATGATCAAGCCGTGCTCGCCGGCTACGGTACCTATTCCGTTGCGTTGGTCGGCAGCTGCGCGTCCTTCATCGCGTGTAACCAACAAGTAGGTCCATTCATCTTTGTCCAAGACATGCCATCCTTCCTCAATGATTGCTTGCGTTTCAGCGAATGTAAAGAGGGTCTTTGTACTTTGAGAATAGTTCTCGTCCGCCAGCGTTACATACACGCCGTCTCCGACGGAGAACACTCCTTTCGGGGCGGTTGCTCCTACTGTGCCTGCTGCCGAAAGCAGCAGGGCACAAAGAGCAAGGATTTTATAATTTCTTTCCAGTGACATCATATTTTTCATTGTTTCGGATGATTACTACGTGGTTATTTTCAAGGATCTTATAGACGCCTGTTTCGTCCGCTTTGCGGAGCACGATCGGTGCCTTGAGCGTGCCGTAGTGGCTGTCTGCGGTATAGCGAATACTTTCGCCATCCACCATTAGCCTTTCGCCGGCTATTTCGAAGCGCAGTTCGCCTATCCGGTCACTCTGGATCGTGATAAAGTACAATGAGTCGATCGGGCTTGCTATAGCGGATAACTCACCGCCCACATATACTTTCAATTGTCCTTTATCCAATGTCCATTGTCCATCGTCCAATGTCGCTATCATCGTCATGTTCGATGCCGCTTGGGGATTATTGAATAGGTCTGTATTCTGTGCTCTGTCAGCGTAGCGGTCTATACTCCGTTTCGGTGCGCTGCTAGACTGGCGGTAGAACTTGATCTCCTTGCTGCCAAGTCCCAGACGTCGGAAGAGGTATCCTTCTCCCGGCCGGAGGGAGGTAAGGTCTCCTTCCCATTTCTTATCTTCAGAGAAATAAGCGAAGCGGTTATGGGCCTTGATCATATCGCCTTGTGACGCATAGTCGTAATAGGACGTGAGGGCCTTGGTGACCGAGACGGGTTCGTCGAACAGACAGGGCATCGGGCTCCATTGTCCATCACCTCGTACGCGAATAGAGAGGGAGTCGGCGGAGAGTTTTTCTCCGGCGATCTGGAGCGTGTTCTCCTGCGCGGCATACATCATGTACATCTGCGAGAAATGGAGTCCTGCGAGCGAGCCGACGAAGGCATCGGACGCGGCGTCGTAGGAGCTGAACTGCCGCGAGTTGGGGTTCTTGATGAGGTCCGCATCGCTCCAAGGTTTGGCGGCAGTGACGCAAGTGTTGAGATCACCCTTGGTAGCCGACAGGTCGAGGTTGGTAGAGATCCAGTTCCATCCGGAATGGAGGGATATATTCTGGGTCTCGCTACCTCCGGCAGTGAAGACGACGCGATTACCGTCGCAACCATAGACAAAGCCGTGGGCAAAGAGGATATTCCTGTCGGCAGAGAGGTTGTACATCTTACCGGTGGAGGCTTGCCAGAGGCGGAAATGAATCTGCTTGCGGTTCATCTTATCATCGCCGAAGACGGTGAGGTGAACGCTGGACTTATTGGTGATCCTGTCGAAGTCCACATTCGCCATGCCTACGCACTCATTATTATAGAGCGCGATCACTTTGTCTTCGGGGTCGGTATCGAAGACATCTCCGATCTTGACCTGTCCGCAGAGCGACATGTTATACGGGAACTTGCCGGTCTCGGGTTCCTCGTACGGGCACTCCGCAATGACCTCCACCTCGATGAGTAGCGGTTCGGACAATCCCTGATCATCGGTCAGATAGACGACATGGTTGTGGATACCGGGTTTGAGCACTTCCGTTACGGTGAAGGTAACCGTTTTCTCGTCCTCTGCTTCGAGCGTTCCCTGTGCGGGCGAAACGGAGAGCCATTTCGGCAAGTGGTCAATCGTGTATTGACGTGTCATACCGGTTTGGTTGACAATCGTGATCGAACTGCGCACTGCGGAAGACTGCTCATAGTCCATCACCATCTGCAAGGAGCGTTCACCCCAGACGATGCTGTTGAGGTTCGCATAGACGGTCCACATGACCGGTGAGGGCAGTCGGTTGCCGTTGAGGTCTTCCACATCGCGTACAGTGAGGAACATCGTGCGTTTGTTGATCTCACGCGGCTGCGTCTTGATATTGATGAGCAGGTCGGATTCCTGATAAGTCCAGTTGAACGGCAGGTTCGTGAGCAGTCCCCTGTCGCGTACAGGCGCATAATTGCTCTTGTCGGCCTGCGTAGTGAGATCGTCGATGAGCAGCGGTTGTACTTTGTTCACCACATTGCCGTTGGCATCGCGGAAGACGCGCTGGTTATCGGGGCTGAAGACTTGCTCCATGACACCCGAGGAATTGCGTTTGACGCGCGAGAAAGTGAGGAGGTTAATCAGTCCCATCTCCTCGCCGTTAGGCGTCTGTTTGCCGTACTCGGCGATGAGTTCAGCGGGCAGAGCTTGCTCGAAGAGACATACATCGTCGATGTTACCCTCCAGTCCGTTGGCTATCCATACGGACGTGCCGGCGAGTGCGCCGATGCCGATAGTGGGGAACATGAGGATGAGTCGGTTGTCGATATAAAGCGTACCACTGTTGTAGGTCT
Organism: uncultured Bacteroidales bacterium; assembly: GCA_900321605.1. Taxonomy (GTDB): domain Bacteria; phylum Bacteroidota; class Bacteroidia; order Bacteroidales; family Paludibacteraceae; genus Colicola. Next base: position 16,794 of record ONWR01000017.1, on the reverse strand, counting down.
TGCTGATGACGAGGACGCAGTGGTGCCAGTTGCCGTCGGTCAGATCCGCCGAAGCGAACTGATCCACATCGCCTGCCGTAAAGCGGATAGCCCCATCGCCGAACGCGAGCTGCATGGTGACAGAGTCACCCATCGCGGTACCGAAGAGGGATATCTTATCCGACGAAGCGTTATCGCTTCGGAACCAGCACATAAAGGTGTAGTCCTCGGCCTCGGTGCGCGAGAAGAGCGTCGGCTGCAGGCGCACCTTGTTACCGTTGGTAGCAAGCGATATGCCTTGCGGATTGGTCCACGAGAGTCCCTTGGCGGTAAGTGTAGCACCGGAGGCGAGATCGTCCATCGTGTTACCCTTGCTCTCCGAGAGCGGATAGTAGGCCAGCAGTCCGTGCTCATAGCCGGTGAGGCGATGCAGGTGGGTGTTGGCTATCTCTGCGGGACCGAGTGCCTTCGTCCATAGGCGCACCTCCATCAGGTTGCCATGGAAAGGATTCTCGCCCTTCAGTCCGGCGCCGAAACGCAGCGGAGCTGCTTCGTCCTGCAGTACCCAACCGATGAAGTCATTGTCGGTGACATCCTTCGTTCCGGCATAGAAATGAATTTCATTCTCGAATAGTTCGTAGGTCATAATCACCCGTGTGAAGTCATTGGCGGATAATTCTTCCATTTGCTTGGAGAGGTACTCTTTGTGCTTACCGTCGGACTCGGTAGAGAGTTTGAGTCGGTTGTCAGCCGTAAGGCTGAACGTGAAGGACTCCTCCTCGTTACCATGGGCAAAGAGGATCATCTCGCGGTTCTTTTCCGCGGGTTTGATGAGCATGTCGATGGTAAGATCGGTGATGGCCAGCTCACGCGAAGCCTGGCTGGCGGCGTAGTGGTCGGCCTGGCCGTCGAAATAGAGCGAGGTGGTCTGCGTGATACCGGTGGCGTTGGTCACGCCGAGTATCTGGAAGTTGTTATCCTCGTCGAGCCAGTTACCGGCAATCGGTTCGCTGAACCGCAGTTTGATATCCCCGTCAAGTTTGAGGATGCCGTTAGCGGGCAGCGGTTTGCCGAAGAGCACCGGCGGACGGGTATCTTTGATACCACTGATGACGGGTGACTCTTTGGTGACGAAGCCCGAGCCGTAGCGGCAGAAGGATACAGCACGCAGGTCATAATCCAACTCTTTGGGGTCACGCTCGCCGTAGAAACGGAACGGTGTGATACGTCCGTTCTCAATCTTCGCCTTGTTGCCCGTAGCGATGTTGTAGAGACTGTCGTCCGCGTAGAACGAGCAGGCATTGACCCACGCATCGTTGTTCTCCGTGGAGAGCTTGTATTGGAACTCAATATGGTCGAAGTTCTTATGATGGATATTAAAGCCATCAATGGTAATAGGCAGATAATATCCGATAGAATCCCGCGCAGAGAGGGTATTCATCACCCATTTATCCCGCGGATAGGAAATGCTGACGGGCGAAGACTCCGGCATGAAATGAACGGAGAACTTCGCAAGTGTACCGATAGACGCACAGGTAGTGGAAGCCAGTTTGATCGTCAGATCCTCATAGTCGTCCACGATGCCGCGCTTCACCTGCATGGTCTTGACGATAGGTACGCCCGGTTCGCAGAAGAAGGTGAGCGTCGAAGCCGAGGTAAGCGGCTCGCCGTCCATGAGGATGATGGCTCCGTCGGGGTTCGTCTGCGGCTCTACGGACAACGATAGATATTGCCCTTTGGCGGGACGGCCGTCGGTATTGAGGTTATCGTTGACGAGCGTAACACGGAACACAGCCGCTTGGTCTGCAGGCACATTGCTGATAGAGTGCTGGTCGAGCGTAATCTTGGGGTTCTCCATCGGCAGCGTTGCGTTGCCCAAGACGAACATACCCGGTTTGTACCATTTCGTGCGCACCTCTCCCTCGTACGGACAGTGACTCGAACCGCCTTCCTGGAAGAAGATGAAACTGCCGTATTTATAGTCCGTCGCATTGGAGTACATATTCATATATTGCTTCCAGCTGCCTATCTGCTTGAGGAACACACTGTCTGCCGGCGCGCGATAGACGCTGACTGTGGTATAGCCGTAGGAGTCAGGCACGATGTTGAAGCTTATCTTACGCGATACCGACTCGCTTCCGCTGTGGTCAGTCAACGGTATATCCGTGTCGATGTTGAATACCGGCGTCACTTCGGTTTTCCACTGTGCGCCGACAGCTACGCCGTTGATATCGATAATGGCGCCATTATCCCCTGCCTTCATACGGTCGTTCAGAAGATTGATAATGGCTTTTCCTACCGGCATTGAGCCGACCAATTCGATACCGGAAGAGACTTGTTTGAACAACGTACCGAAATCCGGTGTACCATATGACATATTACCGCCCATTGACCAGTCTGCTGAGTAGCTCTCGCTATAGTCATGGTTGGTACCGCCGCTTACGCTAAACGTACCTACATGCTTGCCGGACTGACGTGCTACCACTTTCTCCCGTTCGTTGGTCGCCAGGATGCTTACCCATTTGACAATGACATTATTGATAGCTTTCACTTTGTCTACTTCCACGAAGTCCGGTACGTTCGTCGGTTTGATCACTTTGTAGGTCGTTGTGTCCAGACCTATCTTCGATTCGTCGGTAGCAATGTTCCAATATACTGCCGCCTTGCGTGCGTTCGCTATCTCTTGCGCCGCCGCAGAGTCTGCCGCATTGACGAGCAACGCGTTACGCTGGGCTACCAGATTCGGAAGGATCTTGTTGGCGATATGTCCCTGCGTATAGGCGAAATCCGTACCTACGCGGCTACCGAGCACCGTCTCTTTGGCGATCACAAAGTGATAAGGCGTGCCGTCCGCCGTTCGCGCAGACGCTATCTCCTTGATATAGCCTGCATCGATGGCCGGCTTGCGCAACTGATAGGTGGTATCATCGATGATGCGCACGGCGCGTATCGTACCGTAGAGCACTTCCGTAGCATGACCTACGAACACATCCGCATCCGCGCCCACAAACGACGGGGACGAACCGGTAGAGATCTTCTCGCTGTTGCTATAGGTATAGGTATAGGACGAGTTGTACTTGATCGAAGCTACCAGCGGCAACGTGAATGCGTTGGTCTTGCCGGCCGAAACGCTCACGCCGCTATACGACACCGTGCTCACCACTCCGACGGACTGGTTGTACGCCGTACCTATCTTGAAATTGAGGTTGATACCGGCCTTAAGGGTGATGGCAAACGGGTTAACCGATTTATAGCTGGCGCCTTTCTCCAGTGAGCAGCTACTTCCGCTTCCCGGCGGGTCGCGCAGCACATCCAACACCTTGATGTCAGCTGTGACAGCGCGGATATCGCCGTTCTCGACATAGTTACCCGTCACAAATCCGCGTATCGCCCTATAGTCGATCGAACCGCCTTCGCGCTCTATCGACAGGTCGAGCGTACGGAGCGCATCCGAGCCTGTAGCCAATAGGCTGAGGTTATCTACCTCTACCTGTATATTCGCCTCGCCGGCTTCGTTGAGCGGATAGATCGCCGTAGCGGTGTTCTCGCCCGATTTGAAACCGTTGTATATCTTCAGCTGGCCGCCGTTCAGACGAACGCGGTCGGTACTGGAGGTGGGATCGTTGTTGTAAATGTAATCCTCATACACCGAGACGCGGAACTGATAGGTACGTCCCTGCTGGAACACAGGATAGTCAAGCAGGTATTCCACTGCGCCCGTGCTATCCACCGTATAGACGTCCACATTTTTACTGAGGTTCAGCAGGTTAGATACCGGTAGCGTCTTCTCGCCGTAGCCGTCCTGCGGCATGCCGGCTTGGTATTGCACTACGCCTACCTGCATCGGACTGCGGTAGATACAGTCATACACGGCGTTGTACGTCGCGTGCAAATCGCCGCTGTCGGAACGCAGCGTCTGCAGCGGAGCGTTAATCAGGTTGACGGTCGGTGCACCCGCTTCGATATTCAGCAGCGTCGCATAACCATTGGCGGTCGCCTGTGTCACTTTGTATTTCACCGGATAGAGATCCACCGCATATTCGCCCGTCTTGCTGTCCGGACGAATGACAATGCGTTTCTGCTGATAGATAGTTGATGTATGTCCGCTGAGGTTATCTATCGCGAATTGGAGCGTGTCCTGCGTCAGGTCGTCAGGGTTATGCACCACATGAGCGGTATTGTCACCCTCGAGCATCAGCACCAGTTGGAGGTCATCACCGAGGTTATTCTTACCCAACCCCAAAGCAGGCGGCAGTTGCTGCTGGTCGATACCTCCGGCTACACGTCCGACGAGACGTACCTTCGTCCGGTCATACAGCCGAACGCCGTCCAGCGGTTTGACAAGCGAGAAGGTCGTATCGTTCTCCGTCACGAAGAGCCATCCGTCGTTCTTGAACGTATGTCCGGCTTTCGCTACCTGCAGACGGCAAGGCATCGATTTCGGTACCGTCAGTTCGAACGAACCGTCTATGCCGGTGAGATAGGCCTTTCCGTTGCGGCGGATCGTATCGCCGTTCAGCAGGAAATACGCGTCGGCTACCGGTATCGTACTCATGTCATAGAGCACGCGTCCCGTGAGGCGGACACAACTGGTATTGACGAAGTTCACGCCGCTCGCGATACAGTTCTTGCTGTCCAGCGCCACGGATGCTACGCCCGAAGAGGTGTTGTTATAGCTGAATATACCGTACTGCGAGGTAGGCGTTATCGTATAGATCGCTCCGGTAGTCACATCATACGGCAGGCTGTCAAAGACGAACGCACCGCTGGCGCCCGTGACCATGCTGCGCGTGAGACCGTTGCCGCTCAGGCTGACCGTCACGCCCGACATGCCCGAGTTGTCGGTCTGCGTAACTACACCGCGTATCTCGCCGAACTCGGTACGCCATCCTATCGCCGTAGCATTGTTGTCGGTGCGCCGACCGTTGCACTCATAGCGCGCTACAACGGTATATTCGTAGCGCTGTCCCGGTACCGCTGTTTGGTCAAACCATGTAACCTCTGCGCCGCGATAGATCGTATCCGGCACGTTGCTGCTGCCTTGCGGAATACGCAGCAATATGAATTCATCCACCGAGGGCGCGGAGGCCGACCATTTTAGCTGCACGCCGCGTTTGTTCTCTCCGTCCGTCAGTCCCTGCGAAGCGGTAAAGGAAGTGATCGTCGCTGCCTCATCGAAATAAAGCGACGGTCCGTTGATGGCTACCGGCGCCGTGGAATTCGGGTTCTGGAAGCGCAACTCGGCATCCGACGGGTCTATCTGCGCCGTGTAGGTATAGTGCGTACAAGCCATGTTCGCTATATCCGTGAAGTGCGCCGTCCAGCTGCCGTCTTCGTTGCGGCGGATGCTGTCCTGCGGAACGATGAACTCTATCTCGCTTCCCGACTCTACGGATGTGCGCCTCAACACCAGTTTCGCGCCGCGGTCCCATGTACAGCGGCCATAGACCGTCGTGCGGTACTTCTCCGTCAGTTTCTCGAACATCATCTGTTTCACCGTATCCTTCACCTCGTTCCAGCGATCGGTTACGACGGCAGGTATCACTTTCGTTCCTTGGTTGGGGGTAAATTCCGCATGGCCCTCATACACCCATCCGCCACTATAACGATCTCGGCTATCAAGGATAAACGTATATAGACCGCCGTCCATCTCAACCATCTTCTGCTCAGTCAGTCTGATAATTTCCAAGACAAAATCATTGCCGCATCCGTTAAACAAATAGGTATTGTACCATCTACCTTTTATATCAATCCGTAAGGACCCGGAACTACAGTACGGCAGCTTGATGGTTTGCATGCCTTCACCCCACACATTAACTTCGTGTCGGTCGCCGACTTGGAACTTGATGTAGCTAACTGCCTCATGGAATGCCGGTGTAACATTTACATTGAGCGTAATCGAATCGATCGGCATCTTATTCTCCACGAACTCAGGAGTAAGCTCGCAGTCTGCGGGTACAATAGGCGCATCGGTTATCTGAGCATTGTCAATTTTGATATTGAAATGTACCTTACGGTTGTTCTCAAAATCAGGGTCAAGCGTGTAGTTCGGCTGCGTGAGTGCCAACGGCGCAAGATAGCTGTGCTGCTGCAATGTCGTCTGCTGGGCGAAAGGATGATCCCAGTCCCATGCCGAGGCGGAAGCACGACGTACGCGGTAGTAAATAGGCTGCGCCGGTTGAGTCTTCGTCTTCGCTACCAATTGCAGATTCATCGAATAGAGCGGTTCGCCTTCTTCAGACTTGAGCACATAGTTTTTATAGTCTATATTGTAGTATCGTTGGAGTGAGTCTTCTGTCACAGCCGTTCCTGCCGGTACGGTCGTCTCGTCCACATAGGTGTATGTACTGCTATCCGGAGTCATGGGCAGCAATTGAATTGTTTGCGCATCCGAATAGTCTTCTTTCTGCGCACGCTGTATCTCGAAATAGTCGGTACTCATCAGGTCCTCCGCCTGCGGATTGCGTATCGTCCAACTCAGCGTCTTGGCGCCCGTGTAACTACCCTGCGCATCCTTGCCCTCTTTCACTGCGAAATCATATATTCGGTGATACGCAGGGATATTGATGGCGTTTGTCGAACGCTCCACCGTAGTCGATACATCCGAGTTGGGCTGCACCGTAAAGGTCGCCTTGAAATTGCGCTGGATAGTGTCGGCGGTAGCCACGATGATCGAACCCGCACGGTTGTTCACCGTCACGCTCTGCGAATTAAACGATGTGGTATACGACTTCGGGGTCTGATATACCACGTATGGAATCGCCGCCTTGCCTTCGCGTACCGGATTGCCTTCTTCGTTCATGAAATACAGATAGGGAGACTGCAACTCCGGTGCTATCAGATCATCCGCGCCGTCCAACCTATCCGGGAAACAATACCATATATTCATTTCCTGTATTTCCGATTTATCATTCGCATCATATTTGTAGATCAATCCGTCTACGCCGGCATAGAAAGTCGTAGTCGACAGGTCTTGGGGCACGTACCAGTCAAATTCAAGGAAGACGACGCGTTGATAACTGCCGTCCATCGATTTCTGCGCCGAGAGTTCTACTTTCTGATAGTCCGTACCCGAATCTATCTGCTTCGTGCCGCCGTCCGATGTCTTGGTCACTTTCACGGTTCCCTTGCTCACTCTGATCTCCGCCGTGCTGTTCTTATTGGGGTCAGAGGTGTTCTGCGTGTCCGTACTGCGGATATACATAAAATGGGTTACGCCTGACGTCGGGGTCTTGTTGTACGTACCGGAATACCAGAGCGAAGTTCCGTAGCCCAGACGATAGTTGTTCACACGGCCGTAGGCCCAGATAGGAATCTTGAAATGCACTACGCCGTTGCCTTTGGGCGTGACGCTGTAGTTCTGGGTTTCTTCCAGGAAACTGTTCGTAGCCAATGCGCTTCCTACGAACATAACGAGCAGTCCTATGATGACTGTCAAACGGTTAAAAATGTGTTTCATATGTGTTAGTTATGTATTTGCTTGGGTTTATTCATTCGTGTCCCCTTCATCGCCGATCGGCGGGTTGTTGTAAGGCATGACGGGATTATCAGTTGTTAAAAATAGAGAGTATGCGAGGTAATCAGCCTCGCATACCCGGTTCAAACAATAATGATTATTTGAAAATAAAGCTTGCGCACTCGCTCGGAGTATCGTTTCCGACACTGTGTTTCAGGATAACCTTGAAACCCTTCATGATCGAATTGTCACCGGCTTTCTGCTGCGCTTTTTCTCCGGCTTTGTTAAATGCCGCTGTGGCTGTTTTGACAGCGGAACTCTTCGTACCGTCAATCACAAACGTGGTTCCGGCCTCCGTAACAGGTTTAGCCACTGCGCTCAGCTCCTGGATGAAGATCTCGCGATAATTCAGCTGATAAGCCATGATCTCGGCCTGATCACCGGTGGTCTCATCATAGGTGAGGTCAAAAACCTGTGATTCACTCTTCTCACATGCCGTGAAAGCAAACGTAGCCACGAGGGCCATCATTACAAATAAAAACTTTTTCATTTTGTCAAATATTTTAGTAAATAAACAATCTGTTCTTAGAGCTTTACTTTATCGATCACTTCCCATTTGTTGGTGTCATTATTCAGCGCTTTGAGCACCACAACAAGGTCTTTGTACGAACCGATACCACCTTCACGCAGTTTGGCGATGCCGGAAGCAAAAGCATCTTTAGCACGCTTGTCTGCATTGGCTTTGGTGTCCTTGAAGATAACCGAGTTATCACCCGATTGGTCAGCGGTCTTCTTCATTTCTTGCATGATAACGGGCAGTGCGTTTAACTCAAACTGCGCGCTCATCCTCTCGTCTTGCTCGATGGAGTCATCCAATCCGACGATGTACTGATAACTGCTCTTTTGATCTGCATTACACGAGGTGAACAATGCGGCAACTACCGCGAAGCAGCATACGGCTGCCAAAACAAATACTTTTTTCATAATTACTCCATATTAAGTTGAACTGTTTTTTTGTCTCCTGTTTTTACACTTACCATTACGATACCGTTCCGGGTGCCTTCTGCATCGTAGGTACAGAAGAAGAACGTAGCTTCATCGTTGAGTTCTACACCGGCTACACCACTCGGATCCAGATCATCCGGCGATTTGAGATCGAAATGCGCAATACCATCGCCACCAGCAACCGCACTACCGCTGGCATTGCTCTTGTGGAGCGTGGTACCCGGGCCAAGGCCGTTGTCTTTGAATTTATACACTACGGCATTGGGAACCGGCTGTCCGTCCTTGATTACCTTAACACTTACGGTTGCCTCGGTTTTGAAACGCACACACGAGGTCATTGCTACGGCTACAAGAGCCACCAAAAGAAAATAAAACTTTTTCATATTGATTCAATTTGTTGATTTGTTTATATTCCAAATTTCTCGCAAAAGTACTCAAATTCTCGCACATACGCAATACATACGGACAAAAATTTACGAAGTGGGAAATAAAAGAGGTGAATTTTTACGTATTGGGAAATTTTGCTTTCCATTCAGACGGACTCATACCCGTCTCATTCACAAAAGTTCGCCATAGCACTTTCTGATTAGAGAAGCCGCAACGCTCCGCTACATCCTGGATCTTGAGATCGGGCTGCTCGGTCATAAGGCGCTTGGCTTCTTCAATACGCAGGCCATTAATCCATTGGTAGAACGTACAACCGTACTCGCTGTTGATGAGTTGGCTCAGATAGCTGCGGTTGAGCGGCAGCACTTGACGCAAGTCCATTAACTGAAATTCCGGATTGAGGTACGGTTTCTCTTTATCGAGCCACTCCTCCAACGTAGCACGATAGGCGGCATTAGCCGGATCCGGCTCTTTCTCCTTTTCTTCCTCCTTCTCTTCTTCCACCACCGTACTGCGCAACTGCTTCCACGGATCGGGACGGAAGAGGATCTGCACGGTGCTGTAACTGAACAAGAGCAGCAATAACCATTGTTGCGTGAACGCGCGGGCAGGGTTATCCGTCAGACACATATAGAAGAGCGACAGACCCAGCACCAACACCATCACCAGATACCGTACGATCCACTGCACATCGATATTATCCATGGTGGAGAAATTCTGCTCACACCATAATCTATACGCACGCACGTGGCACGTCAGTATCACCCCTAACAGCGCCGGATAGCACATGATGACATATCTCAGATCCACCGGCAACAAGTAATCCAATCCCACCAATGCGCACATCGGCAGCAGTTGCCATACCGCTTTGGGGAAAGTAAGCCAGTTCGGACGAATCGCCTCCTGCGGATAGACCAACAGCAGCCATGCTAACAGGTTAGCCGCCAATAATTGGAAAGCAGACATCGCATCGTTCCCGATATTCAACACCGGCATATGCAAGAAATACGTCTGTATCAGGAAGAAGGTATCGAAAAGACCCCATATGAGCAGTACCCAGCCCCATGCTTTACGGATACGGATACCCTCCGAATGAACGAACATCAGCACGGCACCGAAGAAACACACAGTCGCCGTACAGGTATTCTGAATTGCCGTGATGACACCGTCAAAGAGCTCCACCGGTATATGATAAGACAACCAATGACTCACCGCAGCGCACACCATCAGTACCAACCCGAACAGCCCTTCCGAGCGGTACTCCAACCATATCTCACGCACTCTGTTTTTCATAAACGGCTGCAAAGGTACAACAATTTTCTGACATACGCAAATTAAAACGAAAAAAAAAAAAATTGCACATACGCAATACGTACGCGCATTTTTTACGCAAAGTATCTTTTTTATGTCATTTTTTTACGCAAAGTAATATAAAAGGTGTCAATTTTTCCACATAAATGTAAAAAAACGCACCTCAAAGATGCGTTTTTTCTACTCGTGTATCAGTACTGCCCGCACGAAGTTGCCGAACTGACAGATACGTTTCTTGCCAAGGACGGGATCGGGTTTGCCGCGGAGTTGGGCAGCATGACGTTCCACCATCTCTTGGTACCGCGGATGATTCGGATCTTTCGCGATACGCGATGCCTCTTGGCAAACGGCTTTCCAGCGCTCGTACTGGGCCTGCTCGGCAGGAGTTCGCGGATCGCGTTTATAATCCCGTTTCTCATACGCGTACACTTCCTTCGGACCGCATCCAAAGACACGTCCGTCCGGATAGTGCCATTCTTTCTGTCGCATCACCAGACGCGAGTGTTTGCTAAACTTGCCGGTCAATCCATCGATTCCGGCTTCTGTAGTAAATTGAGCCATAATAATTAGTTTTTTTACAAAAAACGTTAAACAGTTAAATAGTTAAAATGGTTTCTTTTGCAAAGAAACGTTAAATTGTTAATCCGTAGGTGGTTATTGCCTACGTGTTGCTTAGGCAATAGTAAGGACAATGACTAACCAATATTTAACGAATGATTAACTTATCTCTAACGATTGGAAGCATGTTGGCTGTTGCAAATATGCAACAGAAATGCAAAATGATAGAGATGTCCGGATAATATCCGGACGTAACTGACGCTGTAAAATTTGCACCGGCGATAATGGCGATATTGGCGATATCGCCAGTTTCGCCAATATCGTCATGCGATTTTTTTATAACAATCATGTTTTAATCGAAAGACGATGCCTGTTTGCTGCCAACCTTCATTCCAACGTTCTGCCGTACGAGCAGGGATACCTTGTGTAGCCGCCTCTTTGACAAGAATAGCGTGTCCAAACTCGGCGGGAAGGAGGGAGAGGAGGATGGCTTTCTGATCCAGCGGCTTCACTTTCGGTGCCTCTATCTTCTCTGTCCCTTTTATCAACTGATACGCCTGTGCCATATGGAGGATGAGTTTGTTGCCGATGAGTTCGGCGGTAGCGTAGTCGAGGTCGGAACAAATAACCTCACCCCGACCCTCTCCACAAGAGAGGGAGGATCCGGAATACAATTCCGGGCTAATGGACGGAGACACAGAGGGCATGGACGATGCGAGGGACTCAGCGTTTATACGCTGAGAAGAGGACGAACTAATCATGCGAAGCGCCGTAAGTATCATCGCTATCCTCTCGATGTGGACAGCCATACGGAGGACGACGGAGTGGAAGTCTTCGCCGAGCATGCGGATGAGGGTCGGATAGGCGGTCTCGAGGTGATGACCGAGACGGGTACGCTGGTCGGGCGTGAGGCAGAACTCGCGGGGTTTGGAGAAGAGCAGTTTCTCATAGAGATGATAGAGCTGTTCGGCTGCTGCTTTGATGACATCGCCGGAGTTCTCCGAGGGTTGTACATACTGGCTGTTAAAGGCTTGGTGTTCATCGACGATGAGGGTGAGCAAGCGCGAGAAGTAACCGTTTTCGATAGACGGCACGAGGGCATGGTACTGGCTGAAGGTACCGGTGAGGACCATGGAGAGTTGCGGGTTCTCGATGACGGACGCTTCTTTGCAACGGGCACGGGAGATAGTCTCGTGCTCAGCCGCTTTACGGAGCGCGGTGTTGTAGTTCACGGTGGACGAACGCCAGATGTCGGTGATGACCGAACCTTCGGACTCGTGGATATAACCACGGCCCTTCTGTTTGGCGAGCGTCTGGTAGAAAGCCGGGTACGTCGCATCGCCCGGGATGATGAGGGGATTCGCCTCGTGAATGGGTTTGACGAGTTCGAGGGCAAGGTTGGCGATACCCTTTCCGCAGGCAGCCGAACCGACGATGAAGAGTTGCAGGTTCGGGTAATAGCGTTTGGCACCGATACCGTACTTGAAATAAAGGTTCGGGAGCACGCCCGAGCACGCGGTAAGTGCGCTCATTAATAACATGTCTTTCTCGGCAGGCGTGTGAGCGAGCGATAAGACGGATTTCATTAGTTCAGGCAGGTTGTTTACATCCATGTTTTCCACGATGTGGAGGTTCGCCTGCTCCTCGGGAATAGGGTTAAGATTTTCAATCATAGTTAATTTAATGAATAATGATTAATGAATAATGAATATTTTTAAAATCGAGTGCAAAGATAGTACAAAAAACGTCCTTTTGAAAGGACACATAAAAAAAAGGACGTCACGTGACGTCACTTTTTCGCTTTACTTTTCATTCGTTTGCCGAGGGCGTTAGGATCTATAAACCAACCAAATAGGAGTGTTAATTGGTGGCAGAAATCTATCCTTTTATGTGCTTCGAAATATTTTTTGAATTCTTTGTCATATCTGCATCGCTCGAGGATGTATTTCTTCACTTCCACATAATTATGCTCGGGCGGGACGGGGAGTATATTATCGAGAAAAAACTCCTGCCGGATGTCTTTCTTTTTTGAGGAAACAGGCGGTTCGATTTTTGTTTTCACGAAATCGATCCATTGGTTCATCCATTTGCGGAAGAGGTTGAGTTGGTCCGGCGTGAAATCCTTCATCTCCGGTTTGAGGTCCTCGTAATTGGTCTCGTGCGCAAGGATTTTCTCCTTAAATTCCGCCATCATCACGTTTTTATCGGGAAAGAGAGCGGCATCTTTCTGTGCGGTATTCGACAGCCACTCCCAGTAGAGGCGGATGATCTCTTCCGCCTCCTCGCCCTCAAAGATAAAAGAGGGTTCTTCGGATCGTTGTTCCGGCATCTCAACGAGTGCATTGACGGCCACGGGATCGGTCCAGTCGATGTGCAAAAACCGCTGCCGAACGGTCTCGGTATATCCGGCATCGAAGAGCCAGTGCGCGAAGGGCATGTGCCACGTCTCTTTCTCCCATATATGCTCTCCGAACTCCTCGGTCACCAGACGCTGCATGTAAGCGGAGAGCAAGGACATCGCTATACTGAATTGACGGACATTAGCGCATACATCCACGATGGGAACTTGACCGACCGTGAGTTGGATATAGGCATCGTTTAGTTGGCGGAGCTCCGCCTCGAGATATCCCCACCCGTCCGCAATCACTTCCTGCTCATAGCGGGAGAAGAGAAAGTCCTGCTTACGCTCAATATCGAGCGGTATCTCGCGCCGCTCGCCCTCATCGGAATTGATCAAGCGCACGCATAACAGCGCGGCCCCCAGAAAGCCCTCGATCTGTATCGGTTCTTCCTTCTCCGAATAGGTATATATCAGCCTATGCGCGTCATAGCGGAGAGCCGGAGAGAAAGTATAGTTGTCTAATAAATGAATCATATATTACTTCCATTCGGTAGGTGTAGTACCTGTTTCGCGTGTGAAGATTTGGGAGAAGACGCGACGGGAAGAGAAACCGCAACGGTCGGAGACATCTTGGATCTTGAGATCGGGCTGCTCACGCATCAGGCGCTTGGCTTCTTCGATACGCAACCGGTTAACCCACTGATAGAACGAGCAACCGTATGCAGAGTTGATGAGTTGGCTTAGATAGGAGCGATTGAGCGGCAGCACCTCACGCAAGTCCATCAGCTGGAAATCCGATTGGAGATAGGGTTTTTCGCTTTCGATCCATTTCTCCAATGTAGCCCGATAAGCGGCATTGACCGGATCCGGTTCTTCCTTCTCTTCCTCCACCACCGTACTATGCAACCGCTCCCAGGGGTCGGGACGGTGAAGCACCTGGTCGGTAGTGTAACAAAGGACGAACATGAGGTACCATTGTTGGGTAAACGCACGAGCCGGGTCATCGCTTACGCACAGGTAATAGAACACCAAGGCTGCCAACATGATCATCATGATATATCGTACAATCCACTGCGCGTCGATATCGTCCAAGGTGGAGAAGTTCTCCTCACACCATTGACGGTACCTGTGTACTCTCCTAAAGCCGAGATACATGAGCCAGATCGGATACAGCGCAATAAGGATACGTAAGTCAGCGGGTAGCACATAATCGATGACTCCAAGCACTACCACCGGCAATATGAACAGCGCACCACGTGCCCAGTTAAACTTCCCCGGACGCATGGAAATACTGGGGTAGATAAACAGCAACCATGCAAACACACAAGCCACCAGCATCGGGGTGCTCTCCATGAGTTCATTGCCGAACCGGAAAGGATTATACGCCGTCTTAAATAACGCTACCCCTACCCATTCACAGAGTCCCCAAAGGATGAGGATGATGGCCCATACTTTACGGATGCGGTTGTTCTCCAAATGCCTCAAGCACTGCGCTGCGCCGAAGAAACAAAGCACTGCAAAAGCAAGACTATGCGCAGGGTTGAGGAAATTGTCGAAGAAATCCTCCGGAATAAGCCGCGAGAGGAAGGTGCTGAGGATGAGCACCGCCATCAGCACCAACCCGAAGACCGCTTCGGATTTGTAATTATCCCATATGTCTCTAATCCATTTTCTCATTTACTCATTTACGCATTTACTCATTTTCGCTGCAAAGGTACTGCTTTTTTCGCATATATGCAAGAAAAGAATTAAAAATTATAAAAAATAAAAATTCACTTAATTGGTCACAAAAGAAAAATTTTGCTCGTTTTCGCGACCTAAGTACATACATTGCTCGCGAAATTGATGATTTTTTATCACTTTTCGCGACCTAAGTACCCACATTGCTCGCGAAATCGACGATTTTTTATCACTTTTCGCGACCTAAGTCTTGCATATATCAAAAAAAAGCTGTACCTTTGCAGCGGATTTTCAAACATAAACATTATGGAAGAGGTTCAGTTAATTGGTCGTGAGCAAGAAAAGGCTATGCTAACGAAGTACGGCAAATCCGGGAAAGCGGAGTTTGTTGCTGTATATGGTCGTAGGCGTGTGGGAAAGACATTTCTCATCAAGCAAACATGGAGTGATTCGTTCGTTTTTGAGACATCCGGAGTGATTCAAGGCACACGTGATGAACAGTTTGCTGCCTTTAACCAAAGTTTACGCCGAATAGGCTACACGGGTAACTATGTTAAAAATTGGATGGATGCATTTTTTGCTTTAGAGCAAACAATCACCCCTCGATTGGAAACCGGTAAGCGTCAAGTTATTTTCATAGATGAACTCCCGTGTATGGATGTAAAAGGAACTCGCTTTGTAGTTGCGCTGGGTCATTTTTGGAATAGTTTTGTAACCAACCACAATAATCTGATGCTTATTGTATGCAGTTCGGCGACCTCATGGATGGTTGACAATATAGTCAATAATCATGGTGGATTGCACAACCGGATTACGCATCTCATGCACCTCCATCCATTTCAGTTATCGCAATGCGAACAATTCTTCCACTGGCGCCAAATGGCATGGGATCGACTATCGATGTTACAAGCATACATGGTGTTTGGAGGCATCCCCTATTATCTCAGTTTGATTGAGCCGAACGAAAGCGTAACCGACGCAGTGGACAGATTGCTATTTTCAAAAAATGGAGAATTGCATGACGAATACAACCGCTTGTTTGCATCACTCTTCTCGCATCCGGAACCCTATTTGGATATCATTCGTATAGTAGCTGCTCATCGGTACGGTTTGACCCGTGATGAGTTGGTGGATATTTTGAAGAAATCAAATGGCGGTGCCATCTCCAAACAGTTGGATAATCTGGTTAATTGCGATTTTTTGAGGTATCATCGTGTGCGTCGCAAGAAAGTCGGAAAAACAGGAGGATATTACACATTGTCGGATTTCTACGTACAATTCTATCATTCGTTCCTTGAGTCTCAACCTAATGACGAACATTTTTGGGCACATCATCTACAATCCCCCATGGTTAACACGTATTGGGGATTATCATATGAACGCGTGTGCGAGGAGCATATCCCGCAAATCAAAAAAGCAATAGGCATAGATCAAATAGGTACAGAGTACTACTCATGGAGAAGTAATGATCCGGAGCAACGAGCACAAATAGATTTACTCATTGAACGAGCAGACCGGATAATTAACATGTGTGAGATTAAGTATAGTACCTCTCTATACCTCATAGACAAGGAGGAGGACATGAAGTTCCGTACGCGTCAAGGTATTTTTGTTGCACAAACAGGCACACGGTATGGCGTACAACCCACCTATATTACCACCTATGGATTAGCACGTGGAGCCTACGCCTCCTCCATCCAAAAATCAGTCACTATGGATGACTTGTTTGAAGAATAGCAGTGAACAGAACAGAACAAAAAAGGGGATGCGTCATTGATTTGACACACCCCCTTCGTTAGGATAGCGGACAGCTAATTACCACTGATCGCCTTCAATATTATACATGCCCATGGTATTTCCCGAACTACCGGCTAAGACCATCGACTCCAATGCGATATGCGCTACCTGCACCTCAGGTTGAAAATATATTTTCTTTTTCATACTAATTTTTCCTTTCAATTTACAATTTTCAACTTATTTAACCATTTGACCCATTGCATTGTAGGTCTTACCATCACGGATGATATAGAGAACGCCATTCTCGATGACCTTTGTACTTTGTACATTGTTTCCTTGT
>ONWR01000018.1 GCA_900321605.1 uncultured Bacteroidales bacterium | reverse complement strand
CCGCATCATCTCTTTGACGGCTACCTCCACCTGTGGACGGAGACTTTCAAGGGTTGCTTCACTCTCGTTGGCAGCGATTTGTGCTGCGAAAAATTGGTCTATGACCTCAAAATTGATTTTACTCATATACATCGGATCTTTATGTGCGGCGACGTTGCCACAGCTGAAATCCGGTGCAAAGGTACTACAAAAAAGAGAAACCGTTACGGACAATTGGCAGCAAGTGCCGCCAACTGTCCATAACTACGAATAACTACATTCTTTATGTGAGATCAATGTCATATTTCTCGCACAGATAGCGTACTGCACAAGGAGGCAGATATTTGGCGCGTTTAGAGATATTGAGTTTACGCAAGAAATCTTGATCATTGCGCAACCATGAAGTGAATGTAAAAAGGCTGACGCCTGCTGCATCAGCCAGCTCTGATTTGAGCATTGCTTTATATGTTGTCATTGTTTTACTTGTTTTAGGGGTCGATTGTCGACCGTGATTAACATAGAATGATTGATTTGCCTGCCTCTCAAAAAGGCAGGATAAGTCCAAGATAAACAAGTAATAAGGGAGGGGCGCGGGGCATAAAAAAAGCAAACTCACGCAACGCATGAGCTTGCCGAGAGGTTTTAATCGGTAATCAGTTATCTATTTATGCCTTGATTGTTTCACATTCGCGCATTTATGGGCACAAAGGTACTGCTTTTTTCTGAGATATGCAAATAAATCAATTAAAAATTAAAAATTAAGAATTAAAAATGCAGTCGTTGGTCGTTAGTCGATGGTCCAAAAATCGAAAAAAATGTACGATGGAAAGATGATTAATTAGCACAATTCGTATAAATCTACACTTTTTTACCTAAAAATTTGGTTATTTCAAATAAAAGTAGTACCTTTGCAGCGTCAAAAGGTCGAAAATGTGTATTGAAACACTATTTCGTAGTCCTCGAAAATGTGTATTGAAACGCACTTTTGTAGTCTTAGAAAATGTGTATGATAGATTATGAAACGCAAGATTTACAGCCAGTTATTAGATTGGAAAAACACCCGAAAAGGTGAAGTAGCACTATTGATTGAAGGCGCAAGACGTATAGGCAAGAGCTATATCGTAGAGGAATTTGCTAAAAACGAATATACCTCTTATATCCTCATTGGATGCCACTAACCGCATGGAGATTGATTTTCTGATTCGCAAAGACACAATCACCTCGCGGCATAACATCATTCCTATCGAAGCTAAATCGTCATCGGGGTATACGATTACATCTTTGCAGAAATGTGTGCGCAAATTCGGCGAGTTCGTTACCTCACCTACTGTTGTACATGCATCAGATAGCCGAATAGACGGAGATATACGTTATCTACCATTATATATGGTGCCTCTCTTTTAACTTCAGATAATCGGAGTGCCATTTCTCGTACCAATTTTAATTACAACAAGGTAGCGGGTTTGCCGATTTTTTCGAAGGCTTTGAGAAGGGTCTCCAGATCCGTTTTGCGGGTATCGTAGGTCACGGTAACGGTCTTCTTTTGGAGATCACAGACGAGATCCTTGACGCCTTTCTCCCAAGCAATATTCTTCATGATCTTATCACAACAACCTTGGCAATGCAGATCACAATGGAGCACCACCGTGCGTTTATTAGACTGCTTGGTGGTCTCTGTTTGGGGCTTAGCCGGTTTGGTATCCGCCGCATACATGAGCGGCATAGCGCAGAGCGCTAAAGAAAAGAAAATTAACTTACTATTATCCATGTTGCTACAGTATGTGAAGTGGCACCTAAGACGATGAACACATGCCAAATAGCATGCCAGTAGGCATGTTTCTCATCGTTATGAAAAAAATACGCTCCGATGGTATAAAAGACCCCTTCGGCAACGATCCAAGCGAAAGCGAGATGGGACATGCTCTTCCACATCGGTCCGAGCACAAGCAGCGCCGCCCATCCCATCGCCAGATAGAGGACGAGGGATAAGTTCGGGTGTTTGCCAAACGCTACTAATTTCCCGACTGTTCCGGCTATGACGCATATCCAAAGGAAGGTAAACAACGCCCATCCGATCCATCCGCCCAATGCCGAGAGGCAGATCACCGAGTACGAACCGGCTATCATCACATAGATAGCTATATGATCCACGATCCTCAGACGGCGTTTGAGCTCCGGAGAGGAGACCGCATGATAGAGCGTGGAGGAGCCGAACATCAGCGTCATGCCCACAAGGAACAGCACCGTTCCCAACAAGGCATACGGGTACTCGGATGTGTGTTGGGCAGCTAAACGCAAAAGCGGCCACGCTAAAGCTAACGTAGCCGCAAAAGGAATAAGATGTATGAGAGTATTCGCTTTCTCTTCAGAACTAATCATCATTCAACAATTTTCGCGAGACGCTCTGCAATCTCGTCCATATACTTATTACCGGTCTCGGGGTTAATAGGCAGGGCACCGAAGTCGATGGTGACGAAAGGATGCATACTGTCGCTGGTCACCAGTTTGAGATCCTTACGTCCCGGACGCACCTCCATGATCTCCTTGAAGGGGATAACGACACCCTGTACATAGAGCATCTCTGTCTCCATATTCGCCAATACATTACGACCCACGAGAATATCATGCTTGAACCACACCTCGTAGTTGTCACCGAGCGCCTCTTTGATCTGCGCTTCAGCCTGCGGGTTGAGGACAGGCGCCTGACGTTTCCACTCCTCACGCATACGTGCTCTCTCGGCAGCAGCCTCACGCACGTGCTCCTCATTCTCATTGACGTAATCATCCACCAAGTTCAGATACTTATTGGCATTGATCTTCAAGGAAACGAGCAGCAACACATCCGCGATGATGATCACACCCGAATACGTGAGCGTACCATAATAATCATTGCTCAAGAAAGGGAACGCAATGAAAATGATAGCGATACACAAACCGATCCAAACGAGTTTGTTACACTTGGCGACACTCGCCTTAATAGCATGAATCGTCTGCTCACGCGTCACCTCACGAACCACTTTGAGACGGTCACGTGCATCGAACCAGTTCCAAACCAAGAAGAAAGAAACCAAGGTCCATCCAATGAGGATGAAGAGGATAGCATAAAGTACAAATTCGATCATATCAGTATTGTTTTTATAAGGTTAATATATGCCTATTTTAAAATTTGCTGCAAAGTTACTACTTTTTTACGAAAGACGCAATACTTTTAGTATGTTTTATAACATAAATGGACATTTTTTTTCATTTTTTTTGTATATTTCAATAATTTTTCGTACCTTTGCACTCAAAATTAGTGTAAATTTAATAAAAACGATTACTATGACAACACAAGAGATGAATGCTGCTTTCGAACAAGCATACGGTCGTAAAGCAGAGAAGATGTTTTTTTCCCCGGGACGAGTAAACCTCATCGGCGAGCACACCGACTACAATGGTGGTTGTGTGTTCCCCTGCGCATTGAGTTTTGGTGCATGGCTGCTGATGAGTAAGAATGAGGACGGCGTACTGCGCTTCAAATCGCTGAACATGGAGCAGACTTACAGTATTCCAATTTCAGAAATCAAACCGCAGGCAGATCGCGCATGGTGCAACTACGCTTTAGGCTGTATTGACATCATCGCCCGCCGTCATCCGGAGGCTAAATTGGAGAGCGGTTATGACCTGTTGTACTACGGTAACGTACCTGCAGGAGCCGGTCTGAGCAGTAGTGCCGCAATGGAAGTGGTTACTGCGCGCGCGTTTACAGAGGAGATGATGAAAGGATTAGTGGATGAGTGGATGAGCGGACCGGAGAGCGAGAAAAAATATCGCACGGAGTTGGCACTCATCGGTCAAGCTTGCGAGCATGAGTACGCAGGCGTGATGTGCGGTGTGATGGATCAGTTCGCTTCGGCGCAGGGCAAGAAAGATCATGCTATCTACCTCAACTGCGACACCTTAGAGTTCGAGCACGTACCCGTGAAATTAGAGGGCATCAAAGTAGTGATCAGCAATACCCATAGTCCTCACCACTTGGACAGCGGTGCGTATAACGACCGTGTACGTCAATGCCACACGGCTGTAGAGCAGATCAGCAAAGTGAAACCGATCAAGTTCCTTGCCGAACTGACAGAAGAAGACTGGGCACAAGTAGAGAGCGCTATCACCGACCCGATAGCTAAGAAACGTGCGCGTCACGTGGTAGGCGAAGTAGCCCGTACGGCAGCTGCTGTAGAGGCGCTCAAGAAAGGTGAGATCGCTTATTTCGGTGAACTGATGACCGCCAGTCATGTGTCGCTGCGCGATGACTACGAAGTGACCGGTCCGGAGTTGGACGCTCTTGCTGAAGCCGCTTGGCAGGTAGAGGGTGTTCTCGGAAGCCGTATGACCGGAGGCGGTTTCGGTGGTTGCACCGTGAGCCTCGTCAAAGAGGAAGCCATCGAGCATTTCAAAGCGTTCGTAGGCGCCGAGTACGAGAAGAAAACCGGACTCAAGGCAGATTTCTATGTAGCGGAGATTGGAGACGGAGTAACACGCCTTGCGTGAAGATAATTAATAATGAATAATTAATAATTAATATTTCGTGAAACCGATTCAGTTTTATACAATTAAGAGCAGTGGTGGGTTGAAAGTGGAGATCTCGAATCTCGGGGCAAAGATCACCAAACTGCTGGTCGCAAACCGCAAAGGGGAAGTCAAGGACATTGTTCTTGGCTTCCGTACCGCGGACGAATGGCGTACCCAAGAGACCTATTTCAATGCTATCTGCGGACGAGTAGCGAACCGCATCAAGGGAGGAGTGTTTGAGTTGAAAGATGAAAGTGGAAAGTTGAAAGTTTATAAACTGCCCATCAACAACGGTCCGAACAGTCTGCATGGCGGCATCGAGGGTTTCAACGCCAAGATGTGGGAGGTGGTGGAACAAAGCATCTATGAGATCAAGCTGCACTACCGCTCCAAGGACGGCGAGGAGGGTTATCCCGGCAATCTGGACGTATGGGTGACCTATACGGCGACCAAAGACAACCGTCTCGTTATTCACTACGAAGCGAAGACCGATGCCCCCACCCTGGTAGCAATGACCAACCACGCGTACTTCAACCTTGCAGGTGAGGGCAGCGGAACGGTGGACGACCATGTGCTTCAGGTATTCGCAGACCGGTACACGCCGTTTGACGAGTTCACCTGTCCGACCGGCGAGATCAAGGACGTAGAGGGCACACCGATGGATTTCCGTCAACCGGTTCGTCTGGGAGACAGGATGCACGATAAGTTCTTTGAGGTTTGGCGAGGCATAGACAACAACTGGTGTCTCTGCGCAGCCGATGCGCCGAAAGAGTTGCGTCATGCGGCGACCTTACAGGCTGACGGACGGACGATGGAGTGCTGGACGACGATGAAAGGTTTGCAGGTCTATACCGGCAACTGGATCGAGCAGCATGAAGGCAAAAGCGGCTCGATGTACGACATCCAACATGCCGTATGTCTGGAAGCACAAAACTGGCCGGACAGCGTTCACCATGACGATTTCCCGAATGTCGTTCTGATGCCCGGAGAGAAATTAGACGAAACCACCGAATACCGATTTCTGTAATTAAAAATTAAAAATTAAGAATTAAGAATTACGAATGAAAGGTAAATCATATATTCTTTATACCATGCTGCTGATCAGTAGCATGGTGTTTTATGCTTGTACGGATAAGCAATCTGTCCGTACGGATACACTGATTCGTCAGTGGCAGTTTACCCAAGACACCACGGAGAACCCCGTTTGGCAAGAGGTCACGATCCCGCATGACTGGGCAATCAGCGGTCCTTTCGACCGTGCGAACGACCTGCAAGAGGTGATCGTGGTGCAGAACGGCGAGAAAGAACCGACGTGGAAAACAGGACGTAGCGGTGGTCTCCCATGGATGGGCAAAGGACACTACCGCACGAAGGTGAAAGTGAACAAAGAGAAGTTCTACACCCTCGTTTTTGACGGCGCGATGAGTCATGCCGACGTCTATGTGAACGGCGAAGAGATGGTCTATTGGCCGTACGGGTACAACACCTTTGACTGCTATATTTTGCCGCAACTGATAGAGAATTCAGAATTCAGAGATCAGAGTTCAGAGGTGACCATTGATGTCTATTTGGAGAACAAACCGCAGCAGAGCCGTTGGTACCCGGGTGCCGGTCTGTACAGAAACGTACATCTGGTAGAAACGAACCCGATTCATATACCGACCTTCGGCGTGTTAGTGCGCACTCCGGAAGTTAAAAAGGACCAAGCTACGGTAACGATAGAGGTGGAGTTGCAAGATGGCGTGGAGGAGATTAGAATTCAGGATTCAGATTTCAGAATTCAGACCGACATACTCTATGACGGCAAGGTGGTAGCCACGATAGAAGGTCAAGAGGGGCAAACGCAAGTGGCGAAACCGCATCTTTGGAGTCCGGAGACGCCAAATCTATATGTTGCACGTACGAAAGTGCTGAAGGGCGAAGAACTGCTTGATGAGGTAGAGACGCGTTTCGGTATCCGGTCTATCAGCTACACCGCCGAGAAGGGGTTCCAGCTCAACGGTCAGACCCGTAAGTTCAAGGGTGTGTGCAACCACCATGACTTAGGTCCCTTGGGTGCAGCGGTGCATAAGGACGCCCTTAAGCACCAGATCACGATGCTCAAAGAGATGGGTTGCGACGCTATCCGCACCAGTCATAACATGCCGGCTCCGGAACTCGTAGAGCTCTGCGACGAGATGGGAATGATGATGATGATCGAGCCTTTCGATGTATGGAACCACGGCAAGACGGAGAATGACTACAGCGTGGAGTTCGACGACTGGTGGAAATGGGACATCACCAACATGGTGAAGCACTACCGCAACAACGCTTCTGTGATGCTTTGGTCGAGCGGTAACGAGGTTTGGAACCAAGTGCTGCCGGACGGTATTGAGATTGTCACGAAGTTACAGGAGTTGTTCCATCAACTCGACCCCACCCGTCCGGTAACGAACGGCATGGATCAAGCGATGCACGTGATCCACAACGGGTTTGGTGCAGCGGTGGAGATACCGGGTTTCAACTACCGTACAGGACGGTATATAGAGGGTTACGAGAACCTGCCGCAGAAGATGATCTTAGGCTCCGAAACGGCTTCTACCGTCTCCAGCCGAGGGGTATATAAGATCCCTGCCCTCATTCAGCCGGACGCGCTCTACGAGGATCAGCAGTCTTCGGGTTATGACCTCGAGTACTGCGCATGGTCGGGACTACCGGAGCAGGATTTTCAGTTGCAGGACGATTATGATTGGACGCTCGGACAGTTTGTCTGGACAGGTTTTGATTACTTAGGCGAACCCTCTCCGTACGATACGGACGCATGGCCCAGTCATAGCAGCTATTTCGGAATAATCGACTTGGCTTCGCTGCCCAAAGACCGTTATTGGCTGTATCGCAGTCAGTGGAACAAAGAGGACGCCACTTTGCATCTGTTGCCGCACTGGAACTGGAAGGAAGGCGATCTTGTGCCTGTCTTCTGCTATACGAGTTATCCTCAGGCAGAGCTGTTTGTTAACGGTAAGAGTTACGGCAAACTGCGTCATGCAACGAAAGAAGAGGCAGAGCAGATGGCGAAAGGCGAACGGTTAGAGGCTAATGTGAGCGAGATGCCGAAAGTGGGTCAGTTTGAGATTCCTGTTTGGGGTTCGGCACCGAGACCGGAGTTATTGCCCCGTTACCGACTGATGTGGTTCGATGTGCCGTTTGAGCAAGGCGAGATAGAAGTGGTCGCTTATGACGCAGAGGGCAAAGAGGCAGCACGTGAGAAGATCTACACTGCCGGAGAGCCGGATCATGTAGAGGTGGTTTGGGCAAACGAGAAAGAGCAACCGGAGGAGTTATGCTACTACACCGTGCGCGTGGTAGATAAAGACGGTCATCTCTGCCCGAATGCCAATAACGTCATTCGCTATG
Source organism: uncultured Bacteroidales bacterium (assembly GCA_900321605.1). Lineage (GTDB taxonomy): Bacteria > Bacteroidota > Bacteroidia > Bacteroidales > Paludibacteraceae > Colicola. The sequence continues at coordinate 43,108 of ONWR01000018.1, read as the reverse complement.
AAGGCGAAGGATTTGTAGCAGCTGCTAACGGCGATGCTGCATGTCTGGACAGTTTTGTAGAACCGCAGATGCACGCGTTCGCAGGTCAATGCACGTTTATTGTTCGGAAACATTCCAAGGGAAGTTTTCGAATAGACCGCTAACGCTGACAGAATACAGACCGTTTCACTGACAGAGTACAGACCGGTAGACCTGTAGGATAAAAGAAATAGGAGCGTCGAAACGCTCCTATTCTTTTGTGTGTAAGTCGTTGATTAGCGAACTTGTGCACCTTGGAGGTTGAAGAGTTTGTTGTCACGAACGATGTAGATAACACCATCAACAACAACTTTGTGAGCCTTCTCGGTCAGAACAACGTTCTCGATACCTTGCTCCTCACGTGCTTGCCAACGATAAGCTTCAGCATCGCTTAAGTCAATGTACAAAGTACGAGCACCTTCTTCGCCCTCCCAGAGTTGACCAAATACGAGTTCGTTATTCTGAATGGCAGTCCACTCATCGTCAGCGCGATAAACCTCGATTTCGGTACCACCTTCATCACCCGGCCATTTACCAGCGGAGCGGAACTTGAAGAACTGCGAAGCCTTAGCCTCGACAGTTGCTTTATAGACATCACCATCCATTTCCATAGCAGTACCAGCCCAATCATCGAAAGAACCGATGATTTCTACGCCTTCTACAGGGAAGTTCGCTGCCGGGAGTTTAACACTAACCTCAACGGTCTCAATAGGCGAATCATCGCAACGAGCCCAACGGAGATCCTCAGCGCGGAGATCCCATACGATCTCAGCGTTCTCATGGGTCAGCTGGTTGTCACCTTCCTCACCCGGGATACGAACCCACATTTCGTCAACGAGCTTCTGCATGTAAGCGATGTCACTCCAAGCCGGAGCTTCAACGATTTCACCATTATCATCAACCAAACCACTAACGATCTGATATTTAGTATTCTCAGCCATTTTCTTGTAGTACGTGTAAGTCGGAGCGTCATTAGCAAGGGTGAGGTCCTCATCCAACTGCATTTGCTCAAATGCCCAGCTGTTCATATCACCAATGATAAATGGAACTGCATAACCATCGCAACCATCGCTGATAACAATTACTTTGTAATTGTGGTAAATAGCAGTACACGGATTGCTTTTCCAAGCGTCCACAGTGAATACGTTCGGAGCGTCAGCACCGTAGTTAATCAGGTCAATCTCACCAGCATAAGCACCTTGTACAACCTGTACACCACCGCGGATAGCGGTAGCAGCACCTACTTGGTACGACCAGTTGAAGTTACCATCTACGTCCAGCATAACCGGTTTTGCCTGAATACCCTTCGAAGCATCCGGTTCAGCCTCCGGTGTAAAAGAAGCTACGTACCAACCGTCGTAATTTTCTACCGGCTCAAATTTAGGCAGATCAGACACAGGACTAGTAATCCAGCTTTTGTTTTCATCAGCATGGAAAGATCCGACTAAAACGATGTCGTAACAAGCCATGTCGCCTGGCACATAAATACATACGCATACATTACCCTGCTCATAGTAATTAGCGAGGACAGCGTCAGACGGAACTACGTCCTTTGCAGCAAATACGTTAACACTCATCAGCGCAGCTGCCAAAAAAGCATAAAACTTTTTCATAATTTTAATTTTTTTAAAATTCTGGAGTTTTGGCTTCGTCGAGTTGGGTAAGCGAGCTTACACTCGACTAGCACAAAACTTCATAAATTTGGTTAATAATGTTAATTAGTTGTTAATATTTTCGATAAATCGATAATATCGAAAAGCTCGATACGTCGATATTTATCTTCTAATGATTAGTACGGATAACCGTCACCACCCTGTGCCGCATAGGTGTTGAGGGGATCACCCTCTACGTCGGTTCTGTAGTTCGGGTTAGAGCGTTTATCCTCCGATGGAACGGGGAACCAGTTCATATACTCGGGTGTACCGGAAACGAAGAACGGGCTGTTGACAGCGGGCGGCATGTCTTGCTTACCCATACGTCCTTCCCAGTGGTAGCGATACTTGTCAGACTCGGGTCCGAAGAAACGGTCGAAGCGAACGAGGTCAATACGACGACGACCTTCATACCAGAACTCACGGCTCCACTCGTCCAACATGTCCTCTTCAGTCATAGTGGTCAGTCTCGGAGCGTTTGCACGGTCACGGAGCACATTGACATCTGTGAGAGCATCATTCCAGTTACCGGACTTACGTGCTTTTGCTTCACCCTGAATGAGGTAAGCTTCTGCCAAACGGAGCAAAGGAATATCGGTATCAGGCCAGTCTTTGCTCTGACGAGGCGAGTATTTCGGCAGCGAAGCGGTAGAATACACACCGGTGAACTTAAGTCCTGCCCAAGAGTTGAACATATATTTGGTATCACCCAGATTCATATCACCATTGATGGTAAACTTATATCCGGTATTCAAACCATCGGAGCAGAAGATAGCACGGTCATCTTTCAGCTGAGCCGGCATATGGTACTCGTCGTAAACCATACCCTTGGCGGTCTCACGATCAATATTCTGCAAGGTACTAACGTTGAGGAACTTGTCCACCAAAGTAGGCGAAGTACGCATTGAGTGCCACTCTTTCTCAATACCCCAAGGCAACATACCCGGGTTACGGTTAGCAGCAATCAACATCTGCGAGCTGGCATAGCTCTGCGCATAGAGACCGTCCTGATAGATTTGGAGGAGAGACTCCTTGATGACATCATCGTTATGGTTGTCACCCATGAACAGACGCTGGTAAGCAGAATATACGAAACCGGAGTCGGTAGTAATCGGAGAGGTAACAAGATCATGCTGTCCATCATCGTGAATAGCCTGCGAAGCATACTTGATAGCGTTATCGAGCGCACTCCTTTTGATCCATGCTTTGTTTTTAGCGTTATAGACATCGGCATTGAGATAGATACGCGCCAAGAGGAGTTTTGCAGCTGCTTTACCAACACGGTATTTGGTAATACGATGATCCGGCAGGAGAACGATCAACTCTTTGAGCTCGTCCACCAACCAGCTGTAGAGCTGATGACGCGGAATGAAGTGCGGGAACTCATTGGAATCCTCCGTTACAAACGGAGCATAGAGATACATATCCATGAGATAGAAGAAATGCAACGCACGGATGAAGCGCACTTCTGCCTTACGGTATTTCTCTTCGTCGTTATCCTCCGAAGCATAGGTCAGATAGTGGTTGCAATACTTAATATCCAGCACGAGACGCGTATAGATAGCACGGATCATGGTATTGGTACCGGTCCAGTTGGTGGTATTCAACTGTTTTGCTTCCGCATCATCCCAGATCCACCAAGCCTCATCGGTAGAGAGCTCGTTGCAATACCAGATGGTACGGTAGAAACCGGAAGTACCGGCATCGATATCCTCGACATCCGAGTCTTCACCCGGTCCCTTCTGACCAATTACAGCTAAGCAAGCATAGCACTTGGTGAACATACGATCCTGGTTAAAGGATGTAGAAGAGTTCGGGTCAATAGGTTTGGTATTGAGGTCTTTCACACAAGCGGTAAACGCCAATGCGATACAAACCATCAAAGAATATTTTACTAAACGTTTCATATTAATGAATAATTAATAATGAATAATTAATATCTTTTTTCGCAGTTATTAGAATTGGAGGTTGATACCAAGAACGGTAGTCATGGAACGCGGATAGATGGAGTTATCTACACCACCGATACCGATTTCCGGATCAAGACCCGAATACTTGGTGATAACGAAGGGGTTGGAAACGGTGCAGTATGCACGACCGGAAACTCTGTTCTTAGAGAAGGAGTAACCGAGTGTGATGTTATCACAGCGCAGGAAGGAAGCGTTCTCCAAGAAGCGGTCTGTGATATCATACTCTGCATTTCCAACGATGCTCTTACCCTCTGCATCATAGATAGACATGTTATAACCATCTACGTAGTATGCATCGAATACATCCAACGGGAGGTTCTTGTAGTAACCGTCACGCGCCAAGTTTCCGATAGGCACATTCTGGAGACGAGAAGAAATGACATTGTTGAATACATAGTTTCCGATTGCAGCACGGAAAGACATTCCGAGGTCGAAGTTGTAGAACTGGAACTTCATCTGGAAGCCCATCGTAACGGGAGCAATAGGACTATGTTTGAAGACCTTATCACGCTCGTCGATCTTACCGTAACCATCCTCACCCTGAGCCTGCTGATCAACGATATACCAGTATTTCGTACCATCAGCACGAGTACCCTGTTTAGCCTCATAGAGGTAGAAAGAGTTGGTCGGTTTGTCCACAGCATATTTGGTGATGGATTTACCACCAAGACCTGCTCCACCGTAACCGCTACCATCGATCATAGTCTCTTCACCGTTGATCTTGGTAATACGGTTCTCATTCCAAGTAACGTTATAGCCGATATCCCATTTGAAGCGTTTTCCGTAGTCGAGAACGACAGCGTTGATAGCAAACTCGACACCTTGGTTACGGAGCGAACCGATGTTCGACATCACACGCTTACGGAAGTTAGTACCCATAGCTACGTTGACGTTATTGAGCAGGTCGGTTGTTTTACGATAGTAGTAGTCAATAGAACCGGAGATTCGGTTATTGAGGAACGCGAAGTCAAGACCGGCATTGTACGTCGTAGTCTTCTCCCAAGTCAGATCGGGGTTGAAGGAGTTCGGGCGATCAGAGATGAAGAGGGGCAGACCGTCTTGGTCATATACCACATCTACGATACGGGTATCGTTATCCTCGGTAGCATAGTTGCCTCCTCCGACCGGATAATACGAGGTGTGACCCGTGGTCTGCTGATAAGACGGCATGTATGCATGATCGCCGATACCATCCTGCTGACCGGTGATACCATAACCGAGACGGAGCTTGAGGTCATTGAGCCAATGAACATCCTTCATGAAGGACTCTTTGATCTTCCAACCCACTGCCACAGAGGGGAATACACCCCAACGGTGACTCTTATGGAAGCGAGAAGAACCATCACCACGGACAGTAGCGGTAACCATGATCTGGTTCCAACCGATCCAGTTGAGACGTCCGAAGAAGGAAACGAGGTAGTTCTCACCTTTACCGGTAGAAGTAGAAGCATAAGCAGCTTGACCGGCTTTGGTCTTATCACCGAGATAAGTCATCGGATAGAAACCGCTACCGTAGCTCTTGAAGTCATTGTAGAAATGTTGCCACTCGTAACCCGCCATGATGTCGAAGTGCTGGTGAGCATTCTCCCAGTCATGTCCGTACTGTGCGAAGCAGTTGAACTGGAGGTTGTATTTCATTTTCTGTGAATAACCATCCCAGCCGGTATAGTGGCTTGCTGTACCATAGGCGCTGTTCTTATTGGTCTGCTTACCGAAAGAGTAGTCAGCACCGAAGTTAGCATGCAGCATCAGGTCTTCAAAACCGTGAATCTTATAGGTAGCCTCAATATTACCAACGAACTGAGCGGCGTTGGATTTATTGGACTGATGTTTGAGCATAGCGAGGGGGTTAGCCTGCGATTTGAGGCTGTACATCCAAGTGGTATCCTCGTACGGACCATACGCGCTGGACGAAGTACCGAGCGGCTGGAAATAACCATCCCAGTGCTCATCCAACTCTTCTTTAGTCAAGTAGAAGTCTTTACCATTCGCGGAACCCGCCAAAATACGGTCACCATAGATATTGGTGAGATTACCGTCCGAATAGATCGGCTGAGTCGGGTCTTTATCCAGATAAGCACCTGCGATACCGGGTTCGTACTCATTGTAGATATACATTCCCTTCGCATTGATGTTGAAGGAGAGGTGATTGTCCAAGAAAGATGGGTTGAGGTTCAAAGAAGCGGTAACACGCTGCATCTGCGAACCTTTGACAGCACCATTATTGAGGGTATAACCGACCGAAGCACGATACGGCATATCGACATTCTTGTTTTTGAAACCACCGGTCAACGAGATGTTATGGTCGGTAGAGATAGCGGTACGATAGATTTTCTTAAACCAATCTACATCGTCATTCATGAGGTACGCATTCTGCTGACGAGACTGACCGGCACTCGTAGCGTAAGCACGGAGTTCATCACCGGTGAGGACGTTCAGATGCTTGAGCACGGAACCGAAGGAAACGTTACCATCATAGGACACTTTCATCTTCGAACCGGATTTACCTTTCTTGGTAGTAATGAGGATGACACCGTTGGATGCACGCGAACCGTAGATAGCGGTAGCGGACGCATCCTTGAGGACGGTGAAGGTCTCGATATCATTCGGGTTCACCAACGAGAGCGGGTTAGAGACACCTTGAATACCATTGTTATCCATAGCAAGTCCATCGATGACGATCAACGGGTCGTTGGAAGCGTTCAGAGACGAACCACCACGAATACGGATCGTAGCACCACCACCAGGAGTACCACCATCGGTAGAAACGTTCACACCGGCGATCTTACCTTGGATCATGTCTTGTGCGTTGGTCTGCAGACCTTTGTTCATGTCATCGGGTTTGATAGCGGTAACCGAACCGGTAGCATCGTTTTTCTTAACGACACCATAACCTACAACGACTACTTCATCCAAGACCGCAGCATCTTCGCCTAATTTGACGTTCATCGATGCCTTGGCATCCAGCTCTTGGGTTTTATAACCCATATAGGAGATAGCGAGCTTGGCACCCGGCTTAACATTGAGTTCAAAATTACCATCCCAGTCCGTTACGGTACCGTTGGTAGTACCCATTTCGAGGATGGAAGCACCAATAATCGGTTCACCGTTAGCTGCATCCACAACCACACCTTGTACGGCGAGCTGTGCAGCTGCGGTACCAACGCCCAGCATCAGCATAAGGGCGATGGAAATAGTGCGAAACATATTCAAGTTAGTCTTTTTCATTGTTTCAAATGTTTATGGTATTTATTAGGATTAGTGTTTGGGGTGATAGAACATCAAGCCGCCACGCAGGAACTCATGTGTAACAATAGTATCCATTACCATCGTCGTAGTATCCTGTACGTACTTCTCTTCATATTTATATTTCGAGATATCAAAAACATCTTCTTTTTCTCCAGAAGCAGTATTCTTGAGTTGTATCATAAACTTCGAGTCTGAAGAAACACTTGTGAAATACCATTCTAAGTCATACTCTCTTATCTTAATATCAAACGTATCCACCTTTTTGTTCAAGGTATCATATTTAGCGTGGAACTCCTTTAAATAGAAATGTCCTGTGTTTTTATACTCCGCATCGCGATTAAGCGTCAAATAATAGCATGCAGTAGTATCTGCGCACAGTGTATCCAAGTGGTCAAACACCTTAATGGTATCACGAACGATCTTACCATGAGACATGTGTTTGTAGATCGAATCACGGAATATACTATCCGTCTCATACTTATCTCTGAAGGTTCCTTCCCAATCAGTATTGAGGATAGTACCTAATGTTTTCTCCCATTTCTCTACACGGGCAGTGTTGGCGTTACCCTCACCACCGAAAGCAAGACCATCGGGGGTAATGAGGGAGTTACCGCTAAACCAAGCAGAAGCGTAAGGAGTAGCAGGATTGAAAGAGAGGGAATAACCGGTATTATTGTCATTCCAATCACCGTACTCATAGGTGAGATTCAGTACTTTCTTTGTTTGATCCACACCGTTACCAAAGGAGATCTCGCGGTAGATAATACGATTGTCATTGACATTCGCAGATGCGAACTCAAACTCCTTAATGGTGAGGGTCTCACCTTTCAGTTGCAAAAGGCTGCGTGGAGACTTGTGCATGCTGGTTTTCAACAAATCATCGCACACGTCCTTCGCGTCAGACTTCGGTTTGCAGGAAGTGAAAGCCAAGGAGACTGCCACTGCCGCACAAAGCGTTACAAGTAGTTTGTTTTTCATAATGTTAGTTATTTTGATATTTATTCTTTCTATTGGGATCCGCCAAAATTGGCGGATGGATTTATGCACGAGGCGGGGCGTTGATCGTGCATCAATGCACGATGCGAGGGATCCGCCAAAATTGGCGGATAGGTATTACTCTTTCTCCTTGATCAAGAAGACGGAAGCGGCACCGAGGATAAGGAGGACACCGGCAACGACGAGCATTCCGGCTTGTACGTGCGCGCACATATATTTAAGGAGTACACCACCGCAGAGGGCTGCAACGATTTGCGGCACGCAGATCGTGCAGTTGAACAGACCGAGGTAGTAACCCATGTTTCCGCCCTTGATAGCATTGGTCACGATCGTGAACGGCAATGCAAGCATAGCAGCCCAAGCGGCTCCGATGAGTGCGTAGCTGAGCCAGAGGATATACGGGTCGGTCACATAATAAACCGAGATAAATCCAATAGCTCCGACGATGAGGGAGATCGCATAAGCGCCTTTGTTACCAAACGCGTGCTCCAACTTCGGCAACACCATTGCCCAAAGGAGCGAGCCGACAGCCTGAATAGCGAACACTACTCCCACCCAGTTACCGGCAGTCTGGAAAGCAGCATCGGCTGCGCTAACACCATCCCAGCCGTAACAGTTAGAAGCAATTGCTCCATTGGAATACGTCCACATATACATGAACGCTGCCCAGCAGAAGAACTGCACGAGACCCACTGTCCAGAAAGCCGAAGGCGCTTTCACAAGGAGGGAGATGAAGCCCGGTTCCTCATCGTATTCTTTCTTGTCTTCCTTCTTGGGGTCAATTCCATGGAACTCCGCATATTCCTGCGGATTGAGCTCCTTGACCGTAGCGAAGGTATAGAGCGAACAGAGAATAAGGATAAGCGCGCCCGCGTAGAAGGACCATTTGACGGAGTCAGGGATGACACCTTCGGGAGCTGTATTAGCGATACCGATCCACGTGAAGAAGATCGGGAAGACGTAACCAACCAACGAACCTGCGTTACAGAGAGCAGACTGAATCGCATAAGCGGTACCCTTCTGCTCCTCATTGACCATATCGCCCACCATCATCTTGAACGGCTGCATAGCAATGTTGATCGAGGTGTCGAGGAACATGAGGCTGAACAGTCCGAACCACATAGCAGCATTCAAGCCCAAGAAGAGAGACTGCGTAAAAGTGAAGTTACCTGCGTTAGGCAGCAACAACATAACGGCTACCGCGATGAGCGCGCCCACGAGCAAATAAGGTTTACGACGACCGAGACGATTCCAAGTCTTGTCGCTGTACTTACCAACGAGCGGCTGGACAATCATGCCCATAAGGGGCGGAAGGATCCAGAAGAAGCTCAAGGTGTGAGGATCTGCTCCTAAGGTAGCAAAAATACGGGAGATGTTGGCGCTCTGAAGCGCATAAGCAATCTGTACTCCGAAAAATCCAAAACTCAGATTGAAGAGTTGTGTGAAGGATAAATTCCGTTTCTGCATGGTATCAAATGATTGATTCTTTGATAAATATTAAAAATTTTATATTGCAATTGTAAAATATATCTTACAAATCGGGCACAAAATTACAACATTTTTTTGATATATGCAAGAGTTTTTGCATTTTTTTCGTAAAATTTATGCATTTTTTCGGTAAAATATGTTATAGAACATAAATACAGATAAACATAAAAACACAATAAGAAAAACAAAGATAAAAGGCAGGTTCTCTGAAATGGTATTTTCTTCATAAAAGGTCAAAAATAACACAAAAAGTATATAATACTAAAGTATTATATAGTAAATGTGGCATTTTTGCGTGGTTTTGGACAAAATGGAGGTTGTATCCTTGGGGTATCCTTTGGGTATGTTTGGGGTATCATTTGGCATGATATCGAGGTTGATACGTGGACGAGTCGATGAGGGACCGAGATGGGTCGGTGGGAGGTACGAGACGGGTCGGTGGGAGGAGGTTAGAGAGATGAGCAAAAAAAGGGCTAAAAATGCCGAATTCATCGGAGGTTTTGGGGGACAAAATACGTTTTTTTACAAAAAAAAGTCATGTACTCTTGCATATATAAAAAATTATGTGTAACTTTGCACCCGAAATGAGTGGATGAGGGGATTAGTGGATTAGTGGATGAGAGGATGAGAGGATGAGGGGATGAGAGATGAAAAGAATATAAATAAAAATTATGGATATAACACACGAGGAATTAATTAAGGCGTTGCAAAACTATTTTGGTTTTGACACGTTCAAAGGGAATCAGGAAGCCATCATCCGGAATGTGATGGAAGGAAGAGACACATTCGTACTGATGCCAACAGGCGGCGGTAAGAGTTTGTGTTTCCAGTTACCATCGTTGATCATGGACGGTTTGGCGATTGTTATCTCACCGCTTATAGCGCTGATGAAGAACCAAGTAGATGCTATGCGCAACTACTCGGAAGAAGAGGGCGTTGCCCATTTCATCAACTCGAGTTTGAGCAGAGGCGAGATTAACGCTGTCAAAGAAGATGTCTTGGCAGGCAAGACGAAACTGCTGTATCTGGCTCCGGAGAGCTTGCAGAAAGCAGAGAACGTGGACTTCCTGAAAGGCGTGAAGATCTCTTACTACGCCGTGGATGAGGCACACTGTATATCGGAATGGGGTCACGATTTCCGTCCGGAGTACAGCCAGATCCGCAGTATGGTACAACGTATCGGTAAGGCGCCTATCATCGCTCTGACAGCCACGGCTACGCCGAAAGTGCAGAAAGACATCCAGAAGAACTTAGGGATGATGGATGCAACGGTTTTCAAGAGCAGTTTCAACAGGCCGAACTTGTATTACGAAGTACGTACGAAGACATCGGACGTAGATAAAGATTTGGTACGTTTCATTCGCGGAATGGAAGGTAAGAGCGGTATCGTATATTGTTTATCGCGCAAGGAAGTGGAGGATTTGGCGGAAGTGCTGAAAGTGAACGGTATCTCCGCACGTCCGTATCACGCAGGCATGGATGCTGCTACCCGTTCGGCAAACCAAGATGCGTTCCTCATGGAAGAAGTGCAGGTGATCGTAGCCACAATCGCTTTCGGTATGGGTATCGACAAACCGGATGTGCGGTTCGTGGTACACTACGACATCCCGAAGAGCTTGGAGGGATACTATCAGGAGACCGGTCGTGCGGGACGAGACGGTGGTGAGGGTTACTGCCTCTGTTTCTACAGCCCGGATGACATTGAGCGGCTGAGACGATTCCAGAAAGACAAGACTCCGAAGGAGATAGGTATCGGCAACCAGTTACTGTTTGAGACGCAGAGCTATGCGGAGAGTACGATCTGCCGCCGTAAGTTGCTGCTTCACTATTTCGGCGAGGAGTACACGGAAGAGAAATGCGGTAACTGCGATAACTGCCGTAAGACGTATAAGCAAGTAGATGCAAGCGAGTTGCTGCAATTGGCGTTGGAGACGATCCAGCAGGTGAACGAGCATCATAAAGCCGAGCACATCGTGGATATTCTGCACGGAAACCAGACGGCTGAAGTGATGAGCTATCACCACGATGAGTTGGAGAACTTCGGAGCTGCGAGTGACGAAGACGAGAGCACGCTGCACGCTATCCTGCGACAGGCGTTGCTGGTGGGCATGATCACCAAAGATGTGGACAGTTACGGCGATCTGAAGTTGACCAAAGAAGGTACGAAATTTATTCGCAAGCCGGGTAAGTTCGAAGTGCCGATAGAGGTTCATGACGACGACGAGATGGATATGGAAGGCGGAGGCGCTACTTGTTCGGCAGCCGATGAAGTGCTGTTCGCTATCCTCAAAGATATCCGCCGTAAGGTAGCCAAGAAGAACGACGTACCGCCGTTTGTGATCTTCCAAGACCCGAGTCTGGAAGCGATGGCAACTACCTATCCTATCACGATGGAAGAGCTGCTGATGATCCCGGGTGTGGGCGTAGCGAAAGCCAAACGTTACGGAGACGAGTTCCTGCGCGTAATTAAGGAATACGTAGAGGAGAATGAGATCATTCGTCCGGAAGATTTGCGTATTCGCACCGTTGCAAAGAAGTCCACGCGTAAGAAACAGATCATTCAGGCGATTGATAGGCGTGTGGATCTGGACGATTTGGCAGAGAGCAACGGAATGTCCATGGAAGAGATGATGGACGAGTTGGAAGCGATCGTTTTCAGCGGCACGAAGATCAATATCAACTATTTCATCAAAGAAGTGGTTGACCCCGATGAAGAGGCGGATATATACGAGTATTTCAAGAACGCCGACGACGATAATATCAAGAAAGCAATGGAGGAACTGGGCGAGGATTACTACGACGAGATGCATGTGCGGTTGGTACGACTGAAGTTCCATTGCGACCTTGGGAATTGATTTACGAACATAAACAGAGATTTATACTGCGAAAGGAATAGTTTGCTATTCCGGCCTACGCGGCCTTGAGCGTATTCGTTCTTTAGGGCGCGCTCGTAAGCGAGCTTCCAGCGCCCCCTAAAAACCAAATACGCAGCAGCAGAGCTGCTATAATAGCAAACTATACGCTTTCGCAGCGATAAACAAAGATAAAATCGTAGTGGACACAAAAATTTGGTTTCTATAGATAAAATTGTCGGCAGAATGTAAAGATTAAAATCGTAGTTGACACAAAAAGAAGAGATAAAGGGATATGCAATACACATTAAAACGGGTAATAGATACTCATCCAGAATGGATTGAAGGACTCAAAAAGAAATGCTATGCGGTTAATGGGTGTTGCATGACCATACATAAAGATTTAGGACCCTTTTTGAATGAGTATATGTACCAAGACGGACTTAAGATTTTATTTAACGAACAACAAATCCCATATCAAAAAGAATACTGTTTTAGTATCAACTATCACGGACAAAGAATAGAACATAAACACTATGTGGATTTTTTAATTCAGAACGAAATCATACTTGAATGCAAAGCCGTAGAAAACTTAGCTGCCGAACATCGGCAACAATTATGGAACTATATGCGACTAACAGGGAAACCTATTGGTATTTTATATAATTTTGGGCCTATAAATGCACAATCCGAGCACTATTATTTAGATAAAGAAGGTACGATGTATATGTTTTAATATGCAAAAAGGCGTAGTTGATTTTATAACGTTGGGATGCTCGAAGAATCTGGTAGATGCAGAGCGAGTGATGCGACAGTTGGAAGCCGCAGGATGGACGTGTGTACATGACCCTAAAGAACCAAAAGGGGAAGTGTGCGTGATCAATACCTGCGGATTCATCGGCGATGCCAAAGAAGAGAGTATCAATATGATTCTCCAGATGGCGGAGCGGAAGAAGAAAGGCAAACTGCGGAAACTGATCGTCATGGGATGCCTGAGCGAACGATATAGAGCAGAGTTGGAGGCGGAGATGCCGGAAGTGGATGAATATTTTGGAAAATTCGATTTTCTCAAAATAGTTGAAAGTTTAAAGTTGAAAGTTGAAAGAAGTTCGAGAGTTGAAAGTTGTAAGTGGATAGAGCGGAAACTGACGACGCCGGGACATTATGCTTATCTGAAAATCAGCGAGGGTTGCAACCGGATGTGCTCGTACTGCGCTATACCGCTGATCACAGGAAGGCATACAAGCCGACCGATGGAGGAGATACTGGACGAGGTACGATGGTTAGTCAAGCAAGGGGTGAAAGAGATCAACGTGATTGCACAGGACTTGAGTAGCTATGGGCTCGATTTGGTCGATGGTCATTCGTCGTTGGTCGATAGTCGTTCGTCGTTGGTCGATAGTTCCAAAACATCATCCGTTAGCCATCAGAGAAGACATTTACTGCCGGAACTGATAGACCAAATGGCACAGATAGAGGGTGTGGAATGGATCCGGCTGCACTACGCGTACCCGACTGATTTTCCGGAAGGACTGCTCGATGTGATGTCGAAACATAAGAATGTGTGCAAATACCTCGATATCGCTTTGCAGCATTGCACGGATCACATGTTGGGGCTGATGAGAAGGCATATCACACGTGCGGAGCAGGATGCACTCATTCATAAAATACGCGAGCGCGTACCGGGCATATGTATACGCACGACCCTTTTAGTAGGACATCCGGGCGAGACAGAGGAGGATTTTGAGGAGCTGAAGTCGTGGGTGAAAGAGATGCGATTTGAGCGTATGGGCTGTTTTGCTTACTCGGACGAAGAAGGCACGTACGCTAACAAACACTATAAAGACGACATCCCGCAAGAAGTGAAAGAGAGACGCGTGGAGGAACTGATGGCTATTCAGCAAGGTATCAGCGGCGAGTTGATGCAACGGTTAGTGGGAACGGTTCAGCGCGTGGTGATCGACCGTAAAGAAGGCGAGTATTTTATTGGCAGGACGCAATTCGACAGCCCTGAGGTGGATTGCGAAGTACTAATAGAAAAGTTGAGAGTTGAAAGTTTAGAGTTGAAAGAAGTGGAGGAGTTGAAAGTCGGAGAGTTCTATAATGTAGAGATCACGAAGGCGGAAGAGTTTGACCTTTATGGAGAAGTCGTTGGTCGATAGTCGTTAGTCGTTAGTCCATGCAAGGGCTGTCGATAGTCGTTAGTCGATAGTCCTAAAATATAAGAAAAGATAAGAAACACAATATGCTTACAAAAGACTTAATCGGTTTGGTAGCCAGCGCAACCGGGCTGAGTAAAAAGAAAACAGAAGAGTTATTGAGTACAAGCAATGCTATCTTGCGTGAAAACCTGATGGCAGGCAAGGCTATACAGTTACAAGGACTCGGAGTGCTTGAAGTCAAGACGCGTAGCGCACGTACCATCGTTCACCCCCGCACGGGCGAACGTACCGTTGTGCCCAGCAAGAACCAACTGGTATTCAGACCTGTTGCAAACCTGAAAGATGAACTCAAAAAGATCTAATCATGGCAGAAAACAAACTCAGTTGGACCGAATTGCGCCGCGCGTTAGCTACTCGTGCCGGTGTTAGCGAGAAAGAGGCAAACCTTTTTCTGAGCGCTTTCAATGCACAGTTGATAGAAGCTCTGAAAGTCGATAAGCAGGTGAAGATCAACGGTTTGGGTATCTTCCGTTTGCAAGCTGTTGCTGCGCGTAAGAGCGTGAACGTGACGACAGGAGAAGAGATTATTATCGAAGGATATAACAAGATTGCCTTTATGCCCGAAGCAGGAGTGAAGGAGTTAGTCGAAAAAAGCGGCGAAATAAAGGCTAAAGGCGAAGGGTTAGAGGCTAATGGCGAAGGGTTAGAGGCAAAGGAGATGGATCCGATACAGAAACTCGGCGCTCAAGCAGAGGAGATTGTGGATATTCTCGGCGAATTGGGACAGAGTCCGATAACCCCCTCCGACTCCCCCATAGAGGGGGAGAGTTCCGAAGCGGTGGTAGAGCCGGAACCGGAGCCGGAGGTAAAAGAACCGGAGCCTGTGGTAGAGGAACCGCAAGCGGTGGTAGAACCAGAACCGGAACCGGTGGTAGAACCGGAACCGGAGCCGGTGGTTGAACCGGAGTCGGAACCTGTGGTAGAACCAGAGCCGGAACCTGTGATAGAGAAACCGCAACCGGAGCCGGAAGTGGAAGTCGAGAGACCGAAAGAGAAAAAGAAGTATCATTTTGTACGAGATATACTCATCTGCGTTGTACTATTGCTGATGCTGCTCTTTACCGGTTATTTCTTCATGAAGAGTCAGTTGAGTAGCTGGTTAGAAGAGATTACAAAGCAAAGAGTTGAGATCGAATCTATCGAAACAGAAGCGGGATATAAAGAACCAATATATGGACAACATGCTGATTCTGTATCGGTTAATCCGGAAGTTGCAGAACAAGAGGAAGAACAGCAAGAACAAGTAATAGCAGAAGAACCGAAAGAGGTTAAGCCCACAACGACAGAGCAACCGAAAACGGCTGACACATGGCGTTTTGACGATATTCTGTTGACCGAAGAGATCACACCGGGTAGCCGTTTGACTTGGATAGCCAAGAAGCACTACGGAGACAAGATCTATTGGCCGTATTTGTACGAAGCCAACAAAGATCATATTTCCAACCCGAGTAATATACCGGTGGGTACCCCTATTCGCGTTCCGAGGCTTACCAAAGCGATGCGGGACACCACCGACACACGTTTTATCGAGATACAGAAGAAAGCTTTTAAAGCAGCAGAATAAGTGAAAAGTGAGGATTTTATACATATCGAGGGCGCAGATACCCACAACTTAAAGCATGTGACGGTAGATATACCGCGCAATAAGTTGGTGGTAGTGACCGGCGTGAGCGGCAGCGGCAAGAGTTCGCTGGCGTTCGACACGCTCTATGCGGAAGGTCAGCGCAGATATGTAGAGAGCCTAAGTGCGTACGCGCGTCAGTTCATGGGCCGTATGCAGAAACCCGAAGTGGAGAAGATAGAAGGTATCCCGCCTGCTATCGCTATCCAACAGAAAGTGAGTAGCCGTAACCCGCGTTCAACGGTGGGAACCGTGACGGAGATCTACGACTACTTGAAACTTCTGTACGCGCGCGTGGGCAGGACGTACTCGCCCGTGAGCGGAGAGGAGGTTCGTAAGAACACGATCCGCGATGTGGTGGCATACATGGAAGCGCAGCCCAAAGGGACTCGTGTTTATCTGATCAGCCCTATTATTCTGCCGGAAGGACGGACGCTGCAGGAACAGTTGGCTTTGTGGCAGAGTCAGGGTTTTAGCCGTCTGCTGATTGACGGAGATACCGTTCGTCTGGACGACAACACATGGGAGAAAGCAAAGGGGCACGAGGCTTATCTGCTGGTTGACCGTATTGTGACGGACGGCGAACAAGCGACGAGTAACCGTTTTGCGGACAGCGTGCAGACAGCGTTCTTTGAAGGTCAAGGCGAATGCCGGTTATGGATGAACAAACGGGAGAAAGTGTTCTCCGAGCGTTTTGAAGCCGATGGTATCCGTTTCATGGAGCCGAGTGAGCACTTGTTCGATTTCAATAACCCTGTCGGAGCCTGCCCGGAATGTAAGGGTGTGGGCGTTGTGATGGGTATTGACGAGGACTTGGTAGTGCCCGACAAATCGAAGTCGATCTACGACGGAGCTATCGCTTGCTGGCAGAGTGAGAAGATGCAGCCTTGGTTAGATGAGTTGATCTATAACGCGGCTCAGTTCGGCTTCCCAATACACACAGCTTACTATGCGTTAACACCCGAACAGAAACATCTGATTTGGACAGGTAATCAGTGGTTTAAGGGTCTGAACGCCTTCTTCCATGAGTTGGAAGAGAAACAATACAGCCGCATCCAATACAAAGTGATGCTTGCGCGGTACAAAGGCAAGACGACCTGTCCGGTTTGTCACGGTCTGCATTTACGCCGTGAAGCCGAATATGTGCTCGTGAGCGGAAAGAGCATTCAGCAGCTATGCACGATGCCGCTGTCCGAATTACAGGAGTGGTTTAAGCATATCGAGTTGACGGATATAGAGCGTCAGACGGCGGAGATGCTGCTGCATGAGATCAACAGCCGTTTGCAGTTCATGCAAGATGTGGGTCTGAGTTATCTGACCTTGAACAGGCAGAGCAACACGCTCTCCGGCGGTGAGAGCCAACGAATCAACCTCGCTAAATCGTTAGGAAGCAGCTTAGTAGGTTCGCTTTACGTCTTGGACGAGCCATCTATCGGTCTTCATCCGAGGGACACAGAAAGGCTGATTCATGTGCTCAAGGAGTTGCGCGATTTAGGCAACACGATCGTGGTGGTGGAGCATGACGAAGACATCATCGCAGCTGCCGATCATATTATTGAGATCGGTCCTGCTGCCGGTCGTCACGGCGGAGAAGTGGTTTACGAAGGTAAACCGAGACCGGAGATGTTCACACTCAACATCCCTAAACAAAGGCGGCATTGGAACAACTATATAGAGATACAAGGGGCTTGCGAGAACAACCTGAAGGATCTGACGGTACGTTTTCCGCTGCATGTGATGACCGTAGTGACGGGTGTCAGTGGTAGCGGTAAGAGTTCGTTGGTAAGCAAAGTGCTCTACCCTGCCCTTAAGAAACACTACGGCGGCACGTTTGCCGAACATACCGGCGATTTCGGGCACCTCAGCGGCAGTCTGCAACTGATGCACGATATTGAGTTTGTGGATCAAAATCCGCTGAGTCGCAGCAGCAGAAGTAACCCTGTGACGTACCTCAAGGCGTACGATGATATCAGGCGTTTGTTTGCGGAACAGCCGCTTGCCAAACAGTTGGGTCTGACCCCTGCACATTTCTCGTTCAACACTCCCGGCGGACGATGCGAGACCTGTCAAGGCGAAGGAACGATCACCATCGAGATGCAGTTCATGGCGGATCTGGTGTTGGAATGCGAGCAATGCCACGGACGGCGGTTCAAACAGGACATCTTGGATGTTCACTACCGAGGCAAATCTATCTACGACATCCTCTGCATGACCGTTAATCAAGCGGTGGAGTTTTTCAGCGAGAGTCCCGAGTGCGCGAAGATCGTCAAGCGTCTCAAACCGCTGCAAGATGTCGGCATCGGCTATGTGCAGTTAGGTCAGAGCAGTAGTACGCTTTCCGGCGGAGAGAGTCAGCGCGTGAAGTTAGCTTCTTTCATCGCACAGGAAGAGAGCGAACCCACTATTTTTGTCTTCGATGAACCGACGACGGGTCTGCATCATCGCGATATAGAGGTGCTTCTCCAAGCCCTCAACCGGCTCATCAGCAAAGGACACACGGTCATCATCATTGAGCACAATCCCGCTGTTATCTTAGCGGCAGATCATGTGATTGACTTGGGTCCCGAAGGCGGCAAAGAAGGCGGACGGATCGTCTGCACAGGTACACCCGAAGAGGTGGCACAATGCAAAGAGAGTTATACCGGCAAGTATCTTGCCCACCAAATAGAAATCAATCATGATACACGAAAAGACTAAAGAATTACTTCGTTCAGACATTTTCTCGCACCTTCCGGCGATCGGTTATGTCCCGCGTTGGAGTGTGTTGCTATTTGATATGCTACTCTGCACTATCGCTTTTTGGCTGAGTGTATGGATAGGAAGCGGAGTTTTTAACTATCAAACGGAGAGTGCAGATATTTACTCGATCCGAGTACAATACCTCATTGTGATGGGTGTTCAGCTCATTACCTTCTGGGCTTTTCACACCTATTCCGGCATCCTGCGGTACTCGACTTTCATTGACATGGTCAAGGTGTTAGGCGCGAACCTCACGGCAGGTCTTATCATCCTGATTTTCAATGTGGCAATGCACCTCACGACGCACTCTCACCCGATGTTGAGCACGGTCGTTATGACTTATGTTCCGATTGCTTTTGTGCTGCTTTTCTCGCTGCGTGTGGGCGTCAAATCAATAGGCGAGACCTTACAGGAATATGGCAGCGGTAGTCCGCGTGTCATGATTTACGGTACCAAATATGCCGGTGTGTCCATCGCCAAGATGCTCCGTTCGGCAGGAAACACCCCCTATCATCCGGTCGGATTCATTACCGACAACAATGAGCGTTACGGATTTGAGTTGGTCGGTCTGCCTGTCCGCAAACTGGATGAGAAGCTGTTTGAATGGATGTCTGAACGCAACATACAAAATGTCATCATTTCGCCGATTAAGATGCGTGAGATCAACCCTGCGCAAGACTTACAGGTGTTCATTGACCATAACATCCGCATTCTCAGTACGCCATATTTCACGAAATTTGACAATCTCGATGACATCGATGCACAGCGTATCGGACGTATTGACGCCATTAAGATCGAGGATCTGTTAGAGCGTCCGGAGATTGAAATCAATACCGAGAACGTTCGGCAGATCATCAGCGGCAAGGTTGTGCTCATCAGCGGGGCTGCCGGTAGCATCGGTAGCGAGTTGGTTCGCCAAGTACAGAAATACAAGCCGCAGGTAACAGTTCTGTTAGAGATGGCGGAGAGCCCGTTGCACGACCTGACGATGGATCTGAACAAGCAGTTCCCCAACAACCGATTTATCCCGATCATCGCCGACGTGCGCAACAGAACGCGTATTGAGCAGATTTTCAACGAAGTGCGTCCCGATGTGGTTTATCACGCAGCAGCGTACAAGCACGTGCCGCTCATGGAGAGTTATCCCAACGAAGCTATCCGCGCGAACGTATTGGGAACCAAGAACATGGCAGACATGGCGGTTAAATACGGCGTGCAACGTTTTGTGATGATCTCCACGGACAAAGCCGTTAACCCCACCAATATCATGGGAGCCAGCAAACGTATCGCGGAGATTTACGTGCAGTCGCTCTTCTACAAACTGCAAAAGGAGAACCCCGATTGTACCAAGTTCATTACCACCCGTTTCGGCAATGTGTTAGGCAGCAACGGATCGGTGATACCTTATTTCCAGAAACAGATCGCAGCAGGCGGGCCGGTGACGGTGACGCATCCGGATATCATCCGCTATTTCATGACAATACCAGAAGCTTGCTGCCTCGTCATGGAAGCCAGCACATTAGGAAAAGGCGGAGAGATCTTCGTCTTCGACATGGGTAAACCGGTGAAGATCTTGGATTTAGCACGAAACATGATCCGCCTTGCCGGATACACGCCGGACAAAGACATCTCGATCGTCTTCACGGGTCTGCGTCCGGGAGAGAAACTGTACGAGGAGCTCCTCAACCAAAAAGAACACACCCTGCCGACCAGCAACAGCAAAATCATGATTGCCAAGGTTCGCGAGTTCGATTATGACACAGTCAACAAGCAAATCGATGAATTGATTGCTACCAGCGAGTTGGACAAAACTTTCACCACCGTCAAATTGATGAAACAATTAGTACCGGAATACATCAGTAAAAACTCTGTCTTTGAACAACTTGATCCGCAATGATACAAACATTTTTTGAACATCATTATTATCTGATCGGCCTCATCAGTTTTCTGTTAGGTCTTATACTTATGCCGATTGTCATTCGCATCGCCAAAGCGAAAGGCTTTGTAGTGCGTCCCAATAAACGAATGAGTCACGAAGGCGAAGTGCCCAATATCGGAGGATTGAATATCTGTATCAGCTTCATTCTGACCTATCTGCTCTTCAACCCAACGGAGCCTAATCACTTCTTTTTCATTGGGTTATTCTCCATTATGGTGGTCGGATTTATCGACGATGTGCTGGTTCTCCGTCCGATGGCAAAACTGTTTGGCGAGACTTTAGCAGGCATCGCACTCATCGGTTTCTCCAACTTGCGGATCACGCATCTGCACGGACTTTTCGGCATCAACGAGATAGGTATCATCCCGAGTTATCTGCTGTCGCTTTTTATCCTGCTCGCTATCATCAACGCCATCAACCTCATTGACGGTGTGGACGGTCTTGCCAGCGGTTTGGGTATCATCTACTGCCTGTTCTTCTCCATCTATTTTGGTTTGGTAGGAGAGACGACTTGGTCTATTCTTGGCGTGTGTATGATCGGCGTGCTGACGGTCTTTTTCATCTACAATGTGTTCGGCCGCAAGGACAAGATTTTCATGGGCGACAGCGGTAGTCTGCTCTTAGGCTATCTGATGACGGCTTTCGTCTTCCATTTCTGCGAGATCAACGCCTATTCGGCTGTTCCTGAGGCACTTCATATGAGTGCAGCTCCGGCGGTAGCGATCTGCGTACTGACCGTTCCGATCTTCGACACCATCCGCGTAAGTATCACGCGTATCAAGAAACACCGCTCGCCCTTTGAGCCGGACAAGAACCATATTCACCATCTACTGCTTCGCACCGGGCTGAATCATTTCCAGACGACCTGTGTGCTGCTGAGCGTAAGCCTTCTGTTCATCGGATTAGGCATCCTCGGAAGGAACTGGAACATGTGGCTGCTGATGTTTGCCGATTTTGGTTTGGCTACGGTTCTGACGCTGGTTCTTTGGCGTATTATCAATACAAAACTGGCTGCCAATGCTCACGATTGACCACATAAGCATGGAGTTCTCGTCCCGCCCTGTGTTGGACGACATTACGTTCCTCGTTAACCGCAAGGAACGCATTGCCTTGGTGGGCAAAAACGGAGCAGGCAAGACTACTCTACTCCGTTTGATTGCAGGCGAATATCAGCCCACCGGCGGACGTATTGCACGGGAATCGGACATGACTATCGGTTACCTGCCGCAGGTTATGCTTTTCCAAGACAACCGTACACTTCGCGAAGAAGTAATGAGTATAAGGGACAAAGGGACTAAGGACGATGTACAAACGGACGAAGCGCGGTTCATTGCTGAGATGGACAGAACTATCATCGGTCTGGGCTTTGAGCGCAAGGATTTTGAAAGGCCTTGTTCGGAGTTCTCCGGCGGATGGAGAATGCGTATCGAGTTAGCGAAGATCCTCTTGAGTCATCCCGATCTGCTGCTGTTGGACGAGCCGACGAACCATCTGGACATCGAGTCTATCCAGTGGCTCGAAGACTTCCTCAAAGCGAGTCAGAGTGCGGTACTTATGGTCAGCCACGACCGTGCGTTCATCGATAATGTCTGCAACCGGACTATTGAGATCACGCTCGGGCGCATATACGATTATAATGTCAACTACAGCCGGTTCGTGGAGCTGCGCAAAGAACGCCATGAGCAACAAGTGCGCGCCTATCAGAACCAGCAGAAGATGATACAAGAGACCGAAGATTTCATCGAGCGTTTCCGATACAAAGCTACCAAAGCCGTACAAGTACAAAGCCGCATCAAACAGTTGGAGAAACTGGAACGCCTCGAAGTGGATTTGGAGGACACCTCGCGTCTCAACCTGCGTTTCCCGCCCGCTCCGAGAAGTGGTGATTTTCCGCTCATAGTAGAAGATCTGCGCAAGGATTTTGGGGATCATAATGTCTTCCATGACGTAACCTTCACTATCCGCAGAGGAGAGAAAGTGGCGTTTGTGGGCAAGAACGGAGAAGGCAAATCCACACTCGTCAAATGTATCATGGGGCAGTTGGATTATCTGGGCAACCTCAAGATCGGCCACAATGTCAAGATCGGCTATTTTGCGCAGAACCAAGCCGCTCTCTTGGACGAAAACCTCACCGTCTTCGAGACAATCGACTATGTCGCAGTCGGAGATATTCGTACCAAGATACGCGACATCCTCGGTGCATTCATGTTCGGCGGAGAGGCATCCGAGAAAAAGGTCAAAGTGCTCTCCGGTGGTGAGCGAAGCCGTTTGGCGATGATCCGGCTGTTACTCGAACCATGCAACCTGCTGATCCTCGATGAGCCGACAAACCACCTCGACATGCAGTCCAAGGATGTGCTCAAAGCCGCCTTGCAGGACTTCAACGGAACGGTCATCTGCGTCTCGCACGACCGTGATTTCCTCAACGGGCTCGTGGAGAAAGTGTACGAGTTCGGCGGCGGAAGAGTCAAAGAGCACCTCGGTGGCATATATGATTTCCTGAGAGCCAAAAAGATTGACTCCCTTCAAGAGCTTGAACGGTCCAATATCGGTCCAATATCGGATCAATCACGGTCCAATCCTAGACCTTTCGACTTATCTCAGGCTACTTCGGAGCCTTCAACTGCGAAGTTAGACTATGCCGCACAGAAAGCCGCAGCTGCCGAACGACGCAAGAAAGAGAAACAGATTGCACAAACGGAAGAAGAGATAGCCGCTTTGGAAGCACAACAGGCGGAGATAGAGCAACTGCTCGCTTTGCCCGAAAACCAAACGCAGGAACTATTCCAGAAATACGAATCGGTCAAACACCAGATCGAGCAAAAACTATACGAATGGGAAATACTAAGTGAAACATAATAAACATGAAAAAATAAACACAGATGCAACTGAACGAAATTGTTGATTACATGATTACCTGGCTATGCTATGGAGATGCTGAAGCAGCCAAACGCGTAGCTTACAGTGCTGATGAGAAAGAATTAGAGACGCACGACGTGATCATTGTGCCTAACCGCAAATTAGGCCGCACTATTGTACTGCCGGACATGAATAAAGTGGTGGTAGAGCAACCCGCAAAAGGCAAAGCCATCATCCGGACGGACATTATTTATAACACGTTCTTCTTCATTTCGCGCGCAGAAGAGACGTTTAATACTGAACGGGACGAGCACGGTCGGTTTGCTGCACGGTTCTCGACCTTAGGACAGGGTAACCGTTTGCAGATTCCGCTTTTGGACGAACATGCAAGGCTGTTGATGAAACTGCTCAATCTGCCTTTGCCGACTCCCGGATTCGGACACATCTATCTGACGCACGACATCGATGCTATCACGCAATACCGCTCTTTGCGAGGCGCGTTCGGAGGATTACGAAGAGGAGAGACGAAACAAGTATGGGATTCTATTCGCGACATAAACAAAGATCCGCTTTATACCTTCCCGTGGCTCATGGAGCAAGACAGCCGCATTCCGGAAGCAGAGTGTATCTATTTCGTCAAACAGACGAGCGGCAGCGGATATGATTATCCACAGTACAGCTTGCACGGACGTGATTATAAACGCCTCAAAAAGAGCTTGTTAGACAGCGGAGCGAAGTTAGGCGTGCATAGCAGTTACTACGGAGAGATGCCGACCAAACCTATCAGTTCGTTGCATCGGGCACACTACCTCAATGGTTCTATCCGCAACATGACACAATGGATAAAAGCCGGTATTACCGATGATTTCACGATGGGTTTTGCGGACGCAGCAGGATTCCGTTTGCAGACCACACGTGCCGTACGATGGATCAACCCATATACCTATAAACTGACGCCGCTCACGTTACATCCGCTCGTGATCATGGACACCACGCTGAGTAATGAGAACTACATGAACCTCAGCGAAGACGAAGCCTATTTCCTCTGCGAGCGGCTGATTGAGAAGGTGCATATGCATCATGGCGACCTTTGCCTGTTGTGGCACAACAGCAATATTAACGACACCACTTATCATCGTTCCCTCTATCCGAAACTGCTCGAATTGATACATGGCAAATGACAAAAGGACACATATTTTAGTGGTCTCTGACCCGCCGGTTGCTCCGGGCTATCTGCCTCGGTTGCGATACCTTTGCGACTATTTGGACCGCAAAGGCTATGCCGTAACGCTGCTGACCGAGACGTCAGAACCGCTGCCTTTTGCTCATAACTACCCTATCGAGACGATCCGTATGTACAGCGGTAATACGTTCGATTGGTTTGTCAAGACCGTTTGGACGCTACTCACCGATTGGCACAACCGCGTTTTTGCCAAACGAGCTCTAACCGTCCTGCATGGCGGGTTTGATCTCGTCCTCTGCACGGCTTTCAGTGATTTTCCGTTAGGGGCTGCACAGCGGATAGCTCAAACGCTTCACGTTCCGCTTATATGCGATATTCGGGATTTGGACGAACAAGTGGATGACTCGCGCTACCAATACCAGCATCAACAATGGTGGCTTATGCCTTTCAGGCGTCTCTACCGCGCTGTACATATCCGCCGTCGGAATAAGGTCCTGCGTTCAGCCAATGCGATCACAACCGTTTCTCCTTGGCACAAGGACTTCATTCGGAATCTAACTGCCAACAGCGTACCGGTCTATACGATCTACAACGGTTTTGACGAGCAGCAGTTCTACCCCGAGAACATCCGCACGGAGCAGTTCTCCATAACCTATATCGGATCGCTTTTCCATTGGCAAAGACCTGCCTTGGAGAAAGTCAAACAAGCGGTGGAAGAGATCAGAAGTCAGATTTCAGATTTCAGAAGTCAGAAGTCAGAATTCAGATTTCAGAATTCAGATTTCAGAATTCAGATGGATATCCACACGCCGCAAGATCATCCGGTAGCTCACGACCGTTTGGGCGATGCTATCCGACGTAGCGGTATCATGCTCGTCCTCACTTCGCCGAACACGCATGGCATGTTGACCACCAAGTTCTACGAGGCACTCGGTTGCGCCAAACCGATTCTGTGCGTGCCTTCCGACCAAGGAGCGTTAGCAGAACTGATGGCCTATACTAACGCCGGAAGAACTACCGACGATATAGAGGCTATCAAAGCTTTCCTCTTGCAGCACTACCGCTTTTGGGAGCAGAACGGCTTCACCGCCCAACAGACACAGCATCGTGAAGAGTTCAGCCGCGAAGCACAAACCAAACAAATGGAACAAATACTACTATCGACTATAAACAAATAAAACAATACACAAATGATTAGCATTATCGTACCCGTTTATAACGCCGCTTTGTTTCTCACGGATTGCGTGGATTCATTGCTCGGACAAACGACTATCGAACCGCTGGAGATCATCCTGATTGATGATGGCAGTACGGATAACAGTTTGTCGATTGCAAAGGCTTATGCCAAGAAGCACGCAGAGGATCCGCGTCGCAAAGTGGTCTTGCTCACGCAGCAACACTCAGGGCAATCCATTGCTCGTAACTTAGGCATGCAAAAAGCCACCGGCGAGTATATCGCTTTCGTGGACTCGGACGACCGTCTGGCTCCGGATTGGTGTGACCGGCATCTCCATGCCATCAAAAATGTGGATTATGTACAGAGCGGTTATCGCCGTACATCCGAAGGACAAACTAACTCGGGCTGGCATGTCGGTATTCGGCGTTTACCGATTCATCAGTACAGTTATACCTCGCCTTGTATGCGTCTCTACCGACGCAGCGCACTCAAGGACATCCGTTTCGAGGGCGGCATGATCTACGAAGATGTCCTTTTCTCTACGGATCTTTGGTTGTCAAACCCCAAATATAAGCGCATCAACTACGCCGGTTATCTCTACACCAAGAATCCGAGTAGTACTACCGCTGTGCCTCATCCCGATGCGCAGAAACGTGTGTTAGAGGAACTCGAGAACCGCTTTGCCAATGCCACGACTTGGAAAGCGAAATGTATTCTTTGGCTCACCATGACCCGTTTACGTATTCATTTTGTATTGGAAATGAGAAAGAAACTTGACCGCGACTTCGTCGCACCCAAACAAGCAGCAGTATTGCTGATGGTAGCACTGCTCTCCGTGCTCAGTTATCACCTTTCTCCTGCCTCTGCGGCTACTTACTACGCCTCTCCGGACGGTAATGGTGACGGTTCGTTTGCTAACCCCTGTTCGTTCACCAGCGGACTAAAGAAACTGAGTCTCCCGGGAGACACGCTCTACCTCTTCAGCGGGCAGTACAACCTGATGACCACCGATGTGAACAACCTCAACGGTAGTGCGACCAAGCGCATCGTCATCTCCGGATACGAAGGGATTAACCGAAGTGGCAAGTATTCAGCTATTTTGGACTTCCGTCAAACAGCCTACGGAGATCGCGGGTTGCAGATCAAGAGTACTTGTTCGTTCCTGCACGTAAAGAACCTCACGCTCCGCTATTCGGGTAAGAACAACCTCATCAATTACGGCAGTAACTGCATCTTTGAAAACCTTGATATATATGGATCTGCAGATACTGGATGCCAAATGAAGAATGGCGGCAACAACATCATCTTGAATGTGGACAGTCATGATAACTTTGACTACGAGACCATGTCCGGTGCGACTGCCAATTTCGGCGGCAATGCAGATGGTTTTGCCGACAAGCAGTTTACCGGAGCAGGAAACCACTATATCGGTTGCCGCGCATGGAACAACAGCGATGACGGATGGGATTTCTTCCAACGCGTGAGTAGCAGCGAGACGGTCATTGAGAACTGCGTTTGCTATGCAAACGGTGCGCCGTACTACGATATGAGCAATCATCCGCGTGCCTTAGGTGTGGACAAACCTTGGTTTGACTCCAAAGTGGGTACTACGATGACTGACCGCTACGGAAATACCATTACGATCACCCTTGCCAAGTTCCCTTGTCAAGGTAACGGAAACGGCTTTAAGATGGGCGGAGGTTATACAAATCATAAGATCATCGTTCACCACTGCCTTGCCGTCGGAAACTACGCGCGCGGCTTTGACCAGAACAACAACGGCGGTACGATGTGGATCTATAACAACTCCGCGTACGCTAACGCCTATAACTACGGCTTCACCACCGCTTATGGTACCAACACTATTCAGAACTGTATCAGTTTTGCGGGTAAGAACAGCGACAGTTACAAATCGAAGACTGTCGTGACGATTGACCATAATAGCTGGAATAGCGGCTACTCCGTTTCCAAGAATGATTTTCAATCTCTCGACACCTCACTTGTGCTCATGTATCGTACTTCGGACGGAAGCCTCAGTGAAACGAATTTCATGCGTCTCGCGGAAAACTCGGCGCTTATTGATGCCGGTATAGATGTGAACCTCGGCTATAACGGCGATGCGCCTGATCTCGGCTGTTTCGAATCACCGGGAGAGCATCATGATCCCGAGCCGGGAGGAGATACAGTTCCTTCCGTTCAACCGGAAGGCACTCATGCCGTTGCTTTTGTTACTATTCCGGGCTGTGCGGAAGATAAACCGCTGCTTCGATATCTCCGTACAAACGACAGCTTGTGGATTGTGGAGACCGATGCAATGGACAATACGGTGGATTATAGCAGTTACGAAGTGATCGTTTTAGGCAGCAAACCGTCTTCCTCTGCGTCAGGTTTCACTCCTCTCAAAGGTTATGACGCTCCGATGGTTCTGCTCAAGCCTTGGTTGCTCAAATCCGGTGTTTGGAGCTGGGGAACGGCTATCAACACACAGGATCTGAGTGTCAGCGTGGCACAAGAGGAACATCCGCTTTTCCGCGGACTGACCATCACCAACGGCGAATTGCAAGTCTTTAGTCAATGCAACACCAACGCCGTTACGGCTATCTCGGAATGGTCGATTACTGATCCTTCCGGTATCGTGACCTTAGTGTACTGCCCAAACGGATAATCATGATAGGCGTCTCCGAATACTCCACACAGTATCTCACGGCAGACGGAAAGAAACTCATCGAGAACGCTATTCTCTACCAACTCGGCGTGGACATGCCCTCAGGATTGAGCAACACCAAATCGCAAATCACCAATTATAAATATTTCAAAGATGGTCAATTATTTATTCAAAGAGGTGAGCACACGTATGATGCGCGCGGTGCTCTTGTGCGTTAGTATCCTTTCGCCCTTCGCCACAAGCCTTTCGCCTTTATCGGCGCAAGACGCTCAGTATCAAGACATTCACTACACGTTGGATGACATCCGTCTGACAGCCGAAGTGGCGTCAAACCCCAAAGTGTCCGGGGAACTATTCATTCCCGAGACCATTACGGTGGGGCAAAACACATATACCGTCACCGCTATTGGGGACAAAGCGTTCAAGGGCTGCAAAGCACTCACCGCAGTAGTATTGCCTAAGACCTTGGAACGCGTGTACCGCTCTGCTTTTGACGGAACGGGTATCATGCTCAACAAGGAGAACTGGTCGGAAGGTTGCCTGTGGTTAGACAGCATCCTTATTGCTACGGACAAGACGATCAAACCGCGTTTTGTGGTTCCTGTCAGCACGCGTCTGATAGCAGCCGGCGCTTTTCAGGGCAATAAAGTGATCACCCGTGTGGATCTGCCGGACGGGCTGACACGCATTGACCATGAGACGTTCCGAGATTGCAAAAACCTGCAGAAAGTGGTCATTCCTCTATCCGTCACTTCTATCGGCGAGGAGGTCTTCACCGGAAGCGGCATCTATGCCAATGAGAACAAATGGAAGAAAGGAGCACTGATCCTCGATGACTGTCTGGTTGCGACCAATAACACGCTGCCTGCGAAATACATCTTCAAGAACAAGATCCCTATTCGTTTGATTGCCGAGCGTGCTTTTGCAAATCGCAAGAACCTGCAAACGGTGACTATTCCCGCGTCCGTAACCGCTATCCCGACTGCCGCTTTCTATAACTGCGAGAATCTGGTGGATGTCACTATTCCCGCGACTGTTCGCGAGGTCGGCAATTTCGCATTCTATAACTGCGGATTGCTCAAGTCGGCTACCCTTCCGAGCGAACTTCAATACCTCGGTATGGGTGTGTTCTACGGCTGTGTCAACCTCAAGGAACAAGTGCTGAGCAACCATCTGGAAGCTATCGGACAGGCAACGTTCTTCATGTGCCGTGCTATCAAACAGCTGACTTTGCCAAACCACCTCAAACGTATCGGAAACGGAGCTTTTGCCGGATGTTCATCCTTAGAGACTATCGACCTGCCTCAGACGCTTGAGTTCATGGGCGAACAGGCTTTTGCAGGATGCGCTGCATTGCGTAAGGTAGTGATTCCTGTCGGAGTCAATTCGCTTCCTAAACAGGCTTTCCAAGGCTGCTCTCATCTCTATCGCATCGACCTGCCGGACGGGTTGTATGCTATCGGCGAAGAAGCGCTCGACGGATGTATTGCGTTGGAGAAGATCAATATCCCCCGCTCTACTTTCCGCATCGGAGTACGCGCTTTTCATAACTGCCAGCAGTTACGTGGCATCGCTCTGGTGGATCACATCCATCTCATCGAGGAAGGCGCCTTCATGGAGTGCAAACTGTTAGAGGACATCACCCTTCCTGCCTCGTTGCAGCAACTGGAGAAAGGTGCTTTTGCACAGTGCATCAGTCTGCGTACGCTTCGTCTGAATGCTTCGCTCAAATCCATTGGAGACGGTGCTTTCTGTCAATGCCGCAGCCTAAGAGAGGTACAATGGAACGACTCCTTGCAGACCATCGGAGCGGACGCCTTCTTGGAGTGTAAGAACCTCCGGGCTCCCGGTATCCCGTCGCACATCAGCGTCGGCAAAAACGCATTCAAAGGATGCAAAAACTAAAACGTAGATATAAATAAACAGTATATTGGCTTAAAAATTTCGTAACAATGAATCGAGATGTAGAGATTTTTGACGTCATTCGCCGTGAGCGGGAACGTCAGACAAAAGGCATTGAGCTGATTGCGAGCGAGAATTTCGTGAGTGATCAAGTGATGGAAGCGATGGGTAGCGTGCTGACCAACAAGTACGCAGAGGGCTATCCCGGACATCGCTATTATGGTGGATGCGAGGTGGTAGATATTGCCGAGAATATCGCTCGTGACCGGTTGAAGAAACTATACGACGCAGAATATGTGAATGTTCAGCCTCACAGCGGTGCGCAAGCGAATATGGCTGTTTTTATGGCGTGTCTGCAAGCAGGCGATACCTTCATGGGCTTGAACCTGAGTCATGGTGGTCACCTGAGTCACGGTTCGGCAGTGAACTTCTCCGGTCTGATGTTCAACGCTATCGGCTACGATTTGGATCCCGAGACAGGACGTGTGAACTACGATGATTTGGAGCTGAAAGCACGCACCCATAAGCCGAAACTGATCATTGCCGGTGCGAGTGCTTATAGCCGAGAATGGGATTACGCACGTATTCGCCGCGTTGCGGATGAGATAGGTGCGCTCTTCATGGTCGATATGGCTCACCCTGCCGGTCTGATTGCTGCTGGTCTGCTCGAAAACCCCTTGAAGTACGCACACATCGTAACCAGTACGACCCATAAGACGCTT
This sequence comes from uncultured Bacteroidales bacterium, assembly GCA_900321605.1. Lineage (GTDB taxonomy): Bacteria > Bacteroidota > Bacteroidia > Bacteroidales > Paludibacteraceae > Colicola. The sequence goes on along the minus strand of ONWR01000018.1, from coordinate 11,854 downwards.
CGTGGTCCGCGAGGAGGTGTCATTCTGATGGGTAAGGACTTCGATAATCCTTGGGGCAAGACCACTCCGAAAGGCGAGATCAAGAAGATGAGCACTCTACTCGACTCTGCGGTCTTCCCGGGTACACAAGGCGGTCCGTTGGAGCACGTGATTGCAGCTAAAGCGGTTGCTTTTGGCGAGGCTTTGACGGAAGAGTTCAAACTCTATCAGCAGCAAGTCAAGAAAAACGCAGCCGTCATGGCACAAGCGTTCATCGATAAGGGCTATAAAGTGATCAGCGGCGGAACGGACAACCACTCCATGCTTATTGACCTGCGTACCAAGTATCCGGAGTTGACCGGCAAAGTAGCGGAGCAAGCTTTGGTGAGCGCGGATATCACGACGAATAAGAATATGGTTCCGTACGACAGTCGCTCTGCGTTCCAGACCAGCGGTCTGCGTTTCGGCACACCGGCTATCACCACGCGTGGCTTGAAGGAAGACAAGATGGAATGGATTGTGGAACTGATCGACCGCGTTCTGAGAGATGTACAGACCAACGATGCACAGCGTACCATTGAGGCGGTACGAGAGGAAGTGAATCGAGAGATGACTCAACATCCTTTGTTTGCATGGTAACGAAAGAAATGGTAAAGAAAAGGAAAGGCAGCCGCTCGGCTGCCTTTCTTATGTCTCTTGCTTAATCCTTATTACGCTTCCTTCATCTTACGGAAATGGTTTGGAGTCATACCGGTATGTTTCTTGGTATATTGGCAGAAGAAACTGGCGTTCGGGAACTCCATCACACGCGCTATCTCACGGATAGGTAAAGTCGTTTTGCGCAGATAGTTCTTGAGCTCGGTAACCGTCACTTCGGCAATCCATTCGCTCGCAGAACGTCCGCTACGCTCTTTGCAGATCTCGGACAGATACTTCGGCGTGATATTGAGCTGCTTAGCAAACCATTGTACCTCTCTCATATGCGGATGCTCACGCAGCAAATGCGTGAAGGCATGGAAGGTATAATCGCTCGAGTTCACCGACTGACGCTCCACATCCAATTCACCAAACACCAAGGTCTTATCCAGATAATTGAGCAACTCCATGGTAGCGCCACGAGCAATCAACATCAATATCTGACGACGGTAGTCCGACTGCTTATCCTGCAACTGTAACTGCAACAAATGGAAATACGTGCGGCAGAACTCAACGGATATCTCGTTCAAATGGAAAATAGGATGCGCCTTGAGGTACTCCTGTTTCTGCCACCAACGCGGTTCCACACGCATATGATCAAACATCAACTCCTCATACAGGGAAATCGGGATAGATACCTGCATAAACTCAAAATCATCGGACCATTTGAACGGTCCCTTCTCCGTCGCATAAGGCACACGAATAAACACATCATTCGTGTCAATGCGAATCATCTCACCACGATAGGAAACATCTATGTGACCTTTGGTGCATAAAAGAACGGTCGTAGAGGTGTCAAAACGTGTGTCTCGGCACTTTTCAAAACCCTCCATCTCATCCGTCAAAAAAATAGAATCAGTAAATAGAGTCATGGCATTATTTGTTAATTCGGTCGCAAAGTTACAGATTTTTTTTTATATATGCAAATTTTTGGCAAATTTTTTTGCACATTTCGTTTTTTTTTATTAACTTTGCACCCAAATTAAACATGAGATTATGAAAAAGGGTTTATTTTTACTCATTTGTACGGCTGCTTTTCTCTGTGCATGCACAAGCAGCCATGAACGTTTGCTGACCTCAGCAACCGGTAGTATTTATGAATGTTTGGTGGTCTCGCCAAATAGTACGGAAATCAAGGAGGCTGTCTGCGCTACCATGGGAGCAGATATGTATGGTTTGCCGCAAATGGAAGCTACGTTTACCGTGACACATGTGCCCACGGCCTCGTTTGATGATTTTCTCAAATCGACAAGGAACATCCTCTTAGCGGATATCAACGAGCATAAGTACACCCAAGTCAAAGTGCTCAAGAGCCGCAATGTATGGTCTCAACCGCAGGCGATGATCCGTATTCAGGCACCGAGCGATGAAGCCTTCTTAGCCTATTGGCAGACCAACGGAGAATCTATCCGGGAGTGGTTTGTACAGGAGGAGTTAGCCCGTCAGCTCAGTTTCTACCGTGCCAACACCAATAAGGAAGCGCGCGCGATACTCAATAAACAAGGCTACGACATGCTCATCCCCGAGGACTTCATGCTCATCAAAAATGAAGAGATAACCATTTCCGATGACCAAAAGGTCAATGTTCTTTGGTGTTGCAATAACAAAGGTCCGATGCGTAAGGATGTGCTCGTTTACAGCTATCCGTACACCGCTCAAGAGCAGTTCAGCAACGAGTCGATCGTTGCCATGCGCAATGAAGTGCTCGGACGAATCGTTACGGCACAAGTGCCCGGTAGCCACATGGGCACAGAGTACAAACATTTTCCGCCGGTCAGCCGTTCTGTAGCGGCTTTGCGCGACTCTGTGGGAGGATTCTACGCGATGGAGACTCGCGGTTTATGGAAGATGCTCGACGGAGAAGCAATGGGCGGTCCGTTTGTGAGCCTTACCCGCTTGGATCCTGTGAATGCACGCGTAGTGACCGCAGAAGCATTCCTTTTCGCTGCCGGTCAGAAGAAACGCAATGCCTTGCGCCAATTGGAAGCGATCCTCTACTCTTTCGAGACGCCGGATGAGCGCCAGAGGTAAAATCCGTACACGCAGTTAGCTGTCCAGAAGGCGTACTGCGCTGTCATACAACCGTCTCCGGCTCGTACCCAAAGCACTACGCCCAACACATCGACAGCAAGCCACATCAACCAATGCTCGCGCAAACCGAGTATCATCAATACCTGCCCTACCAGAGCAGGTATTGTTGTAAAGGCATCTAAATAGGGCTGCGTGTCATCCGTCCAATAGGACAAACCCCACCCTGTCAGCCATGAACCGACAATCGTAGCTATACTGATAAGCACGGTCTTCATCACAGGCAGGCAGCGGATAGTGAGTGTATGGTCGGTTTCGTCCAAATGCCGACGCCACACAAAGACACCATAGACCATGGTCAGCAGATAATAGCTATTAATAGCTATACCCCCGTAAAAACGCTGCTGCACACAGAGCCATAAATAAATACCCACCTGCCCGAAGCCAAAGAGGTACATCCATATATTGCGCTGCGCTGTCAGCCACACGGAGCACACGCCCAAACACCCACAGACAAAACTGAGTGTCGATTGATACACATCGAAATCGGGCAGATACCAAGTCACGGCAAAAACAACCGCCTGAATAAGCAGTCCCGACGACACAAAACAATAGTCAAACCACTTCGATTTCAGCATCTTGGTCTCTTTTATTTTTTTTTGGCAGAACCGGTACGAATGAGTTCTTTGGGTTTCGCCTCCATCTGAGGTACCGCCTTGTAATTCCACTCTTCCTCAAAATCCCAATTGGATTTGGTCTGCAACTTAGCCGGGAAATAATACACCGGTTCCGGCTGCCGTTTGAGCTCCCAGCTGCCTGTTGTCCAGAGACCGTCTCCGTTCTCATCGATATACAAACGAATATAATAGGTCTGCGGTTTGAGGTAACGGAAGAACGTACCTCCTTGCACAGCCGGTAGTTCGAGCACCGGTTCATCGCTGGTATTCAACAGCTGAATACGTGCTTTGGGCAGGAAAGGATTCAACTTAACGCGAAGCGTAGCGTACTCCTCGGGGTTCTTCACCTGCAATCCAAATTTCTCCGCTTTGTTAGGAGCGCCGTACACGTCATGAAGCGCGGCACTATCTATCCTCAGCTCGTATTTCTTACCGGCTCCGAGAGAAGCAATCAGCGTCAGTTGCATCGGGAGTGTATCATAAGGCGCAATGCGGAATGAGACCGGTTTGAAGATGGTGTCCACTTGCTGGTACAAATGTATCGAATCGCGCTCAATGGAAGCGATCGGCGTAGAGCAATGGATCCGCAAGGTATCATAGAGCTCGAATCCCTGTCTTGCATTCGATTTGAGATCCAGCTTACGCTCTCGGTTCTTACGATCCAAGACTTTCTTCGCTTTCGCGGACAGACGAGGCGAACGCCAGATAGCCCGCAACGTGTCGGTGTACCACTCCAAGTTATAGACCGAATCGGTTCTGCGGTAACGCGCCTCCAAGAAGATCGAGTCCTGCGAGATAGCCGCACTATCGGTCAGCCAGATAGTGACCGTATCACGAAGCTTGGAATAGTGCATATGCATGTACGGCATCGGATCTATCCATGCCGAATCCGAACGAGTCGAGTCCGTCTCAGAAGGACGCATTGCCCGGAATGAAGGCAGGCTGTCCGGCTCCGAAGAGAAACAAACACGGATTAAATGAGCCTGTTCGCGATGGGTACGCTGCAAATATAGACGTTTTTGCTGCTGCTCAAAAAGCAACAACTGCAAGTCCGCAGGACCGTATTCATAGCCCACCAGACTATCATTACCCAACGAGTCCTTGTGGTAATGAGGACGCACAACAGGCGTCAGCAGCGAGTCGGCATAAGCAAGCGCCTCACCCGGAGTCAGACGATAGTCACGGCTAATATCATTGACCGCATAAAGACGGTAAGAGCCGCCCTGCATGTTCCCGATTCGGAAAGCGCCCACGGAATCCGTACGACCAATGCGGGTAAAAGGCATCTTCAGAAATGCCGAGTCGTCCATGTTCTCATGGATACCGACGATGATGCCCTGCTGCGGATTCAGATTAGAGGCATCATACACCTTTCCGCGCACTTCCAAGGTATCGATCTGCGGTCCCGTGGAGAAAGCAAACGAGTAATTCGAGAACGGATTACGCTCCCTATAATCGCAAATAGCATTGCCGAAATCGAGGGTGTATGTGGTGTTGCTCCGAAGCGTGTCCGCAAACTGAACCACCACCTTCTTTCCGCGCACCTTCACGTCAGGCGGACGCTGCTGAGGAGGGGACATCAGAAAATTCTGACTCACGTTATTCAGCTGCAGATATTCATTGAAACTGATCTCAATACGGTTCCGGTTAAAATTAAGCGCACCGTTCTCCGGCTCCGAACGAACAGGCTGAGGTGCAAGCGTGTCCCGAGGACCGCCCTGAGGACCTATGCCTCGGTTTGCACAAGACACCAGTGCCAAAGAGGCAAGCAAGATATATATTTTCTTTCGCATGATCATAAATTTCAGTAGAGCTTATCGGGAAATGAGTTGGAGAAAACGACAGATATAATCCTGCCAATTAGGCCACTCATGTCCGCCTTCGGTCTCGTAATACGTATATTCCACGCCCTTGGCATCTAACCAACGACGGTATTCCTGCAAGGACTCATATAAGAAATCGTCCTTCCCTATTCCGATCCAGAAAAGCTTGTAGTTCTCCGGCGCATTATGCACAAAAGTAGCCGGAGAGAACATCCCGACATAAGCAAACTGCCCTTTGAGCACGCTGCTCACGCGCATCGTGTGATAGCCACCCATGGACAGACCCGCTACAGCACGCTCCGAAGGATCATGACTGATCCGGTAGCGATGCTCCGCTTCGTCCATAAAGCGGGCAAAGATATTCTCCCATTCTCCCGTAGTCGCATTCGCTTTCTCTTCCTCGAAGGTCGGACGACTCGGACAGTTATCCGGCATGATCACCACCCACTCTTTGATGGTTCCCTTACGCAGCAGGGAATCCATGATAGGAATCAGCGCACCTTGCTCAATCCAGTCATTCTCATTGCCATACATACCATGGTGTAGATAGAGCACCGGAAAACGCTCCGCCACACGCTGCTCGTACTGCGCAGGCAGATACACGCGGCATGGCACGCCCATCAGCGTATCACGCACCGCACTCCCTGCCACCAAGGACGTTTGCTCCCTCTCCATCGTCTCAGCCCATACACACAGGCAGGAAAAGAGAATCCACAGAATCGATATAGTTATTTTTTTCATTCCGTTATGTTTTTTCAATTTTGTCTGCAAAGGTACAACAAAAATTGCACATATGCAAGCGTTCGGGTATTTTTTGCCGAATAAAATGAAATTTTATCTGTTGTATGGGGCTATGAGACGTCTATGCTCGCATAAGAACGGCTTATAGACCTATGCAACAGGGAAAGCCGTTAGGCTTGGCAAAAAATGCCCGCGGTGGTATATGTCCGGCAGGACGCGACTGTACTTTCGAAGGGGTCCCCATGTATGGGGGGAGGAGGTCGAAGTTACTGCTTTTTTTTGACATACGCAAATTTTTATTCAATAATGTATATTTGAGCATACATTTTTGCGTGATAGACAAGACTCTAGACATACTTTTCTTAATTCTTTCAAAAATGCGATTTTACGCACTATTCTTAAAATAAATTTTGCGCTCAGGGAACATTTTGCACAAAAAAGATTTTGCGCTCAGAGAACATTTTGTTAAGATAAATTTTGCGCTCAGGGAACATTTTTATTTGAAAATATTTGCATATGTCAAGAAAAATCCGTATCTTTGCAGCAAATTTTAAAATTGCACTATGAAGGAAATCGTTTTTAAGCGCAAAATCTATCAGAAAATGTTAGATTGGAAGCATGAATCACAAGGTGAAACAGCTCTTTTAATTGAAGGGGCAAGACGCGTTGGCAAAAGTACGATTGTTCGTGAGTTTGCACAAAATGAATACAAGTCATATGCTATCTTCGATTTCTCCAAAGCGACTAAAGGAGAGAAAGAATTGTTTGAGGATCTTTCCGACATGGATTTCTTCTTTAGCCGACTACGCGTGTTAAAAGACATCACTTTATACGAACGGGAAAGCGTGATCATCTTTGATGAAGTGCAAAAATATCCCATTGCACGGCAAGCTATCAAAGCCTTAGTGGAAGATGGCAGATATGATTATATCGAAACAGGTTCGCTAATCAGCATTCATAAGAATACAGAGAACATCATCATTCCCAGCGAAGAGGAATCTCTTGAAATGTATCCTATGGATTATGAGGAATTTCTATGGGCGATGGGGAATACCACCACGATGGATTTGCTCAAAGAAGCATGGGATAAGAAGCGCGGATTTGGCGATGAGATCAACCGAAAGCTCATGCGCGATTTTCGGCTATATATGTTAGTTGGAGGAATGCCGCAGGCAGTGAATAAGTATATTGCGACTAAGGATTTTGCAGCAGTGGACAAGGTGAAACGCGCTATTATTCGCCTCTACCAACAGGATTTTATTAAGATTGATAAGACCGGAAAGGCAGAACGTCTATTTATGGCTATTCCTGCGCAATTATCGAATAATGCGAATCGCTATCAGCCCACAACCGTTATTGATAAAACGCGCGCAGAACAGATAGAGAACCTTATTTTTCTTATGCAGGATAGTAAGACCGTCAATGTGGCTTACCATGCAGACGATCCGAATGTCGGCATGTCGCTTACTACCAATCAATCAGCATATAAGATATTCTTATGCGACACCGGATTGTTTGTTACGCTTGCGTTTTGGGACAAATCCTTTACCGAAAATACGATCTATCAAAAATTGCTCAACGATAAGTTGGAAGCTAATTTGGGCTATGTGTATGAGAATGTCATTGCACAAATGATAGTGGCAAACGGCGATAAATTGTTCTACTACACACTTCCAGACGGCAATAATCATAATTATGAAGTTGACTTCTTACTATCCAGAGGGAATAAGATTTGTCCGATTGAAGTCAAATCTTCCGGGTACAAAACACATGCTTCGTTGGATGCTTTCTGCGAGAAGTACTCTTCCCGTATCAATAATCGCTACTTGCTTTATACAAAAGATCTGCGAAAAGATGGAGAAACACTCCTTGTGCCGGTTTACATGACTCCGCTTTTGTAGTGCTTTTACTATGGATTCGAAAATTGCTCTGCAATAATCGACAGAGCGAAGCGGCGGAGAAAATTGCTCTGCAATAATCGACAGAGCGAAGCGGCGGAGAAAATTGCTCTGCAATAATCGACAGAGCGAAGCGGCGGAGAAAATTGCGAAGCAATAATCGTTCGAGCGTAGCGAGATAAGAACCCCCGACCGGGGGTGAAGAACCCCGCTCTTTACGCAAAAAAGGCACCGATATGGTGCCTTTTGCGGAAGAGGGGGGATTCGAAAATTGCGAAGCAATAATCGTTCGAGCGTAGCGAGATAAGAACCCCCGACCGGGGGTGAAGAACCCCGCTCTTTACGCAAAAAGGCACCGACTTGGTGCCTTTTGCGGAAGAGGGGGGATTCGAACCCCCGGTACAGTTACCCGTACGACAGTTTAGCAAACTGTTGGTTTCAGCCACTCACCCACCCTTCCTTTCCCCAAAAATTAAAATTTTTCGGGTGCTCCGTTTGGAGCTCAGAAACGGCATTTCGTTGCTAAAATCGAAAAGCGGGTGCAAAGGTACTGCTTTTTTATGACATACGCAAATTTTTTTGCACTTTTTTTTGTTTATTTGGCAAAAAAGTTGTAATTTTGCACTCAAATACGCATAATTATGGCAAAAAACACCGAAATCGAACGAAAATTTTTGGTTAAGTCGGACGCTTTTATCGCTCAAGCGACGACGAGTTATGAAATCATGCAGGGTTATCTTTGCAAAGATCCCGAGAAGACCATTCGCGTACGCATACGCGACACGCGTGCGTTCCTTACTATTAAATCTTCACTCCTTCGAGACGGCATAGCGAAGTTCGAATGGGAAAAAGAGATCGACTTGTCGGACGCCAAAGAGCTGATGAAGATCTGCCTGCCCGGTGCAATCTCCAAAACGAGATATATCATAGAGGCGAAAGGCGAAGGGTCAAAGGACAAAGGACAAAGGACAAAGGACAAAGGAGACAGCCTCAAATGGGAAGTCGATGTCTTTCACGGGCGTCTGGAAGGAAGGGTGCTTGCGGAGATCGAGTTAAGCGACGAAGACGAAGCCTTTGAGCGTCCGGATTGGTTAGGAGAGGAAGTCACCGGTCAGCCACAATACTACAACGCCAACATGTAATTTTAGCTCAAAACGCTATGGATCTTACTGAAGGGAGTTGACAAGCATGCCGCAGGCAGCAAGGATGTCTTCTCCTCGGGAACGACGGATAGTAGTAGTCAGCCCGTGATCCGTCAAATAGTCCCGTAACCACTCCATCTGTTTTTCGTTGGAGGGTTGGAAGCGTTTGGTATTCGTTTCAGACGGTTTGATCTCCTCTACTCCTTCGTGAAAACGGATGAGGTTAATTCGACAGTTCAGCCCTTTGAGCAGACGGAGCAGTTCCTTGGCATGACGAGGCGTATCGTTCATCCCTGCCCAGCAGATATACTCAAAACTCACACGACGTTGATGGGACCAGTCATACTGCTTGAGCAGCGAGACGACCTGAGCGATGGACATCATCCGTTCGGCAGGCATGATCTCGGCACGCTCTAAGGGGAAAGGATTATGCATCGAAACCGCCAGATGACACTCACTCTCATCGAGGAAACGCTTCATTGCCGGAATGCCGACCGTAGAGACGGTGATACGTTTGGGCGACCATGCGCAGCCGTAGGGCGCGGTCATGATCTCCAAGGCACGAAGGACATTATCGAGGTTATCCATCGGTTCTCCTTCGCCCATCAGTACTAAGTTTGATAATGGTTTGAAATCGTTTGATGTTGTTTGAAAGTTATCGATTTCAAAAATCTGGTTAAGGATGTCAGCGGCAGAGAGGTGCCCATGGAAACCAAGCGTTCCGGTCATGCAGAAACGGCACCCCATCTTACATCCCGCCTGTGAGGAGACGCAGAGCGTAGCCCGATCGTCCTCGGGAATATAGACAGTTTCGATATAAGACCGCTGCGCTGACAGACCGTTACACTGACAGACCGTTTCACTGACAGACCGTCCTTCGGACTGTTGGATTTCAAAGAGGTACTTACGGGTACCATCGACGCTGACCGCTTCGCGCGTAGGCGCATGTCTTCCTATTATATAGTTCGCCTTGAGCGCCTCGCGACCCTTGAGAGAGATATTGGTCATCTCATCAAAAGAGCTCACGCGACGCACGTATAACCACTCGGCTAATTGCTTGCCGGCAAACTTCTGCAAACCGACGCTAAGCGCTACCTCTTGCAGTTCAGGCAATGTTTTTCCTAATAAACACTCCATATTTTTATTTTTTGACCGCTTCGCTGAAAGAGTAAAGACCGCTTCGCTAAAGGACAAAAGACTTGTCACTATCGGTCGGACGTTTACAACTCATAGTCGAATCATTTTTGTCCATTGTCCATTGTCCATTGTCCATTGTCCTTACTCCTTCACCATCGTAACATCCACGTGCGGGTAGGCAAAGGTGAAGCCTTGCGGCGGAAGTTCGGTATAGAAACGCTCTTGGAGGTCAAAGAAGACCGGCCAATAGTCATCGCTTCGTACCCAGACACGCACCACAAACGTGATGTCATTCGAGTTAAGCGATTTGAGCGCTACGAAAGGCGCAGGGATAGCTTCCATACGATAATTGACGGTAGAGAGCTGGTAGGCGGATATTTTCAGTTCGTCGTACAACTTCTTCATATCCGTATCCGCCTGCAACACACGCGGGTCACTATTGAGGATCGCTAAGATAGCGGCTTTGCAAGCAGCAGCATCCACGCCATAAGAGACGCTGACCGACCACTCTACCCTTCGCAAAGGACGACCGTTGTAGTTATGGATCACGCCATTAGAGAGCGCACCATTGGGCAGGATCACTACGCGGTTATCGACCGTGAGGATCTTGGTGGCGGTGATATTCACCTCTACCACTTTGCCCATTGTTCCTTGTGCCTCTATGAAATCACCCGCCTTAAAGGGCTTGAAGGCAAGAATCATCAGTCCTCCTGCGAAATTCTGCACGGTACCGGAGAGCGCCATTCCGATTGCCAAACCTCCGGCTGCCAAAAGCGCTGCCAAAGAGGTGGTGTCCACGCCTAAGGTACTGACGCTCACGATGGTCAACAAGGTGACCACGGATATATTGACAAACGAGATGATGAACGAAGCGATTGTAGGCTCGGTCTTATGACGCTCAAAACGCCGACGGAGCAACGTGCGAACCCAACGAAGGAGCATCATGCCCACAAAGAAAATAGCCAACGCCGCCAAGACCTTGATACCAAAGGAGACCAGCGATTGAATGGACATATGCAGAAACTCGTCCGGGTCTTCTTTTGCCAATTCGACCAGCTGTCTGGCGTTAGCACGAAGCGAATCCTGATGCTGACGAATCTGCTCCGCCGTAGGGGCTTGCAATAAAATAGTCAGTATATTCATCGTTTAACGGATTCTATCGGCAGCACGAACGAGTGCTTCATCCTTAAGGATGCGCCGCGTAGCCATGAGGGTTAATACAAAGTTAATCAATGGAATAGAAGCCCACGGCAATATATTCCACTCCACACCAAGCGCTAACTTCGCCTGCCAGATATAGATCGCCAGCACGCCGTAGTAGCCTAAGCAGAGCAACGCAAGGAAGATATTGAGGCGTGCCTGCAGCAGACGTTTCTTATAAAGAAAGATGTCCACCAGTGCCAAGAGCGGCATCAGGACGGTAGTGAGCAACAAGCCCCAAAGGCCTTGAAGAGGAGCCCCACCTAACGCACTCAGTTCATATACTTGCAACTCTGCGGCTTCTTCGGGTGTCACGAGTTGGATTACCGGTTTGAAGCACAACGTGATGCCCAAGATCACGATCGCCAATAAATAAAGCGTCTGAATTCGTTGTATCATAAGAGAATTATTTAGTCGTTTGTCGTTAGTCGTTAGTCGATGGTCGTTAGACCTCAATTTGGGTGCAAAGGTACAATTTTTTTTGCATATATGCAAGAAAAAAATTAAAAATTAAAATTTTTTGTCGTTAGTCG
>ONWR01000019.1 GCA_900321605.1 uncultured Bacteroidales bacterium | reverse complement strand
ATTAGAGGATGAGTGGATTAGTGGGTGAGTGGATGAGAGGGGAATATTTTATGTTTTTTGCTGATTTTGGTGAAGAAATGAAGAAAAATTTCATTTTCTTGTAAAAAAATTTGCGTATGTCAAAAAAAAGCAGTACCTTTGCGCGATTTTTCGTGTAAATGTGCGAAGAATACCTGAATTAGAAAAAATATAAAATATATAATACAATGTCAAAGATTTGTCAAATTACAGGCAAGAAAGCCATGGGCGGCTGCAACGTTTCGCACTCGAAACGTCACACCAAACGCAGTTTTGATGTGAACTTATTCCGCCGCAAGTTCTACTGGGTAGAACAAGATGTATGGATCGAGCTGAACGTGAGTGCAGCAGGTCTGAGAACAATTAACAAGATCGGCCTCGACAACGCGCTGAAACAAGCTGCGGAGAAGGGCTATCTCAATTAAACGAAAGGAGTTGAAGTATGGCAAAGAAAACAAAAGAAGCCCGCGTTCAAGTAATCCTTGAGTGCACAGAGCAAAAAGCCAGCGGAGTTCCGGGAATGTCTCGTTACATCACCACCAAGAACCGTAAGAACACTCCGGATCGTTTGGAGCTCATGAAGTACAATCCCTATTTGAAGAAATACACTCTTCACAAGGAGATTAAGTAATTAACCCTAATTTAGAAAGGCTTAGAACTATGGCAAAGAAAGCGGTTGCGACCCTTCAAACCGGTAACTCCGGACGCGCGCACTCTAAGTGCATCAAGATGGTTAAGTCGCCTAAAACGGGTGCTTACGTCTTCCAAGAGGAAATCGTTCTGAACGAGAAGGTTAACGAGTTCTTCAAGTAAAAAACGAAAATGCGTACTACCCCAATGGAGCGGTACGCATTTTTTTTATTTCAGACCATGCTTGGCATCATCATCAATCCCAAATCCGGCAAGCGTTTTTATCGAGCACAGCGGATGTACTTGTGGAAACTTCTTCGGAAGCGTCATCAGCCGTTTGCTTATCGCGTGACCCAATATGCCGGTCATGCTATCGAATTGGCACGTGAGTTAGTGGAAAAGGGATACGATGAGATACTTGTTTTAGGCGGAGACGGAACGCTGTCCGAAACAGTGAACGGCATCATGCGGTCGGAGCTGACGGTATCGCAACGTGCGCGGATACAGATAGGTCTGATGCCGCGCGGCACAGGAAATGACTGGAGCCGGTATTGGTCGCTTACCAAGAACCATCAAGAGTCTCTGTCTCGGTTCTTTGAGGGAACGGGGTGTCCGATAGATATCGGCTGCGTTACCTATTGGCGTAACGGCATTGAACATCACCGTTATTTTATCAATTCGGTCGGTTTTGGAGTGGATTCGCTTTGTTGCAAGAAGGCAGAGACGATCAAGCGCTATATCGGTTCCCATCGTGTGAACTATGTGATGGGACTTATCGATGCCATTATGGAGCATCAGTCGCAGCATATGGTTCTTACGGTGGATGGCAAAGAGGCGGTGAATGATCTGCTTTTTACGATGAATATCGGCAACGGGCCGTTCTCGGGAGGAGGTATTCGTCAAAATCCTCAAGCAGATCCGACGGATGGTGTCTTTCACGCGATGTTTGTTCGCAAGCCGACTTTCGGACAAGTTCTCAAGGCCTTGCCAAACCTCTTCAATGGTCGATTGACCGAACTGCCGTTCGTTTATCCTATTGTGGGCAAAGAGATAGAGATAGCCTATGACAAGCATCTTCTCTTTGAGGCGGATGGTATTTTGGAAAACATCATCGGTCCATGTACAATAAGCTGCATCCACAACGCATTGCAGTTTAGATGCTAATGAAAGGTGAAAGATGAAAGATAAAAGATAAAAGGTGATTATTATGCAGATTGCACAACAAGGAAGTAATAGAGTATATACGCGTGAGACGGACGCGAATGGAAAGACTTATATTCGCGTGACGGGCACTAACCGCGACGAGAACCGTGCGTTCATTTACATGGCGCGCCATTTTCATGCATTGGGTTTACCTGTGCCTGAGTTGTACAGCGTGAGCGAGGATGAGATGAGTTATACGCAGGAGGATTTGGGTGACACACTGCTCTTCGATCATCTGGAGCCCACCTTATTAGAACGCGCTATACGTGCGCTCGCGCACATACAGGTGACGGGCGCGAAGGATTTTAATTGGTCGGTTTGTTTTCCTGTTCCGGCGATGGACGAGCGTTCTATCCGATGGGATCTGAACTACTTCAAGTACTGTTTCCTGAAGGGCACGAAGTTGGAGTTCTCTGAGCCGAAGTTAGAGGATGATTTTGACAGTTTGGTGAAGTTCATTCTGGCGCAACCGGCAGAGACGTTCCTGTATCGGGATTTTCAGAGCAGGAATGTCATGATACGTGACGGACAACCGTACTTCATCGATTTCCAAGGCGGAAGGCGCGGACCGACGCAGTACGATGTAGCTTCGTTCCTATGGCAGGCGAAAGCGAAAATTGCTCCTGAGTTGAGAGAGAAGCTTATTGACGCATATCTGGATGAACTCAAGCAGCTTCAGCCAAGCTTGGCTGAAACAGCGTGGAGAGCTGCCTTGCCGCATTTTGTGCTGTTCCGCACGTTGCAGGTGCTGGGCGCATATGGCTATCGAGGCTATTTCGAGCGCAAGCCGCATTTCTTGGAGTCGATACCCTTGGCGCTGAAGAACCTGCATGAACTATTTGAAAAGAACCCTGAGTTACAAACCCAATATCCTTATTTATATGCTATCAGTAACGATTTACTCGTTCTCGTTTAAGAAAGGAATCCCGTCCGATGATTCAGGCAACGGAGGCGGTTATGTCTTCGATTGCCGTTCTACGCATAATCCCGGCAAGTACGAAGAGTACAAAACGCTGACGGGACTGGATCAGCCGGTGATTGATTTTTTAGAGAAGGACGGTGAGATACTCACCTTCTTGGAGTCGGTGGATAAGTTAGTGGACCATCATGTAGAGCGGTTCATAGAGCGCGATTTTGAACATATGCAGGTTGCTTTCGGCTGTACTGGCGGACAGCACCGTTCTGTCTATTGTGCAGAGCATCTGGCGCAACATCTCAAAGAGAAATACGGGGTGACAATCCGATTGATCCACCGCGAACGTGGTATCTCCAAAACCTTATGAGAATGAAAGCGATGATTTTTGCCGCCGGTTTGGGCACGCGCCTTAAACCGCTCACCGATAGGATGCCCAAGGCGCTTGTGCCGTTAGCAGGTAAACAGCTGCTCCAGTGGCAGGTAGAGAAACTGCGTGACGCCGGAATCACCGATATCATCGTGAATGTGCATCATTTCCCCGATATGATCATCGATACCATCCGTGCAAACCAAGGGTGGAACTGTAATATCGCAGTTTCCGATGAACGGGAGATGTTGCTCGATACCGGGGGAGGACTCAAAAAAGCCTTTCGGCTTTTAATGGACAATGGACAATGGACAATGGACAATGGACCGATTCTTGCGTGCAATGTGGATATCTTGTCGAATATCGATTTGCGCGCATTGATAAGCGCTTATGAGCGTACAGGTGTCAGCCAATTGGTGGTTTCCAAAAGGGAGACGCAACGCTACCTGTGTTTCGATGAGAAAGATAGGCTTTGCGGATGGACGAATATAAAGACGGGTGAGGTGAGACCGAATAATGGCACATGGACAAAGGAGAATACGCAGTTATTGGCATTTAGCGGAATGCAGATCCTCAGTCCCGATGTGTTAGCAATGTTAGACACCATGAAAGAGGATAAATTCTCCCTCATTGATTTCTATTTGTCTATTTGTGAGAAAGCGGAACTGAAAGCGTTTGTGCCGAACGACTACCGGATGATGGATGTCGGTAAGATTGATCAGATAGAAGAGGCAGAGATTTTTGCCGAGAGTCTGTAAGCGATAATGGGCTCTTCTCGCCTCTCAAGAGACACAGAAAAAGGACACCATCCAGTGTCCTTTTTCTGTGTCCCCCGAGGGACTCGAACCCTCGACCCACTGATTAAGAGTCAGTTGCTCTACCAACTGAGCTAGGGAGACTTCGCGCTAAGCGCGACTCAATACGATTCGCAACGAAGTTGCTCATAGGAATTTTCGTCGCCTTCTCGCTCTCCCCAAAAATTAGAAATTTTCGGGGACCCCATAGGAGTCTTGAATCGCTAATTTTTGAAAAGCGGGTGCAAAGGTACTGCTTTTTTTTGACATGACCAAATATTTTTGAAAAAAAATGCAAATATGGGGTCATTTTATGCTTTTTTTAGAAAATATATGGTGATTTTAATTATTTTTTTGTACCTTTGCGCAAAATTTTGGAATATTTAGGAACAAATACTTACAATAATTACCAATACATTTTATTAACCAAATACAATTACAGCTATGTTTATCATTCTTCTCATTGCTTTGTTTGTATGCGGATGGTATTTCTTGTGGAAAAAGAAATATTTCATCCTCATCGAGAGTGCCGGCGAGAACGCAGACGGCATCAAACAAGTCCTCAAAACCCAGTTAGAGATTTCGCTTACAGAAGCGGAAGATTTAGCAGGAAGCCTCCCGAAGACTGTACGTGGTGGTAACTATCTGAATGCCAAGATGGTAGTGAAAGCTATCAATGAGGCAGGCGGTAGTGCTAAGTTGCTTACTTCCGGCGAAGATGCGCTGGCAAAGGACGAGCAACCCGAAGTGGACGAGAACGGTAAGAAAAAGAAAGGACCGGACTCTGACGCTAAGCACTCGATGGGTGAATATGCCTTCACGCCGGAAGACGTAGATGCTGTCAAGGGCTCGAAAGATAAAGCCTATGCCAAACTGGTTGAGGCAATGAATGTAGGCGGTGATAATTTCTATCCCGAGACACTTGCTGAAACCCAACAGATGGACGCTTTGTTGGATGAGTCCGAGAAAGCCGCCAAGGGTATCAAAGACATTGAGTATCATAAGATGCTCAAGGAAATGCGTGGTATCGTAGGATGGTCGTCTCGTCGTCACTTCAATTTCTCATGGGGTATCATCCTCGGTTCGCTCATCACGATCGGTTTGATCGTTTGGATGGGATATAGCGACAAAGAAGACAAAGAGCGTGCAAAAGCAAACGTAGAGACCGTTAAGGCTTGGCCCGAAAAAGATACATTGTCCCTTGACCTTGCGCTCCAGCGCATGGCTAACGGTGGCGATAGACTCGCATCGCCGCAGATGTATCGCGCTTACAAGATTCAGCGCTACCAGGTGGAAGTGGAGAACTACGGCAAGCATATAGAGAATTACAAGCTGTCCATGGATACCGCTTCTACCAAAGAGGCTAAGAAGAAATACCAGGAGTGGATAGAAAAAGACACCAAGAAGCTGGCTGAGTATACCGAGGAACTCAAAGAAGCCCAAGGCTGGGATATGAAAGCCGCCAAGAAAGCTGCACTGGAAGACACGGAGCGTCATTACAGTTTCCGTAAAAAAGAAGCCTTCAAGAGTATGATTTGGGTGATCATCTTCTTAGCGCTTATTCCGCTCTATATCTTCGCGAACTACTCATGGGGATATGTCATCACACGTACCCGTACGGAGTCGGCATTCTTGCAGAAGTTCTATGCTTGGACAGCCAAATTATCTGCCGGTATGTTCGCTCTCGGAGGCGCTATCCATTTGATTGACAGCAGACCGGTTGATTCGTCCGGTGCGCGTGTCGGCTTCTCTAACGATGGAGCTATCAATGCCATTCTGATGACGGCGAAGTTATTCCTGCTGGTGGGTGCAGTAGTGCTCATTGCTTTCGTATCTCTCGCCATCATGATCTATAGCATCATCGTCGGTCTCAAGCGTAATTATGGTTCAAAGGCATAATGGAGAATGCCCAAATTGATCAAAAGCACCTAACATGAGGTGCTTTTTTTTATTATTTTAATAAAAAGTTTGCGTATATGCAATTTTTTTCGTATCTTTGCAGCCGATTTGTGTTAAGAAACTATGATTAGTCAAGCGGATATACAGAATTTCTTTTTTTTAGGTATCGGAGGAATCGGTATCAGCGCCTTAGCGCGTTATTTTCATCATCGCGGATATGCGGTGTCTGGTTACGACCGTACGCCTTCGGGATTGACGAAAGAACTGGAGAGTGAAGGGATCTCCATTACTTATGTGGACGATCCTTCATTCTTGCAGAACTCGTCTATCTCTTTCAATCCGAAGCACACACTGGTCGTGCGCACGCCAGCTGTTCCCGAGGATTGTGCTATCTATACCTATCTGCGCGAACAGGGTTATTCTATCCGCAAGAGGGCAGAGGTGTTGGGGCTGGTGACATATGGTCTGAAAGCGCTCTGTGTAGCAGGTACGCATGGTAAGACGACTACCAGCACGATGTTGGCTCATCTTCTCTATCAGTCGGAAATAGGCACGAACGCTTTCTTGGGCGGTATTAGCATGAACTACGGCACGAATATCCTGCTTCAGAAAGACAGCAGCTATGTGGTGGTAGAGGCGGATGAGTACGACCGTTCTTTCCTTCAGTTGAGGCCGTATATGTCGGTGGTGACGGCAGTGGATGCCGACCATCTGGATATATACGGTACGCCGGAGGCTTATCGGGAGGCGTTTGCAGACTACACGGCTTTGATTACCGGCGCTTTGGTTATGAAGCACGGCATCGCTCTGAAGCCGAAGTTGCAGAAGGGCGTGAAATGCTATACATATGGGGTCTTGAGCAATGAGCCGAAGCCGAAGGATTTGAATTTCTATGCGGATCATATTCGTGTGGAGAAAGGGCAGATATTCTTCGATTTCCATATTGACATCCCTGCTAATACCACGACTACGATACCGGACGTGAAGTTAGGCGTGCCGGTATATGTCAATATTGAGAATGCGGTAGCGGCGATGTCGGTAGCATGGTTGAACGGATTGTCGGAAAACGAATTGAGAAACGGCATTGCCTCGTTTAGAGGAGTGAGCCGCCGGTTCAATATCCATGTGAATACGCCGAAAGTAGCTTATGTTGATGACTACGCTCACCATCCCGAGGAGATAGCTACTGCTATCGATTCGATCCGTAAGTTGTACCCCAAACGCCGGTTCATCGGTGTATTCCAACCGCATCTCTATACCCGTACACGCGATTTTGCAGATGAGTTTGCACGCGTGCTCAGTATGCTGGACGAAGCGGTGTTGCTGCCTATCTATCCGGCGCGTGAACTGCGGATAGAAGGTGTGAACAGCGAGATGCTCTTAGCCAAAATGACCAATACCGACAAACGGATAGTACAGAAAGCGGACTTGGTGGATTATCTTCGCCGTCGTGTGGAGGAGTCCCATGAACCGGTAGTGGTACTTACCATCGGAGCAGGAGACATCGATCGTCTTGTGTCTGAAATAACGAAAACAATTTGTAATTTGTAATTTGTAATTTGTCCAAAGCACAAATCATATGGAAAAGCATCGGAGTATGCCTGACAGCGCTGCTTCTGGTGGGGGCTGTGATCAGTGGTTTTCGGATGACGCCCACTGACGCGCCTTGCGTCTCTATGCGCTATCTGATAGAGGATAAAGCGGAGCGGATGTACCTCACGGAGTCGGAGCTGAATATGCTCCTATATGCGGAGGACGTGTATCCTTTGGGGCGTAAGTTAAACTTGGTCTCACTGCATCGTATAGAGCGTGCGATCAAAGCACATCCGATGGTTCGAACGGCAGAGTGTTACCTCACGCCGCGCAATGAGGTGCGTGTACAGATCACCCAACGCGTGCCTATGTTACGTGTGCAGACGAATACGGACACATGGCTCGTGGATACCGACCGGCGTGTGATGCAAGCGAGGGCGGCTGTCAGAGATACCGTTCTGATCGTGAGCGGCAATGTGGGCACACAGATGGCGGTGACGCAGTTGGCGGATTTTGCGGAGTGGCTTCAAGAGAACAAGTATTGGAACGCTCGTGTACATCATCTGTACGTACAATCACCGTTTATGCTCTATCTCTATCTGAAGGATGCGAATGGTAAGATGCAGAACGAGCGTTTAGTGCTCGGCGCTATGAGCGGCTATGAGCGTAAGTTGAAGAAAATGCGGACGTTCATGGAGAATGCCGGAGAAGCTATAGAAGGCAAGAACTACAGAGAGTTCGATCTCCGTTTTAAAGGACAAGTAATAGGTCGATATTAACATTAAACAATAAACCTTATACAACAAATGGCAAGAAAACAAGTACAGACAGCGGATTCTCTTCCTTTGGTAGCGATAGACATGGGAAGCGACAGTGTCAGGGCGATGGCGGCACAACGCATAGCGCCTGATCTGTTTCGTGTGTTGGGAGTGGAAGAGCGTCCCCAGAAATTAGGCAATCTCTGCGTAGAGCAGGGGATTATTACGCAGTCGAGCAATGCGGGATACGTGATTGCAGAGGTGCTCAAACTATTAGCCAACCGAATAGGCGTTCCGGAACTGCCGACGGCGTTTGTGTCCGTGGGCGGACAATCGATGCAGATCGTAGCCGTTCATTCGCGTCGAGACCAAGTGCGTCGCAAAGAAATCAGCCAAGAGCTGTTAGACGAGATGGAACGCGAATGCAAAGAGAAGATCGAAGCCCGCAACCCAGAAGTGGCGGTGCTCGGACTCGTGCCTTCGTTCTTTAAGTTAGACGGCGTAGAGCAGGACGAGATGCCTTCTCCTGAACAAAGGGCGGCACTCGTGGAGGCACATTATATCGCTTTCTACGGACGTAAGATGATGGACACGCAGTTACAGAAATCGTTCTCACAGGCAGGGCGAAGCATCGAGCATGTGTTCGTACGTCCCGAGACTTTGCTCTCGGCGTTCGCTACCTGCGATGGAAACCATGTGCTGATGAACGGTTGTGCGGTGTTGGATTTCGGCGCACAGACGACCAGCCTGACAGCATACAAAGGAGGACAGTACTTGCTGAACAAAGTAGTGCCCAAAGGCGGCTATCATATCACCCGTATGTTGGAGCAGCAGGGCATCAGCTTCGCGACAGCTGAGGTGCTCAAACGCAAGTATGGTTGCGCTTCGCCCGCGTGTGTGGAGAAGAACGTGCGCTTACGCGTGCCCGCGACTCCTGAGATGGGCGGCGATTTGGTGATTGCTACTGTTGAGTTGGCGGAGACCATCGAACTGAAGTTACAAGAGATCCTCGCCCCACTGATGGAGGAACTCCAGAAAGTGGAGAGCCGAATCACCACGCTGTATATCACTGGCGGCGGGTCGATGATGGCGGGTTTATTGGATTATATCCAAAGCCTGACTTCTTTGCGCGTGCAATACGGAGCGCATAACTTACTGCTGCATCGCGATACAGAGGACAAGTACCTCTCGCCGGAATATACCTCGTTGGTGGGAACAATCTTGCTTGGTCAGGATTATCGGGATACCCACCGAAATCAACTCGTTCAGCGACCGGGTTTCTTCGAGAGGGTCAAAGAATCGACACTCGATATGTTTATTGATCAAAATTGAAAATAGTAAATTACAAGAATATGGAAGATCTTATTACATTACCCCTTGAGGGACTGACAGAAGATAGTATTATCAAGGTCATCGGAGTTGGCGGTGGTGGTTGCAATGCAGTCAATTATATGCATCGTCAGGGATTGAAGGATGTCTCTTTCCTCGTGTGCAACACGGATCGTCAGGTGCTTATCAAAAGCTCCGTTCCGAGCAAACTGCAGTTAGGACCGGGTTTAGGTGCCGGTGGTGATCCTGAAACCGCACGTCAGTATGCCGAGGAGAGCCGTGATCATATCCGTGAGGCACTCAATGATGGCACGCAGATGTTGTTCCTTGCTGCCGGTATGGGCGGTGGAACAGGAACCGGTGCTTCGGCCGTAGTAGCCGAAGTGGCACAAGAAATGGGTATCCTCACTGTGGGTATCGTGACGATTCCTTTTGCTTTCGAGGGCAAGAAGAAGATCGAGAAAGCGATGACCGGTGTGGCTCGTTTGGCAAAGCACGTAGATGCGCTGCTGATCATCAATAATGAGAAACTCAAACAGATCTATCCGGAGCTTAACCTCCTCAATGCGTTCTCTAAGTCGGATGACGTAGTAGCGAACGCCGCGCGAGCTATAGCAGAGATCATCACTGTGCCGGGATATATCAACACCGACTTTGCGGATGTGCGTAATACGCTTCGTAAGGGTGGAGTAGCGATCATGAATATCGGTCGCGCTTCCGGTGAGAAACGTATTACCAACGCCATCAACGATGCGCTGAACTCTCCGTTGGTCAACACCAACGACGTTCATGGGGCAGAGCGTATTCTTCTTCAGTTCTATTGCTCGACCGAACATGCCATCGTTATGGAGGAGATTGATCAGATCAACGATTTCGTACAGGAAGTGGGCGATAATATCGAGGTGCAATGGGGTGCTTCTATTGATGAGACGCTCGGAGAAGAGGTTCGCGTAACGGTCATCGCTACCGGCTATAAGGTGGACGGACTGCCTTCTGAGGAAGAAGAGGAAGGAAAGAAATCCATCTCCGAAGCGATAGAGGCGAACTATCCGACGCAGCAACCCAAACCGATGGAAGATGAGAAAACAACGCTCATCGATCTGAGTGACACCTTGCGCGAGGAGGGAATCCAAGTCCCGCAAGAACCGCGTGAACGTGCTGCTTCCACATCAGCGGAAGAGGTGGTGATTACCGTAGAGGACGAACCCAAACAAGAAGAACCCGAGAAACCTATCCGCAGAGCGTTCGGATGGATTAGGAGGAGCTAAAGATCATTTGACATTTGAAATTTGACATTGGAAATTTGATATTTGAGATTATATGGAAAAGGAAGGATTCGAGCCCACAATGGGCAAAGAAATGAATTTTTTTGACCTGTGCGTGCTATGTGGTCGCGCGATAGGTCGTGGATGTGCCGCTTTGGGACGTTTGTTGGGCTACATGCTTCGTCTCACGTACCGGTATTGGTGGATTGTGATTACGTTTGTGGTATTGGCTGCGGCTGCGGCTCTGTACTACACCCGTGAGGAGAACACGATCTACAAGGCTAACGCAGTAGCATTCCTCAATGGTGTCTCTATTCAGCAGTTCGAGCAGGCATATGCGCCTCTTCGTTCAGGTCGTCTGTTGCCTGCCGACTCCCGTGTGCTGCCACTGTTGGCAGAGAAAAAAGTATCTTATTTTGATACCTATCGCGTCGTCGATTGTTTGGGAGACAGCATAGCGGATTATATTGATTTCAAGAGTAAGTCTTCTCCGACAGATACGGTGAACGTCCAGATGCAAGACCGTCTCTGTCTGCAGTTCCGAATCAAGGCGCGTGACTTGCATCTTTTGCCCGAGGTGGAGCAAGAGATGTTGTCAATCCTTAATAATAATGAGGCTTTGCAACGCGCGTATGAGGTTTATCTGCAAGGTCTGAAAGAGCAAGTGAGATTCAACCATTCGCAGTTAGTGAAACTGGATAGTTTGACGACCCATTACTATTTCCATGGTCATCCGGGTTCCGAACCGCTCGGAACGGTACGCGAAGGAATGGTATTTATGGGTGATTGGAGAGTGCATCTCTTCTTGGGTGAAATCTATTCACATCAAACCCATACGGACAAGATGGACCTTCGGATGCAGTTTGCTACGGCGCCGGTGGTATTGGAGAACCATTTTACACTGGATCCCAAACCCGTTAACGAGCGCAAGAAATGCCTCTTCCTCTTTGTTCTGATGGGCTGGATCGGAGGCTGCGTATTAGCGGAACTGATAGATAAACGCAAAGCTATTTGCGCTTGGCTAAAGAAATAAGATATTTAGCTGTATAAAAGAGAACAACTGCTCCAAGCAGAACCAGTATAGCCACGCTCAGTTCGTGGCTATATTCTTTTATGAGACTCATCTGTCCCGCAGCCACGTAGCCTAAAGCAGCCAGGATGCAATTCCAAATAAACGCGCCCAAGAACGTCCACCAGAGGAATGCGCCGAAGTTCATTCGGCTCAGTCCCGCAGGAATGGAGATGAGTTGGCGGATACCCGGAATGAAACGACCGATGAACGTGGAGACATTGCCTTTCTCACGGAAGTACTCTTCTGCGCGTTGTATCTTCTCGCTGGAGAGAAGGCACATGTGTCCGAGTTTGCTGTCGGCGAACTTATAGATGATGAGTCTGCCAAGCCAGACAGAGAGGGCATAGTTGATGATGGCGCCTATCATCGCTCCCAACGTACCGAAAAGCACGATGATCAGCACATCAACGGGATAGTTACCCGTGGCACATAAGACACTATCCGGTTGTCCGGCAACAAAGGCGGCAGGAGGAATCACCACTTCGCTCGGGAAGGGGATAAACGAACTCTCCACCGCCATCAGCGCGGTAATCGACGCATAGTTCATATGCGCCGAATACCACGAGATGATGGAATCAATAAAACTCATTGTTTTATTTACGGTTTATTGTTTGACGGTTAGTCATCAATGAATAAGCAGTACTTGGGTGATGATATATACCGGCAGGAGGACGATGAGCGAGAACTTGATCATGTATCCGAAGAAGGACGGCATGTCGATTCCCTCTTGCTCAGCGATGGATTTCACCATGAAGTTAGGTCCGTTGCCAATATAAGTCAGAGATCCAAAGAAGACTGCACCCATCGAGATAGCTTTCATGTACTCCGGAGCAATACCGGCTACAGCCTCTACGCCTTCAGGAATAGGAAGCGTCGTAGCAGTAGCATGGAATACCATGGCTGTCGGAGCGTTGTCGAGGAATGCCGAGAGAGCACCTGTGCAGTAAACGAATTCCCATGCGTGTTGAACAGGAAGCGGGTGTTGCTGCAAGAACATCAGAGCCGGAGTCATCGTAGCGAAGATGCCCAAGAAGACACAAGCTACCTCCAAGATAGGAGTCCAACTGTAGTTGTTGTTGACACGAACAGCTTTCTTGGTGGTGAACCAGCTGGCAGCGATGATGAGTATATAACACCACTCACGCAGCAACTTGAGATACCAAGGCGCATCGTGCTCGCCCATTGCAGGGATATAAGTCGAGTTGATGAACATCGTGCAGAGCACTACGCAGATTAACCAGAAGACGTTGATCAGACCCGTAATACGCAACTGGCGTGCCTCACGCACATCGGCGCGGATGTTCTTAAGCGGCTCTTTCTTGTAGTAGTAAAGGTCCACTACGTAGTAGATGATGAGCAGCAGAGCGCCTGTGATCAACCATTCGAATACCATGTTCTGCAACCACCATGTGAACGGAGTACCTTTCTGGAAGAGCAGGAACAAAGGAGGATCACCAAGCGGCGAAAGCAAACCACCGCAGTTAGCAACGATGGCGATGAAGAACAGCACGGTGTGCGCTTTGTACTGACGCTGTTTGATGGTACTCAGCAGCAAACGGATAAGCAACATAGCTGCTCCGGTTGTTCCCATGAACGAAGCCAAAAACCATCCGATAGCCATGATCACCGTGTTCGTCATCGGGGTTGCTTTCAGGTCACCGCGAATACAAATACCACCGGTGGTGACAAAGAGCGCCATCAGCAACAAAATGAACGGCACGTAGTCGTAGATCATCTGATGCTCGATGTCGTGCGTCATGCCGTTACAGCAAAGCCACACGGCTACCGGCACGCCGAGAATCAGAGATACATACAACTTGTGCAGATTGTGCTCCCACCATTCGCCAACATGCGGAATGAGCGGAAGTACGGCGATGCAAAGCAGCATCACCACGAACGGGATTAACATCCACGCAGGAATCAAATGCTCAAGCATAGTGTAAATTAAAAATTAAAAATTATAAATTAATAATTATTTTTTATTAGTCCAGTTTCAAAACGGCAAGGAAGGCTTTCTGCGGCACTTCGACGTTGCCGATCTGTTTCATACGTTTCTTTCCGCGTTTCTGTTTCTCCAACAGTTTGCGCTTACGGCTCACGTCACCACCGTAACACTTAGCAAGCACATCTTTGCGGACCTGCTTCACCGTCTCACGGGCAATGATCTTAGCGCCGATAGCGGCTTGAATAGCGATGTCGAACTGCTGACGAGGTAAGAGCTCTTTGAGTTTCTCACACATCCGGCGACCGAAATCCACGGCATTGTCCCGATGGGTGAGGGTAGAGAGTGCATCGACCTGCTCGCCGTTCAGCAGTATATCCAACTTCACGAGGTTAGACGGCCGGAAGCCGTTCATATGCCAGTCAAAGGAGGCGTAACCTTTGGAGATGGATTTGAGCTTGTCGTAGAAATCGATCACGATCTCACCGAGCGGCATGTCGAAGAGTAACTCCATTCGGTTGCCGGAGATGTATTCCTGCTTGACGAGTTCGCCTCGTTTGCCGAGACAGAGCGTCATGATCGGACCGATATAATCGGCTGTGGTGATTACGGATGCACGGATATATGGTTCCTCAATACGGTCTATCTCCGTCAGATCCGGCATGCCGGCAGGGTTGTGTACCTCCACCATACCGCCGTCTTTGGTATAGACGTTGTACGAAACGTTCGGAACGGTGGTGATCACGTCCATATCGAACTCACGATCGAGACGCTCTTGGATGATCTCCATGTGCAATAGACCTAAGAATCCGCAACGGAAACCGAAGCCCAACGCCATCGAAGACTCGGGTTGAAAGGTCAGAGACGCATCGTTCAGTTGCAGTTTCTCCAAAGAAGCACGCAGATCCTCGTAGTCTTCACTCTCAATAGGATACACGCCCGCGAAGACCATCGGTTTGGCTTCCTCGAAACCGTCAATCGCTTTGTCGCAAGGACGCGCTACATGTGTGATGGTATCGCCGACTTTCACTTCCGTCGAAGTCTTGATACCGGAGATGATGTAGCCCACATTGCCGGCGGAGATCTCCTTGCGGGGACTCATGTCGAGTTTGAGAATACCTATCTCGTCGGCATCGTACTCTTTGCCGGTATTGACGAAGCGCACTTGGTCTCCGCTTCGCAATGTGCCGTTCACTACTTTGAAGTAAGCGATGATGCCTCGGAAGGAGTTGAACACGGAGTCAAAGACAAGACACTGGAGCGGCGCATTCGGGTCACCTTTCGGAGCCGGAATACGCTCTATGATGGCGTCTAAGATCTCGGGAACGCCTTCTCCTGTCTTGGCGGAGCAACGTAAGATCTCCTCGCGTTTGCAGCCCAAGAGATCGACAATCTCGTCCTCCACACGTTCGGGCATCGCATTGTCCATGTCGCATTTGTTGAGCACAGGAATGATCTCCAGATCATGCTCGATCGCCATGTAGAGGTTCGAGATCGTCTGTGCTTGTACGCCTTGCGTAGCGTCCACGACGAGCACGGCTCCTTCGCACGCCGCAATCGAACGCGAGACCTCATAGCTGAAGTCCACGTGCCCCGGAGTGTCAATCAGGTTAAGGGTGTACCCTTTGTGCTGCATCTGGATAGCGTGCGATTTGATAGTAATACCGCGCTCTTTCTCCAGATCCATGTCGTCCAACACCTGATTCTCCATCTGCCGCACATCGACCGTCTGCGTGATCTCTAACATACGATCCGCAAGGGTACTTTTGCCATGATCGATGTGTGCAATAATACAAAAATTTCGTATCTTATCCATTGAGTCCTATTTATCCAAATTAAATCGGCTGCAAAGGTACAAAAAATTTTGCATATATGCAAATAAAATTGGAATTAAAAATTAAAAATTAATAATGAATATCTCAATAATTCAATTAAAAATTAATAATTAATAATGAATATCTCGTATAGGTGTGTTGTTTTTGCTTAAAAACGGAAAGAAAGCGTCAAAAAGTATATATACTACGTATATATAGTATAAAGCGTATTTTTGACAAAAAACGGCTTGCATCCTTGGGGTATCCTTTGGGAATGTTTGGGGTATCATTTGGCGCGATATCGTGTTTGGATCGTGAAAGTATGTACCAAAGCTCGTGCAGGCTCCGAGTGAATGTGTTTCAAATGTGTTTCCAGTGTGTTTCAAATGTGTTTCAAAGTGGTTTTTTATAAAAAAAAGTGAGGCGGATGTTTGCATATATGCAAAAAAAGTTGTAACTTTGTAGCCGAATTTGAAATAAGACCATGAGGAAGTGGATAGTTTGGATAGGATGTATGCTGTTGGTGGCGTGTCAGGCGGGATTCTCGGATGAGGGACGTTTGGCAAAACGGCAGGCACATGCAGAACAGAGGACGGCGTTGCTGTGCGATGCCTTGGATCGTGGTGTGCCTATCGATTCGATCCGGTTTATCGCGGAGAAAGACGACGATCTGTTCTTCTATATCTTTGATGCGCGGCAGATGGTCTATTGGTCTTCGAACAGGCTTGCGGCGGATGAAGTGTATATATACGCCTATGACACATGGCGGGATATGCATTTTGCGAATGCAGAAGCGAAAGCTCGTTGGACCAAGACGAACAGGTATAACGTGTTGACGGTCTTGCCGATTCGTTATACTACCGAGCCGGAGGAAGAGGAGAGCAAGCCGTTTACGATCCATACAGCGGGATTCTATTTCTATCTCTGTATCGCCTTGTTGGGCTTGGTTTTCTTGGTCGGCGTGTGGGGTTTGGTTCGTTACAAAGGAATACGCAACATGCCGCTTTCGACGCGGATGATGTATGTCATCCTCGCGTGCGTGCTCGCGGTATTCATATATATATTTGTGATGTCCGTTCGGTATGTGCATCGTACGTATGAGCAGCATCAGCGGCATGATTTGCAGATGAGGTCGGAGTATATTCAGTCTTATCTGAGGTCGCTTTATTACTGGGATGTGGCGCTTTTGCCGTCTCAGGCGCAAGGTTTGGAAGTGGATCTGCATGACTTGGCTTTGGATATGAATCAGGATATGCACGTCTATTCGCTTTCGGGTGAGTTGATAGCTTCTTCTACGCCGGCTTTGTTCCGCGAGGGAAGGCTCTCACGTCGTATGGCGCCTGAGGCACTTTTTGCGGAAGATCACTCGGTCTTGTGTTTGGAACAGATAGGCGGACATCCGTATTTGGTGTCGTATGTGCCTTTCCATAACGGTTCGTTTGTGACGATAGGGTATATAGCGGTTCCGTATTTCTTGAGCGAACAGACGAGAAAGGAAGAGGTGGATGTGCTGTTGGCTCGGTTGTTGCCGCCTTATATCATCGTGCTGATTTTGGCGTTGCTGTTCTCGTTCTGGGCAGCACGATCCATGACTGCTCCTATTCATCTGATGATCGATAAGATGCGGCATTTCGAAATGGGCGCTAAGACAAATCATATCGAGTATCCGTATCACGATGAGTTAGGCGAGTTGGTGGAGCGTTATAACCTGCTGGTGGAGAAAGTAGAGGAGTCGGCAGAGCAGTTAGCGAAAGCCGAACGAGAGAGCGCTTGGAGAACCATGGCAAGGCAGATTGCGCATGAGATCAATAATCCTTTGACGCCGATGAAGCTATCCGTGCAGAAACTGCAACTCAAACACGGAACGGATCAGTTTGACGCTTATTTTGACAAGACGACGAAGATGTTGATCTCCGAGATTGATAATCTCGCGCATATAGCACAGTCGTTCTCGACTTTTGCAAAACAGCCGGAAGTAGTGACGAGCGAAGTGGATGTGGCTGAGAAACTGTCGCATGTCATTACGCTACAACGTGAGAACGATGAACAGATCCCTGTTCGTTATGTCGGACCGGATTCGGGTGTCATGGGAATGGCGGACAAGGAGCAGATCTCGCAGGTCTTTGTGAACATCATTCGTAACGCTATCCAGGCGGTAAGCGGCGCAGGGCTTGCTCAAAACGGCGACATCATCGTTGTGCTCAACGCCTTGTATTCGGAGAAGGAGATGGAGATCCGCATCTCCGATAACGGACCCGGTATTCCGCAGGATATTCAGGAGAAGATCTTCCGTCCGAACTTCACCACGAAGTCCAACGGAAACGGTCTGGGGCTCGCTATTTCCAAGCATATAGTGGAAGGTTCCGGCGGACGGATTGCATTCGAGACCTCGCCGAAAGGAACCACTTTCTATATTTATTTGCGCAAAAAGTGACAGACTTTTTGCGTTTTTATCAGTAATGTTGGTAATACTGTGACAAAAAAAACATTACCTTTGCACAAAATTTTTAAATTAGATGTTATGAAAAAGTTCTTTTTGAGTTTGTTTTTGCTGAGTACTGTAACTCTTCAGGCAGAGACCATCAAAGGTTCTGTCAAGGATGTCAATGGTCATCCGATGCCTTTTGTCACGATCTCTGTTCTTGACAAAGATTCCGTTCTCCTTACCGGCGACATTACCGATGAACAAGGAAAGTATATAATAACCCCTCCCGGCCTCCCCACAAGGGAGGAGAAGTATATCATTCAGGCTTCGTATGTGGGTTACCAAACGGCGTTCGGCGGACCGGATTTTGTGCTGCGCGAAGAGACTGAACGCCTTGCGGAAGTAGAGGTGAAAGCCAAGAAACCGCTTATAGAACGACAGATGGATAAGTTGGTGGTGAACGTCTCCGCTTCTCCGCTTTCGGCAGGCTCCAACGGAAACGATATTCTCCGTCGTTCGCCGGGTGTGCGGATCGACAAAGATGGAAATATTACCGTGAACGGTAAAGGTGTGGAGATCTGGATTGACGGCAAGCCTTCGTACCTGAGCGGACAACAACTCAAAGCGATGCTTGACGGAACGGACGGTAACACGATTGAGAAGATCGAGATCATCTCTAATCCTTCTGCCAAATACGATGCTTCGGGTCAAGGCGGCATCATCAATATCAAGACCAAAAAGAATATGATGAAAGGTCTGAACGGAATGCTTTCGGCAGGTTATGGCGGCATGTATTTTGGCGACGTCAAACGATGGTTGAGCAACGATATGTTCTCGCTTAACCTCAATTATCGGGGCGAAAAGACCTATACTTTCGGTCAACTGACGCAGGTCTTTGCGCAGAATGATGCGGATTTTGAGACCCGCCGAACGTCCCCTGCTGTCGGTGGAGCTAAGGCAATGGAGAACTATTCGTATTCGGGCTATAATATTGAGTTTCAGTACTATATGATGAAACTGGGCAACGATTGGTATATTGATTCTGCCAATACGTTCGGTTTTATTCTGCAAGTTCCGTATATTCGAATCAAGCAAGACATCATCGATGATCGTAACATCGGTTATACCGTTATAGGTTCGGACACGACGTTTAGTCGTACCTCCACGAATACTTCGACGCAGGCTCCGCAGCACACGGCGAACCTCAACTTCACGCACACGTTTAATGAGGCGTTGGAGAGGGAACTGACCGTTAATGTGGATTATAACCGCTATTCGTCGCGTGCAAAGAATATACAGAAATCCGATTATGGCATTCGTTCGTTGGACTTGGATCTGCGTTCTCGTCAGACAGCGCAGATATACTCGGCGAAGTTGGATTTTCAGACCAAGTTTTGGCAAACCGGCATGATCGAGACGGGTGTCAAATATGCCCTTTCCTCGACCGATAACCATATGACGACGGACTCTACGGTCAATGGTCTTCTCAGCCCGCAAGCCGTTTCGGATTTCCGTTACCAAGAGCACGTAGCTGCGGCTTATATCTCCGTCGGCAAGCAGTTTGGCGAACACTGGTCGGTCAAACTTGGTCTGCGCGGAGAGTACACGTTCTCGCACGGCAACTGGACATCGGCGGACTCGATCACGAACAAGTCGTATTTTGATCCGTTCCCCACAGCTTATGTTGGTTATACCTCCAAACCGCTGGGTAAGTTGCAGCAACCGATTGCTGTGTCTGCTTCGTATACAAGGCGCATCAAACGACCGAATTACTGGATGCTGAATCCTTTCCGGACATATGTGGATGCGTATAGTTATCAGGAGGGCAACACGGATCTCTCGCCGGAGTTCAACAACGATGTGGAGCTGCATTTCAGCTGGACGCAATACCTCAATCTGACCTTCAATTTTGCGCACACGCAGAATATGTTCAACCGCAAGACGGATATACTTGCCGACGGAACGGGTAGAATGCGTTGGGTTAATTTCGGTACTTGTACTACGCACGGTGGAAACATCTCTTTGACCGAGTTGCCTATAGTGCCCAAATACGAGAAATGCGATGAAAGCCAAATGGTAAATGGTAAATGTCCAAATCGTAAATTGTCCGGTGCTTGGTTAGCACTCACTATCAACGCAGGCTGGTATCATTTCCTCAATAAATCATACGAGAAGAAGCCGGACGGCAAGCCGGTTTACGAACTTGGCAATCACTACGGTTATATAGGCGGCACGCTCTCGGCTTACTTGCCCAAAGAGTGGACCATGACCTTTGACGGCAACTGGTCTTCGCCGATGACAACCGGTTATGAGCGGCAGGAGAGTACGTATTATCTGTCCTTTGGTATTCGGAAGATGTACATGAAAAAGGGTCTTATTTTTAACCTCAATGTGCAAGATCTGGCGCGTTCGATGCGTTTCACGACTACCGATATGGGTCAGCAACCCGGTTACACGAGTTGGTATCAACAGACCGTTCGTCAGCAGCGTGTCATGTTTTCGATCACATGGCTGTTCGGTCGTCAGCAGCAACATAAACACCGCCGTGTGGGCGAGCTTGACGAGTCTTCGCGTCTTGGCGGAGGTGAGGGAGTGTCTGCAGGAAAGTGATTTTCGAAAAATTATTGCAAAAATATTTGCATATTTGAAAAAAAAGCAGTAACTTTGTACCCGAATTTATTAGAACTCTAATAAACATGATATAATAACCTGAAAAACACACACATTATGAAAGTACAAAACATTATGCAGCAGTTGGCTGCGAAACATCCGGGTGAAGCAGAGTATCTGCAGGCAGTACAAGAAGTGCTGGAGTCGATTGAAGAGGTGTACAACCAACACCCCGAGTTTGAGGCAGCTAAGATCGTGGAGCGTATGGTTGAACCCGACCGTATCTTCACGTTCCGCGTGACGTGGATTGATGACCAAGGCGAAGTGCAGACGAACCTCGGTTACCGCGTGCAGTTCAACTCCGCTATCGGTCCGTACAAAGGCGGTTTGCGTTTCCACAGAGCTGTGACGCCGTCGATGCTCAAGTTCTTGGGCTTCGAGCAGACTTTCAAGAACGCGCTGACAACCCTTCCGATGGGCGGTGCCAAAGGTGGCTCGGACTTTGATCCGGTCGGCAAATCCGACGCAGAGATCATGCGTTTCTGCCAAGCTTTCATGCTCGAACTGTGGCGTTGCATCGGTCCGGATCAGGACATCCCGGCAGGAGACGTTGGCGTTGGCGGACGTGAGATAGGATTCCTCAACGGCATGTACCAGAAGCTCGCTCGCGAATATCATACAGGTGTCCTTACCGGTAAGGGAATGACTTGGGGCGGTTCGATCCTCCGTCCGGAGGCTACCGGTTACGGCGCTTTGTATTTCACGCAACATCTGCTCCATAAGGCAGGCAAAGATATTAAAGGCAAACGGGTCGCTCTCTCGGGCTTCGGAAACGTAGCGTGGGGCGCCGCTAAGAAGGCAGTGGAGTTAGGCGCCAAAGTGGTAGCTATCTCCGGTCCGGACGGCGTGGTGGCCATCAAAGATGGTATTAGCCAAGAGATGATCGATTACATGCTCGTCATGCGTGCTTCGAACCGCAATAAAGTGCAAGACATGAGCGATAAGTTCCCGAAAGAGTGCGCTTTCACCGCGGGCAAGAAAGCATGGTCTGTTCCTTGCGACATCGCCCTACCGTGTGCCTTCCAGAACGAGCTCTCCGAGGACGATGCGAAGGAACTGAAAGCCAACGGTTGCTGGTGTTGCTGCGAGGTGTCGAACATGGGCTGTCAGCCGGGGGCAATCCATTTCTTCCAACACAACGGCATACTTTTTGCTCCGGGTAAGGCAGTGAATGCCGGAGGTGTGGCTACTTCCGGTCTCGAAATGACCCAGAACGCCGAGCACCTCTCTTGGAAAGCCGAAGAAGTGGACGAGCGTCTCCATCATATCATGGAGTCGATTCACGAGCAATGTGTTCGTTACGGCACACAACCCGATGGCTCGATCGACTACGTCAAGGGCGCTAACATCGCCGGATTCATGAAGGTTGCGACAGCTATGCTTGAACAGGGCATCATTTGATGCAGCTGTTCAAGGTGATTTATCATGGAGCAAGGAATAATCTAAAAAAAACTTCGTGATTACGTTATTACGTGATTACGTCATTACGAAAACAACTATGTATCAAGATTTTCAACAACACCTGCAAAAAACGCTGAATGAGATTCGCGAAGCAGGACTTTATAAGAACGAGCGCGTGATCATTACTCCGCAGTCTTCCGGCATAGCCGTAGAAGGCGGACAAGAAGTCATCAACTTCTGCGCGAACAACTACCTCGGCCTCGCTGATAACAAAGAGCTTATCGAGGCAGCGAAAGCCCGTATGGATACGCGAGGTTACGGTATGGCTTCGGTGCGTTTTATCTGCGGTACGCAGGACACCCACAAGGAACTTGAACGCGTCATCTCCGATTTCTTCGGAACGGAAGACACGATCCTTTATGCCGCTTGTTTTGATGCGAACGGTGGACTTTTCGAACCGCTGCTGACGGAAGAGGATGCGATCATCTCCGATGCGCTCAACCATGCGTCTATCATCGACGGTGTGCGTCTTTGCAAGGCTGTGCGTTACCGTTATGCCAACGGTGACATGGCGGATCTCGAGGAGCAGCTCAAGAAAGCGCAAGCACAGCGCTTCCGTATCATCGCTACCGATGGTGTCTTCTCCATGGACGGTAATGTCTGTCCGTTGGATAAGATCTACGAACTTGCGCAGAAATACAACGCCCTCGTCATGGTCGATGAGTCGCACTCCGCCGGAGTTGTCGGCAAGACCGGACACGGTGTGACCGAACTCTATAACATGCGCGGTAAGATAGAGATCATCACCGGCACGCTTGGTAAGGCTTTCGGCGGTTCGGTCGGCGGTTTTACTACCGGTAAGAAAGAGATCATCGACCTGCTGCGTCAGCGTAGTCGTCCGTATCTCTTCTCGAACTCAATCCCGCCGATGATTGCTGCGGCAGGTATCAAGACCTTCGAGATCCTCACGCGTTCCAACGAACTGCAAGATCGTCTGCATGAGAACACCGCGTACTTCGTCGAGAAGATGAAAGCCGCAGGCTTCGACATCAAACCGACGCAGTCGGCTATCTGTGCGGTTATGCTGTACGACGCGCGTCTCTCGCAGGACTTCGCAGCTGCCCTTCAGAAAGAAGGCATCTACGTCACCGGATTCTATTATCCGGTTGTGCCGAAAGGTCAGGCGCGTATCCGCGTGCAGGTGTCCGCTGCGCACACACGCGAACAATTAGATAAATGTATCGCCGCCTTTACCAAAATAGGCAAGGAGTTGGCTGTACTGAAATAATTGACGATTGGACGATTGACGAGGTACGATTGATTTACGATTGAAAAAGATTGTACAATTGTTCGCGGAAAATCGTCAATTAAACAAAATCGTCAATAAATCGTAAATCGTAAATTTGTAAATCGTCAATTATGAAAGCTCTTGTCAAGAGATTTCCAGAGCCCGGCATCTGGATGGAAGATGTCCCGATGCCGGAAATGGGCGTCAATGATGTCCTGATCAAAGTCACCAAAGCCGCTATCTGCGGAACGGATCTGCATATGTATAAGTGGGACGCATGGTCTCAAGCACACTGCAAACCGCCTTACACCATGGGACATGAGTTCGTGGGTATTGTAGCAGACTGCGGTCCCGGTGTTCGCAATTTCAAGATAGGCGACCGTGTGACGGCGGAAGGACATATTACGTGCGGACACTGCCGTAACTGCCGCCGAGGTATGGGGCATGTATGCGAAAACACGATCTCCCTCGGTATCATGGGACGAGACGGCTGTTTCGCAGAGTTCGTCTCTGTGCCGGAATCGAACGTGGTACATGTTCATCCGCGTATTCCCGATGATTTCGCGGCTATCATGGATCCGTTCGGCAACGCCACGCACACCGCTTTGGCTTTCCCGCTGCTGGGTGAGGATGTGCTCATCACAGGAGCAGGACTCATCGGCACGATGGCGGCAGGTATCTGTCGTTATGCCGGAGCGAAGAACATCGTCGTCACCGACATCAATCCGCTCCGTCTGGAGATAGCCAAGAAAATGGGTGCTACCCTTACCGTCGATGGCTCCAAAGGCGAGACGATCCAAGATGCGATGTTCCAACTCGGTATCCGTGGTTTCGATGTGGGTCTGGAGATGTCCGGCGCACCCTCTGCCTTCAACGACATGATCGAGCATATGTACAAAGGTGCGAACATAGCGCAGCTCGGTATCCTCCCGTCGGAAACCAAGGTCAACTGGTCGGATGTGATCTTCAACGCTCTGACCATCAAAGGAATCACCGGACGCCGCATGTGGGAGACTTGGTACCAGATGGAGCAGATGCTCCTTGGCGGACTCGATCTCTCGCCGGTGATCACCCACCGCTACCAGTTCAAGGATTTCCAGAAGGGATTCGATGTCATGGTCAGCGGACAATGTGGAAAAGTTTTATTGGAATTGTAAATATGAAAAAGATTTTCTTTAGCGTTTTGCTGCTTGTCTGCGGCATCGCAACGATGGCTGCACAACTGCCTGAAGGCTTGCAGCAGTACACTTTGAACAACGGGCTCACCGTCATGCTCTGGGAAGACCAAGACCTGCCCGATGTGTTTGGAGCTACCGTCACTCGTGCCGGTTCGATTGACGAACCTGAGACAGCGACCGGTTTGGCTCACTATCTGGAGCATATGCTCTTCAAAGGCACCGACCGTATTGGTGCGCTCAATTGGGAGAAAGAGAAACCCTATTACGAGCATATCATCGCTCTCTACGACACCCTCGCGATGACGGAAGACCCCAAGGAACGCGATGCTATTCAGCTCAAAATCAACGAACAGAGTATCCTCGCGGCTCAGTATGGAGCAACCGATGAGTTCTCGAACCTGATTCAGTCCATCGGTGGCGAAGGACTCAATGCCGCTACCTCGTATGACTACACGTTCTATCATAACAGCTTCCCGGCTTACCAGATGGAGCGTTGGCTTACCCTCTATGCCGATCGTCTGACGAATCCGGTCTTCCGTTCGTTCCAAGCCGAGCTGGAGAACGTCTTCGAGGAGTATAACATGTACTCCGACGATAACAGCCAACATGTGAATAAGTTCGTTGCTGCTGAGGCTTGCAAAGGTACCCCGTACGAGCGGGACATCATCGGTTATCCGCAGGACCTCAAGAACCCCAAGATGCGTCAGCTCATCGAGTTCTTCAATACGTGGTATGTGCCTAATAACATGGCACTTATCCTCGTTGGTAACTTCCATTCCGAGGAGGTGAAACCGCTCATTGAGAAGATCTTCGGTGCCATGGAGTCCAAGCCGCTGCCTGCTCGTAACACATGGACGGACACCGAGTTCGCCAAAGACGAGCGTTTCAAAGCGCGTCTGGGCTATTACCCGATGCTCATCGAGGAATACAAAGGTGTCAAGACCGGTGACAAAGATGAGCTGGCTCTTCAGATCGCTTGCGAACTGCTCTCTAACGATATGGGTATCGGTCTCTTGGACGAACTGCAGTCCGACAACGAGTTCCTCGCTGCTCAAGCTTCACTCCGTCCGGCACGTGAGATGGGACGAATCCAGATCATGGCAATCCCGTTCCTCAACACCTCTTCGCGTGAGTATAACTCCATGAAAGAGACTGAGAACTCCGTGAAGAAAGCCATGGACAAACTGCTCAAAGGTGAGGTTTCGGACGAACTCTTCGAGTCCGTTCGCCGCAGTCTC
Organism: uncultured Bacteroidales bacterium; assembly: GCA_900321605.1. Lineage (GTDB taxonomy): Bacteria > Bacteroidota > Bacteroidia > Bacteroidales > Paludibacteraceae > Colicola. The sequence continues at coordinate 7,870 of ONWR01000019.1, read as the reverse complement.
CTTCAGGAGTACGACCGTTCGATGGAGTACCAGTACACCAAATCGATGATGCTGCTCCAGAGCTTCGCTTATCAAGTGCCGCTGGAGAGAATCTTTGCCGAGAAAGAGGAAGTAGCCAAAATAACCAAAGCCGAAGTGCTGGCTGTGGCTAAGACCTATTTCTCTGCTCCTAAGAAAACCTTCGAGATCACCGAAGGAAACCCCAAGAAAGAGAAACTCGCCAAACCGCAGATCAAACCCCTCGAACCCGGTAAAGGACAATCGGAGTATTACAAGAACTTCTCCTCTATCCCGGCCGGCAAACTCGTGCCGAAGTTCGTGGACCTCAAGGACATCGATCAGGACCGTTTTGCGGAAAACGTGTATGTCTATGTCACCCCGAACCCCAAGAACCACATCTTCTCCCTCAAACTCAAATACGGCATCGGTACGTACGAGAAGCCGCTGCTTGATTTTGCAGTCAATATGATGAATGAGGCAGGTATCAAAGGTGCACCGGGTACCAAAGGTACATCCGTCAATGAGTTCCGTGAGAAACTGGCGAAACTCGGTGCTACTTGTACTTATTCCGCTACGCCGAGCTACGTGGTAGTCTATATCGAAGGCGATGAGGCGCATCTCCAAGAGATCATCTCCCTCGTCAACCTCCATATGAACTTCCCCGAGTTCTCCTCTGAGGGACATAAGAAACTGAATGCCATCGTCGGACGTGAACTCAGTTCCCGTTGGTACATAGAACGTAAGAACTCCGACATGCGTGCCGCTGCGGCGCTCGAATATGTCATGTACGGCGACAACTCGCATTTCATCAAACGTGTGCCCGAACGTAACATCTTCGATCCCGCTATGGGTATCATCCTCGTAGAGGAAGACTTGGAGGCGGAGTGGAAGAAAGCCCTCGGTTACGAGTTGGAGATCCACTATGCCGGACAGCTCCCTGCGGACTCCGTCAAGTTGGCGCTCTATCAGCATATGTCTGTCTCGAACCCTGCTAACCCCACCACCTCACCGGTGGATCGTCCCCGTACGAAGTTCAACAAGACCGAACTCTATTTCCTTTCGGACCCCGATATGCAGCAGGCGAAGATCTACTTCCTCATCGAAGGCGCACCTTATTCCATCAACGAAGCCGTTCAGTATGAGGCGTTTAACGAGTATTTCGGTGGCGGCTTCTCCGGCCTTGTCATGAATGAGATCCGTGAGAAACGTTCGATGGCATATACCGCAGTCGGTGCGTTCCGTACTCCTGCTATCCAGCAGCGTAACACCTATTTCTTCGGTTATGTCGGTACGCAGTCCGATAAGGTCAACGATGCGATCAATGTGTACTGCTCGCTGCTCGATTCGATGCCGCGCAACCCGGAGAACATCGGTAACATCCGTACGATCTTGCGTCAGTCTATGCTCTCGAATCATCCCACCTTCCGCTCCAAGAGCGAGGTAATGACCAATTGGATGAGACTTGGCTATCAGATCGACCCGGCTACCCTTCAGATCCGTCAAGTCCAGAAACTCAAATTCGAAGACATCGAGCGTTTCTACGAAGAGCATATCCAAGGCAAACCCGTGAAGATCCTCGTCATCGGCGACCCCAAACTCATCGACCAAAAAGCCCTCAAAGCGAAGTTCGGTAAGGTCAATAAGTTGAGCGGAGATAAGATCTTCGGAGAATAAAAAGTATCACAAATGTCAAATCTCAATTCTCAAATATCAAATCAATGTTCACAAACCCATCGCAGTGGGTTTGTGAACATTGTTGGTAACCCCAACGTCGGCAAATCGACCCTCATGAACGCCTTGGTGGGGGAACGCCTTTCGATCATCACGTCGAAGGCGCAAACCACCCGCCATCGTATCATGGGTATCGTCAACGGCGAGGACTTCCAGATGGTCTATTCCGACACCCCGGGTGTCCTCTCGCCGAACTACCAACTCCAGCGTCAGATGCTTGAGTTCAGCCGTTCTGCCCTTGTGGACGCGGACGTTCTCTTGTATGTCACCGAGCCGCAAGACACCATCGACCGCAATCCTGACTTCATCGAGAAAGTAAAAAAGATGTCTTCAGCAGGCTCGCGCGTGTTCCTTATTATAAATAAGATTGATCTCACGACACAGGATACCCTCGAACGATTAGTTGAGTTCTGGAAAAACCAACTTCCGGAAGCAACCATCTTCCCTATCTCAGCACAGGAGAAATTCGGCGTTTCGCAGCTCTTTGACGCTATCAAAGATGCATTGCCTGTCGGTCCTCCTTTCTTCCCCAAAGATCAACTGACTGACAAGCCCGCACGCTTCTTTGTTAACGAAATCATCCGCGAGAAGATCCTCCAGAACTACGACAAAGAGATCCCGTACTCTGTCGAAGTCGAAGTCGAGTCTTTCATCGACCACGAAGAAAAGGGACTAACGACCAACGACCATCGACCAACGACCAAAGGAAATCTCATCGAGATTTCTGCAGTGATATATTGCGAAAGAGACAGCCAAAAAGGCATCATCATCGGCAAAGCCGGTTCTGCCCTCAAGCGCGTCGGCTCGCAGGCACGCAAGGACATTGAGGACTTCTTCCAAAAGCAGGTTTTCCTCCAGCTCTTCGTCAAAGTGGACAAGGATTGGCGTTCCAACACCAACCGCCTCAAGCACTACGGCTACGATCTCTCCTGATAATCAATCCGCCTTTATCTATCCGCCATTCTTGGCGGATTTTTTTTGTCCTGTTCCCGGCGGTATTCCGCCGGATATATGTCATTTCCCCTTCTCCCTCTGCCATTTTGTCAGCCTTTTTCTGCCAAATCCCCTTTGGCACGCCTTTTGTCATTATTTGGGTGACTAGTTCCCTAGTGCATCTAGTACATCTAGAAAATCTAGTGCGACTAGTAAACTATAAATCGAAATAAATTAAAGAAAGGAAAAATACTATGTCTAAAATTATTGGAATTGACCTTGGTACCACGAACTCGTGTGTAGCCGTAATGGAGGGTAACGAACCGATCGTTATCGCAAACGCTGAAGGTAAACGTACTACGCCTTCTGTAGTCGGATTCATCGATGGCGGTGAGCGTAAAGTGGGTGACCCTGCTAAACGTCAAGCAATCACAAACCCGACCAAAACTATCTATTCTATCAAACGTTTCATGGGCGAAACCTATGATCGTCTGCAATCTGAGATCGCACGTGTTCCTTATAAAGTAGTAAAAGGTGATAACAACACCCCGCGTGTGGACATCGACGGACGTCTCTACACCCCGCAGGAGATCTCGGCTATCATCCTTCAGAAGATGAAGAAAACCGCTGAGGACTACCTCGGACAAGAGGTTACCGAAGCTGTCATCACAGTACCGGCATACTTCAACGACTCGCAGCGTCAGGCTACGAAGGAAGCCGGTGAGATCGCAGGTCTCAACGTACGCCGTATTGTCAACGAGCCGACCGCAGCTGCCTTGGCTTACGGTCTTGACAAGTCCAACAAGGATATGAAGATCGTTGTCTTCGACTGCGGTGGTGGTACACACGATGTATCCGTGCTCGAACTCGGTGACGGTGTCTTCGAGGTAAAAGCAACCGATGGTGATACACACCTTGGTGGTGACGATTTCGATCATCGTATCATCGACTGGCTCGTTCAGGAGTTCAAGAACGAGAACGGTGGAGCTGACCTGTCCAAAGACCCGATGGCTATGCAGCGTCTGAAAGAGGCTGCCGAGAAAGCAAAAATCGAGCTTTCGTCCTCTACCTCTACGGAAATCAACCTGCCGTATATCATGCCGGTAAACGGTGTTCCTGCTCACCTCGTAAAGACCCTGACGCGTGCTAAATTCGAGCAACTCATCGACGATCTGATCCAGCGTACCATCGCTCCGTGTCGTACTGCCCTCGAGCATGCGGGACTCAAGACATCCGATATCGACGAAATCATCTTGGTTGGTGGTTCGACTCGTATCCCGGCTATCCAGGATGCCGTACAGAAGTTCTTCGGCAAAGCTCCGTCCAAGGGCGTTAACCCGGATGAGGTAGTAGCCGTCGGAGCAGCGATCCAAGGTGGTGTCCTCACAGGCGATGTCAAGGATGTCCTCCTGCTCGATGTAACCCCGCTGAGCCTTGGTATCGAGACCATGGGCGGTGTCATGACCAAGATGATCGAGGCGAACACCACTATCCCGACCAAAAAGACCGAGACCTTCACCACCGCTGTCGATAATCAGCCTTCTGTAGAGATCAAAGTGCTCCAAGGTGAGCGTCCGATGGCGGCTCAGAACAAGCAGATCGGTATCTTCCACCTTGATGGTATCATGCCTGCCCGTCGTGGCGAACCGCAAATCGAGGTAACCTTTGATATTGACGCCAACGGTATCTTGAACGTCACCGCGAAGGATAAAGCTACCGGTAAGGAGCAGAAGATCCGTATCGAGGCATCGTCCGGTCTCTCTGACGAAGAGATCAAGCGTATGAAAGCCGAAGCTGAAGCCAACGCCGAGGCCGATAAGAAGGCCAAAGAGCAGGCTGACAAACTCAACAAAGCCGACGCTACGATCTTCCAGACCGAGAAGCAACTCGCTGAGTTCGGAGACAAGATCCCTGCCGACAAGAAGGCTCCGATTGAGAAAGCCTTGGCAGACCTCAAAGACGCCTATGCAAAGCGCGACGCCGATGCCTGCGAAGCAGCCAACAACGCCCTCATGACAGCTTTCCAAGCTGCCTCCGCAGAGATGTACGCTGCTCAACAGCAAGCCGGTCAACAGGCCGGAGGCCAAACCTCAAACAACGCTGGAGGCGCAAACGATACCACCAACGGTGGTCAGCCCACAGCTGAGGACGTCGACTTCGAAGAAGTAAAATAATAGCGTCTATGCATTGCGCATTTATGCGCAATCCCTTCTCCCCCTCTCCCTTACCGGAGTGGGGGAGTTTTTGTTTCCCGTTTCTCCTTTCCCCTTCCCCCTTTCTCCCGTTCGGCATTTCCCTTTTTGTATCCGCCAAGATTGGCGGATTGGAAATGCCGCTTTGTCCCTCTCCCCCCCTCCATGGGGGAGTCGGAGGGGGCTTCCTTATCTACGATTTTCTCACTTTTTCTGCATTTTTTTCCTTCCCCTCTTGCATATTCCATTTTTTTGTTGTACCTTTGCACTCGATTACGATATTATAGTACGATATTAGTATGTTAACAGTAGGTAATTAGTAGGTGATTAGTAGGTAATTAGTAGGTGATTAGTAGGTAATTCGACTTATCATGTGGTTACCTCAGTGTAACGTCCTAATACAGTTTAACCCCAAACTACACATCTTATGTCAAAAGTTTTTTATTCATCCGGCATCGACTATGTCAAAGGCGCTTTGGATAGCAAGCACGAGCTCATTACGCGCGTCAAACATCTGCACGACTACAACGGCAAGATCACCAAGCAATGTGATCCTGAAGCTTATCTCTGGAAACGCAAACGCGACTACAAACACAACCCTCCAATGAGTGCCGAACTCGCTCATTTAAAGCATTTTGGCGAAGCTGCAAAACGCACTACTGTACTTATTGCTGCCTATAAATTTCCCGAAACTGCCTCGGACGAGCAACGCGCCTTGCTTGATCAGTACCGTCGTCGTTTTGAGGCGCAACTCAAAGGCGCACCTGATCCGCAAGCTCCCCTTGACAAATCCGGCAAACAGAAGTACTATTTCCGTTTCGATAACTTCATCCGCGCTATGATTTATCAGGAATTAAAGGCATAGCACGCACTTTTTTTGCACAAATATTTGCATATATCAAATATTTTTACTAACTTTGCACCGTCAAACAATTTGATAACTAACTTTAATATTTACACGTATGAAAAAACTTTTCTTTCCCGCAATCATCGTCATCTCTTTGACTTTTTTTGCATGTCAATCCAAGCCTGCCGCAGATAATTCGGCAGACGAGTCCGCTAACGTAGAATCTGCTGAGCCGATCTCCGAGCAGCCCTTGGATGAGGCTCCTCTTGCCGAAGAGCCGACTGACTCGATCCCCGCAACAGACTCCCTCGCTACCGACTCCCTTGCAGTGGAATCTCTCGCTGAACAACCTGCTCCCGAACAATCCGTTGCTGAAGAACCTGCTCCTTCAACCCCATCTGGCAAAACCGCGATTGATGGATCAGATGGTAATTATGTCGCCCTTGTAAACGAAATAGTTACCGCAGACGCAGATGGTTGCATCAAGATCGCCTTCGTTTTAGACAAAGTAGAAGAATCCATGGTTGCTCTCGTTCTGCAAATTGAAACTTTAGATGGATCAAAAATAGCTCTTTACCCCATTAAATTAGCACCCGGTGGAACGAAAGGTAACGTTTCTCTGTGTGCTTCCTCTGGCGGAGTATTATCTAAACTCACCCCGGGTGAGCGGTACAAACTCTCTTTCACCCGCACAAAACGCCTATAATTTTTTAATTCTTTATATTATGAACAAGAAAATCGACATTTTGGCAACCATCAAGGATGGTATCGCCATCGCACTGGTTAATTTCCTGAGTCTTATTTTAACCACTATTCTCTACGTCCTGACAATCTGGATCCCGTATCTCAACGTCGGAACGACGATCGCTATGTGCTCCCTCACCGCTGAAATGGCAAAGGGTGGAGCGATCAACCCCTTCTTTATCTTCAAAGGCGAGTATCGCAAGAACATGGGCGAGTTCTTCATCCTCATGTCTCTTATGATGGGTGCCATGAGCGTCGGATTCATGTTTATGTTTATCCCGGGATTCGTTATTTCCATTGCTTTCGGCTTCGCAGCTGTCCTCTTTGTGGATAAAGACATGTCGGCTTTGGAGGCTCTCCGCGAATCCAACCGCATCACCTTCGGCAATAAATGGCGCATTTTCTTCACCAAATTCGCCCTTTGCATCTGCCTCTTTATAGCTGTTGCTATCATCGAAGCTATCTTCGGTGTTGGCGAAGTTCAGTGGTTAGAGTCCATCGGTACGATCATCAACGTGCTCATCATTCTCTTCTTCATTCCCGCTCTTTATGGCGTAGAAGCATCGATCTACAAACAACTTACTGCCTCTGACGATGCTAAAGATGCTCCTGTAGAAGAGTAATACGCGTACACGTGTGCGCGTACACGCGTACCTTATAATATAATATATAGAATGCCCCCTTTCCTCGTGAAGGGGGCTTTTTTTTGCCCTTTTTGCCAAAACAACAGAAAAACCGCAAAAAACAACAAAAATAATATCTATTGATAATCAATGAGTTACAAAGAAAGTGCATTTTTTATGCATTTTTTTTGCTAAAATATTTGGTCATGTCAAAAATTTGTACTACCTTTGCATCCGCTTTCGCTCAAAAATGGAACACTTCCAAACGAGCTTAAGCAAAAACGTGATCTTTGAAAGATTGTCTATTCATAACAAGATGTAGTACAAGAACAAAAAATATATCCGCCAAGTTTGGCGGATGTGAGTTCCCTAAGATTTCTACACTTGATAAATTCGATTATTCTGAGCTATCTTATAATTTCTTTTACAACGAAGAGTTTGATCCTGGCTCAGGATGAACGCTAGCGACAGGCCTAACACATGCAAGTCGAGGGGCAGCGCGGTTGAAGCTTGCTTCAATTGGCGGCGACCGGCGCACGGGTGCGTAACAGGTGTGCAATCTGTCCATAGTCGGGGAATAGCCCAGCGAAAGTTGGATTAAAGCTCCATGTGAGTGAACGCCGCATGACGATCACTTGAAACGTAAGGACTATGGGTGAGCACGCTTCTGATTAGATAGTTGGTGAGGTAACGGCTCACCAAGTCGACGATCAGTAGGGGTTCTGAGAGGAAGGTCCCCCACATTGGAACTGAGACACGGTCCAAACTCCTACGGGAGGCAGCAGTGAGGAATATTGGTC
>ONWR01000010.1 GCA_900321605.1 uncultured Bacteroidales bacterium | reverse complement strand
CAAAAGATGGAAAGTTAAAATATCTGTTTGCAATTGATAAAATTCAGAATGATTATGCAGGGGTTAGAAATGTAATGCTTGAATGCTCCTATGCGATGTATTGCCTTTCTGTCCAAAATTACAGAAAAACAATTCCATATGTATGCCAACAAAGTTTAAGAAAGAATATCCTTGCTAATATGAAATCCATTTTATTGCTTTGGAAGTATGGTTTTATTCATAATATAAAACTTTTAGTAAAAGGATTTCTTATTTTGTTGCGTATTAAATAATAATGATTTGACTAAAAAATATTTTCCTGAAGAATCAAATGTCAAATCCATGATGGGGCGAAATAATTGAGTTGAAAATAGTTTTGATTATCATGTGTATTACACCTCGGATATGCACACCCTCATCCATCGTCGGGAAGAGAAAGACATCTGGTATCATCTCTATGAGTTTCCTTGCGAAGAGCACGAAAAAGCGCCTCTGAACACTGTCAAAGACGCTATCTCGCTCACGCACGTACTCTCACACCAACGCATACACGCGCGTTTTATTCTTCATAAGGTAGATACGCTGCCTATAATTCCGGAGTCCTTCCCCGTCTCCTTGCCTGAGCTGGACGACTTTGCCCTTTCGAGGCTAAGCCTTCGAGCGCTTGAGCTAATACATCCACGACTGACATCTGCGCATCCTTCTGCTTAGTAGCCGTTTGGATGATTTGCGTCATGTTCATATACGTGAACTGGATATCCGAAGCGAAGAATTCTTCGTCCTGCAACTCATTGAGTACTTCCAGATGATGTCCAATCACTTGCATATCTCCGCGTTTTGCAGGACCTGTCTGTGCGTCTTTAGGTGCTAACGTGTGTACTTTCGCAGCTGTCTGGTCTATCAGCGGCAATAACGCCTCGAAAGGAATCTGCGTTCCTTTGAGCACTTCTGCCGCCATGCGGAACATGAGGTTAGTAAAGTTATTGGCAAACACACCGGCTATGTGCAACCGCTCACGGTCATATTGTTTCGCCTCGTAAATATGACTCGTCAAAATTTGTGCAATAGAGTAAATAGCCGCCACATCGTCGATGTTACGTCCCTCTACAAAACACGGGATGCGACTCCAATCATCTATCAAAGCCGTCTTGCTGAAACTCTGCAAGAAATATAGGATTCCCGCATGAGGTTTATCTTCTCCAAACACCTCTATCGGCATCGTCCCCGATGTATGAAGGTGCAAGGCTTTAGGAGCATGCACTAACGACACAATCTCCTTGAGCACATGGTCTGCTACGGGATAAATATAACAATCTCCTTGCGGAATCTTCTCCACTTCCGATGGGTCAGCTGTCAGCGGACGAGCATGTACCAACTCCGCTTTGATGCCTTTCAGTTCCAAAGCGTGGTGAAGATTAGTTCCCACACTTCCTGCTCCTATAATCACAATCTTCATATTCTAAACAACTTACAGTTCCTGTCCTTGTAATGTATATATCTGGTTTCCGCGACGGATAAGCAACTGACCGTCACGCATAAACTTCTGAATCTTCAAATCTTCAAATCTCAAATCTTCAAACCCTTCTTCAGAAGGCCTATACCCGTCATCCATCGGCTCTTTGTGCGTCATCGCATAATCGAGGTACATCTCCAACATCGTGTATCCCGAAGCATGACGGACGTTATTATCCGGTGTCGTCGGGTCACAGCCGTTAGCACTCTCCCACACGTCCGGCATTCCGTCTTGATCCGTGTCGGTCAATGGAGCCACTACGGTATAATCATAGAACCCTTCTGCATCCTCTTCGGTATCAATGATACCTTTCTTACCCGTCTTAGAACCGGTATAACTGTATGTCCCGTTTCGTGTATCGCTCGTCAAACGCAGACCAACGTGATCACGCGGGAAAACACCGGCGGTGTCCAAAACAGTCTCGAAAGCCTCTTCCGCACTCTCATATTCTTCTGCCGCATAAGCGTACATATCGAAATCATAGCGGCCATAGATAGAATCCTCTGTCCAACGCCACCAAGGAGTCTTGGGGCGAATGAGCGAATCCACGCGCAATGTATCGGTTTTGTCATAGGGTGCTTTACCTGTTACACCTTTCCAGTTGTCTGCTGTTACCTCTGCCGCTCCATCGAATATATTTCCGTCCAGATACCATTGACTCGGTCCCCAACTGGTAGCGCCTGAACGCGCTTTCTCGACAGAGACAAAATACTTCTTATTCGTTGTATTCGGACCTGCTTTATAGTAGTTGCTGACAAAATTGCACTCGTGCGCCGAGTTCAAACCATTGAAAGCATCAATCTTCGCCGTGTTCTCTCCTCCGTAACAGCCATTACTGCCACCTTCAAAGTTATACACCACATTATTGATATAATCCAAATAAACCACATAATCATTGCTCTGCGCACCGTTGAATCGGCAAGAGCGTTTGTTATTATTAACTAACAGATTATGATGGTACGTAGCCGGAGAACCGCCCCATTGACATCCATAACCGCGCGCACCTTTCGGGTGACCGGAGCTATTCAAACCCTCATGCACAATACAATATTGCACGGTAATAAAATGGCTGTCATATGTATTCATATTCTCCTCGGTGGACCAGCCAAACTCGCAGTGGTCAATGATATAATGGCTGCAATTCTCAGCTCCGAAAGCGTTCTGCGTGATAATCTCTCCGCTCGTATTATTCCGACCGATACGGAAACGGATATTACGGATAATAAAGTTCTCACTACCGCCACAATTGACCTTGTTGTGCGTAATGACGATTCCCACACCCGGAGCTGTCTGTCCGGCGATCGTGTAGTTCTTACGATTGATACGCAGGTCCTTGACCAGCCGGATCTCTCCGGTCACAGCAAAGCACACCGTCAGCGGCTCACCGGGATATTGTTGTACCGCCCAACGAAGGGTACCTTCCGTAGCACCGGTAGCTTCGTCCGCTAAAGAAGTGACGTACACCACTTTACCTCCTCGTCCGCCGGAAGTGTATTTACCAAAACCTTCCGCTCCCGGAAATGCCACAATGGTATCCGGCAAAAGGCCTGCAGAGGCTACTAATGAACCAAAGCAGCAAATTGCTGCCACAAGGAATCGTTTGGAACGGATGCTGTAATACATATGTTTTCTTTTTTTACAGGATGAATAAATTCTATTTTACGGGCGTGCAAACAAATACCCCCATCGGGATTAGAACGCTTGGCGCCATACTTGAGATCACCTTTTATCGGACAACCGATAGCCGCCAGTTGGCAACGGATCTGATGATGCCGTCCGGTCTCTAAGTTCACTTCCAAAAGCGTATAGTGTTCGCCCTTAACAAGCGTCTTATAGGTCAAGATAGCCTGTTTTGCCTCTTTGGCGCCCGGTTTGGCGATATAACTCTTGTTCTGCGCTTCATTACGCACGAGCCAATTCTCCAACCGTGCTTCCGGCACTTTCGGTGCCCCCTGCACGATTGCCCAATAGGTCTTCCGAATGGACTTTGTACCTTGTACCTTGTCCCCTTGTACATTCGTCCGAAACATCTCATTAAGCCTCGTCAACGCCTTGCTGGTCCTTGCAAAAAGCACTACTCCGCTCGTCGGTCTATCCAGACGATGCGTCACACCGAGGAACACCTCACCGGGCTTGTTATACTTGTCCTTGATATACGCCTTCACCGTCTCACTCAGCGGCGTGTCACCCGTCTTATCGCCCTGCACAATCTCGTTGCAGGTCTTGTTGACGGCTATAATATGGTTATCTTCGTATAAAACGGTCATGACATTTTCTCATTTTCTCATTTACCATTTACAGGAACCGGACTCCGAAATAAAGCACGGCATTCCAGTCCCAAGTCATTAATCTCATTCGAATATTGGGATTATCGGTAATCGTGCTGGTAGAACCGGTAGCAATCATCTTGTCTTTTGCCTTAAAACGGATATTATTCACTACGGTATTAAATGCCAACACAAACCGCGGCGAGATATTATATACCAACGCCACTTTCGCTTGTCCCGTAATATAAACAGGGAACTGCGGTTTGAGTTTACGGCTCAAGATGAGGTTATAACCTGCTTCATCCGGCATGAACATCCGGTCGTCGCCGGTAATGATCATTCGGTTCAAGACAGCCAACATCGGTGTCGCCGAGACATGCAAGAGGAACTTCCCTTTATTCGGCGTGTAGTTATACCCATAACCGGCTCCGATAGCTATCTGGTAAAGCTCCATCTCATTGACGCCTCCTGTTCGCGAGACCAGCGCATCGCTCAAAAGCGCCATGCGGGAATAGATAAAATCCGCCACGATAAGAGCAGAACCTGCCGACTTGCGCTGGATGAACGAAGCATTGAAAGCCGCAGGCATAGAGAACTTACGCCGGTTGAGCGCCACATAGCCGGAAAGGAAGAACGTAGTCGTAGAGATATCTCCGCTTCCCACATCCAGTTTGCCGCCTGTTCCGGAAGACTCAATACCTCCTCCGGAGAACGTAGTCTTACGCCTAAAGAGCTCTATTCCAAAACCATTCTGCAAAATAGAGAACTTAAAGTTCGAATACCCGCGGAACAGATCCACCGAATAACCGATATTCGTATTCCGATACGAGAAAACGAGTCCCAATTTAGGAGCTATATTGGAGCCAAAACTCATATTGACGTTCTCGTAATAAGGAATGTCGTTGCATTTCATCGAGGTATAAACACTCCCCCAATCACCGCTAATCGCTATGCGAAAACGATGTTGCGGCAGCATAAGATAGTTCGGATTGACGTTCTTCATGAAGAAACGATCGGCTCTATCTAACAGTCGGTTGATCCAGTTCTTACGCCGTTCGGTAGTCTGAATAGGCGGAATCGCCACTTCCTCTATCGGCAAGAAATAAGCGCTGTCCACGGGATGCAGGTACATAGGAATCGTGTCCTGCGCTACAGCAGAAACACTCATCCATAATCCTATTATCCACAACAGACGCTTCATCTTCCTTCTATTTAGCGCTCCTTTGTCTAACCGCCTCATAGATAAACACACCCGCTGCCACGCTCACATTGAGGCTCTCAATAACACCCGTCATCGGCAGTCTCACCTGATCCGTACACAGTTTGAGGTTCTCCTCGTAGATACCTTTCTCCTCACTTCCCATAACGATACAGGTCGGAACGGTCATGTCCACTTCCGTATAGTTACGGTCTGTATGTTCGGTAGCTGCTACGATGCGAAGACCACTTTCTTGCAGGTATTGTAGTGCATTCTGAAGGTTCTCCACCTTGCAAATAGGCAAACTATGCAGCGCACCGGCAGAGGCTTTGACTGCATCGCCGTTGATAGCTGCGCTTCCGCGCGTACCGATGATAAGCGCGTGAACACCGGCGCACACACACGTACGAGCGATAGCTCCGAAATTGCGCACATCGGTCACACCGTCTAACATCATTAGCAACGGTGTCTTGCCTTCATCATAGAGGCTCTGAACCAAACTGTCCAACGGCGTGAACTCTATCGGACTCAGGAAAGCAATCACGCCTTGGTGGTTCTTGTCCGTGAACTGATTCAGTTTCTCCAGCGGCACACGTTGGATCTGCGTACCTGTTCCTTCTAACTTAATCAGCAACTCTCTGCCGATAGCCGAACTCATATCGCGACGTACCAGCACTTTATCGAGCACCTTGCCTGCGTCAATCGCTTCCATCACAGCGCGCACACCGAAAATCATCTCTTTCTCCGGCGGACGCTTGGTGTCGTACGTTCGTTTCGTGTGCTCGCGTTTAATCTCATCGCGATACTCGTGATTGAAATTGGGGTTGTAACTTTTCTTTATCATAATATAGCTTTTTACTTTCGACTTTTTACTTTTTACTCATCTTAATATCTCAGCCATTCGATAAACTCCATCGGGTCGGTGGTAAACGCCATCGGCTCGGCTACCTGATTTCCTTGTGGGTCGAGTTGAACGAAGTACGGCTGAGCGTTCGAACCAAAACGCTCACGCTGCAAACGGCTGTTCTCTGTTCCTTCACTCTCGCCGTCATGGTCTCTGTCCAAACGATCATCTACATACAGTTCAATGAAGACATAGTTCTTTAACCGTGCTTTGACACTGTCGTCATCCAACACAAACGCTTCCATCTTACGGCAGTTCACACATCCATAACCGGTAAAATCGATGAGCACCGGTTTGCCTGTCTGACGAGCATAAGCCATTCCCTCTTCATAATCGTTAAAGACGACGCGCCCTTCAATCTCCATAGGAGGCGCAAAAGCGCTGATCGCTTTTACCGGCGCGCCGCGAAGACCCGGTGCCAGGTAAAACGCAAAGGCCAGGGATGGGATGATCACGATCGCACGGATGATTTTACGTGGGGTCGATACGCTCCATATATCCCATATAAGATAGATTCCTATGCCCAGGAAGCAAACGATCCATATCGCAATAAAGAGCCATCTCGGCAATATACCCCACCCATATGCCATGTCTGCCACACTCAGGAACTTCAGCGAAAGCGCCAACTCAAGGAACGCCAACACCACTTTGAAACTCGTCATCCAGTCACCTGACTTAGGAGCCTGTTTGAGCCACTGAGGGAACATAGCAAACAGCGAGAAAGGCAAAGCGAGCGCAATCGCAAAGCCCAACATTCCTATAGCCGGAGCCAATAAAGACTTTCCTGCCGCTTCTACCAACAGCGTGCCAATAATTGGTCCCGTACAGGAGAAAGAGACTATCACTAACGTAAACGCCATCAGCAGAATACTCAGGAAACCGCCTGTACTCCGCGCTTTGCTGTCCAATGCGGTGGACCAGCTGTCCGGCAAAGTGATTTCGAACAATCCGAAGAACGAAAGGGCAAAAATCACCAAGATCAGGAAGAACACAATATTCACTACCGCGTTGGTACTCATCTCGTTAAGCGCCGAAGCGCCAAAGAGAATCGTCACCAACAATCCTAATCCCACATAAAGGATCACGATACTCAGCCCATAAAGAACAGCATCCTTCAGTCCGCCGCCTTTCTTCAAGAAGAAGCTCACCGTCATCGGAATAATCGGCCACACGCAAGGCGTGAAGATTGCCAACAATCCTCCCAATAATCCCAACAGGAAGATAAGCCAAAGAGATCTATTACCAGTAACTGAGTCTGTGCAACCATCTTCCCCCGCGGAAATATTCTCCCTCCCTTGTGGGGAGGGCTGGAGATGGGTTTTCTCCTCATAGCTCCACACTTCCGGCGCAGTACACATCACATCGTTGCACGCGTTAAACCGAATAGGCGCCATTTCCGTTTTAGCGACAGTCATCACAAAGGAATCCTTGTATTCCTGTGTAAACATGAACTCTCCCATTTCGAGAATGCTCATATGCCATCCCTCGTCCACTGTCGCCCGTATCCGCACGCTATCCCCTCTATCTTCTCCACTCCAGTGAACAGGTTGTACCATCTGCGCTGCCACATATAAAGGCAAGCACACAAATAAGATAAATAATATTCTTTTCATTTGCTGATTTGTTTTGAGAGTTGCGCTATTACAAATCCACGGAGGGTAAAATAGTATTTTTCCGATGGTTTATAATTGGCTTTGTATTCGTCGTAACGCTGCTGCCAAGTGGCACGTTTTTCGGGATCTGTGAGTTCGAGTTTTGCCTGCTTGGATATTTGGGCAAAAGAAGTGTTCAGGTCACGCTGATGTGGCGTGAGTGAATTCGGATCACGATGTTTGGGATAATGACTTATAACCGTTTTTCCGTTACGATTCGCAATATACACATCGCTGTTTCCGTAGATCTTACCAGATAGTTTGTCAATAGTTATATTTAATTCTGCTTGCGCCATTTTCGTTTTAAAATTTTAGTTGATTATTATACTTACCTTGTATTGACCCTATAGGTCGATGCCGTGTCGTTGCCGTGTTTTTGCCGTGTCAAGAAGGTAAATGGGATTATTTACTTTAATGGTTTTATCTATTTTGAATCGTCTGTTTTATGATTGAGGTTTTGAAAACTATCCACTATATTCACCCACTTCGCTTTCATTTAATGTACATTATTTCAGCAATATTTTAGGCTCTGACCAGAAGAGATCTGCGTTTGTCGTAATAGTGTTGCCTCCTCCGATGTTAAACGGTTCAAAGCCTTTCGGGACAAGGACAATATAACTATTGCGGACAACATCTTCTTTATTCCATTCTTCTTGAAAATAGGACATTGTTCCCCAACATTGGAACCAATAGGTATCCTTCGCCAAATAAGCGTAGTAATAATTCATCTTGTTGCTGCCGTTCTTAAACTCGGGATACATAAGCATTTTCTTTCCACCTACATAGTGTTCTCTTATCTCTCTCAAAGACAGCAGATTACCTTGTTTGTCCGTCACATAATGTCCTCCCATATCGGTATCTAACATGACCCATTTTTGCTTTTCGGGGAGCCAAACTTCATTGACGACATGGCAATCGTTATCATCTTTATCTTGCGGCAAACAAGTTACAAAACGTGCAGGAATATCGGCTGCTAACAACAACTCAAACGTCAGAATACTATGCAAGCGACAATTGAAAGCCGGCTCTACATCCCTAGTGTATTCCCAAAGACCGATAGCATTCTTTTGTTCGGGCCATTTAGTCTGATTAGCGTGAGGGATATTGGTTGCAACAAAATTGCCAATTGCAAGCGCTTTTGTCCAAGTGTCATCGGACTCTGAATAAAGAGTGTCCAAACAGAAATATTCTTTGATTTTCTTTGCTTGCAAAGTGTCTTGAATGATAGTAAATGAGAAGTTTGCTGTGTCCGGTTCGAAACTTCCAGCCGCACGAAGAGTGTCTACGCGTTGCTCGTACAGACTATACAAACTATCAACAGAAATAGTAAAGTCATCCTTTTTTGCCCAGAATAGTATTATTGCCACAGAAGACAAAATGCCTATTATTGCAAAAAATCCTCTCAATATTGAATATAGTTTTCTCATTATCGAGTGTTGTTTTTATAGTTTTAGTTCTTTTGGTTTATCAGGTTTACCACTACTTTGACCATGGTGTCTTTTTCTTCTGTACGACTCTCGGCAATCATAAGGGTTAGTGCGACAAGGGTGTTATCAGCCAAACGCTTGGTGCCATCTTCGCGATAGAGGATGCCGTTGTTGTTCAAGAACCAGAGGAACAAAGTTGCTGCAATGCGTTTGTTGCCGTCAGAGAATGAATGGTTCTTTGTCACTAAATACAACAACATCGCCGCTTTCTCCTCCACACTCGGATAGAGATCTTTGCCTCCAAAGGTCTGATAAATCTGACCTATACTGCTTTTGAACGAATCGTCTTTTTCGTTTCCGAACAACGTACTACCGCCGAATTTCTCACGCAACGCACTAATCGTTTGCATAGCATTCTCGTATGTCGCATGGAATCGTTCTTCGGGCGTGGTCTCTTTGACGGTCAGACGCTCGTAATCATAATTATCGAGCGTGTCCAATGCGTACGTGTAATCCAAGACGACATCAAAAATAGCTTGCGTCTCATCCTCACTCTCTACTGCTTTGCTTTGTACCGTTCGACCCACAATCTGAACCAACTGCCGCAAATCCGACAACTGCTCACGACGAATCTTTTCGTTGATGGCGTAGCCTTTGACAATAAATTCTTTTAGAATCTTTGTTGACCACTGTCGGAAAGCGATAGCACGCTTGGAGTTAACGCGGTATCCAATAGAAAGGATTACATCTAACGAGTAAAATGGGACAGGCTTCTTAACCCCATTAACGTGTAAAAAATGCACGTTATTCTCGCGCTCTACTTCTTCGTCGCGGAAAACATTAATTATATGACGGCGAATGTTTGATTCTTCCTTGCCAAACAATTGAGCCATCTGCGCGGCGGACAGCCACACGGTTTCGTTCTCCATGCGCACATCGAGTTGTACCGTGTTGTCTTCCGCACGATAGATGATAATCTCACCTCTATTTTCAATGGGTTTTTCGTTCATTCTTATTTTCTTGTTATATGCAAAATTTGCACACTACAATTACTCCTCTCTCCTTATGCAAGCACCGAGGGCGTTGAGGCGGTTTTCGATGTCTTCATAACCACGGTCGATCTGGTCGATGTGGTCGATGCGACTTGTGCCTTCTGCAGACATGGCGGCAATGAGCATAGCAATACCCGCACGGATGTCGGGAGAAGTCATGTTATTGCGTTTGAGCTGGCGGGTATGGTCGTGGCCGACGACTACTGCGCGGTGAGGATCACAGAGGATGATCTGCGCGCCCATATCAATCAGTTTATCCACAAAGAAAAGACGGGATTCGAACATCTTCTGGTGAATGAGCACAGAGCCTTTTGCCTGTGTGGCTACCACGAGAAGGACAGACAGCAAGTCCGGCGTCAGACCCGGCCACGGGGCATCGGCAACCGTAAGAATAGAGCCATCGAGGAACGATTCAATCTGATAGTGCTCTTGCGCCGGAATAACTAGATCGTCTCCTTCTTCCTCAATGCGGATACCCAAACGACGGAAAGCATCGGGAATGATTCCAAGGTCTTTTATTCCCGCTTCTTTGATACGCAGTTCAGAACCGGTGATAGCAGCCATGCCGATAAACGAACCGACTTCAATCATATCCGGCAGGAGTTTATGCTGCGCGCCGTGAAGCGATTTCACGCCTTCGATGGTCAGCAGGTTTGAACCCACTCCGCTGATCTTCGCGCCCATGTTATTCAAGAGACGGCAAAGTTGCTGCACGTACGGTTCGCAGGCTGCATTGTAGATGGTAGTGGTTCCTTCGGCAAGGACAGACGCCATAATGATGTTTGCTGTTCCGGTGACAGACGCTTCGTCCAAGAGCATATACGCGCCTTTGAGGTGCTTACCGTCAAAACGATAAGCGAGCAAGTCTTGGTCGTACGTGAATGTCGCGCCGAGGTTCACCATTCCTTGGAAATGCGTGTCCAAACGCCGACGACCGATTTTATCTCCACCGGGCTTGGCGTACGTTACTTCGCCCAGACGCGCCAAAAGCGGGCCAATGAGCATGACCGAGCCACGGAGTTTATTGCATTTCTTGAGGAAATCCGCACTCCGCAGGTACGCTGTGTCGAGATTAGCCGCTGTGAAAGCGAACTTGCCTTTGGACAGCTTCTCCACCGTCACGCCAATAGATGCGAGCAAATCAATCAGATTGTTCACATCCAATATATTCGGGAGATTATCAATCACGACCGTCTCTTGGGTCAACAGAACAGCGCAGAGCACTTGAAGCGCCTCATTCTTAGCGCCTTGCGGAGTGATAGATCCATGTAATTTATGTCCGCCTTCTATTACAAATGTAGCCATTTTCAATTCACAATTTACAATTCACAATTTACAATTAAATATAGTTCACTTCAGGGTGAATGTCGATGCCGAATTTCTCTTTGACGCTTGCGCTGACTTGTGCAGCAAGGGCGATGATGTCTTCGGGCGTAGCGTTATTCGCATTGACGATGACAAGCGGCTGTTTGGGCCACACTTGCGCACCGCCGAGCTTCTTACCTTTCCATCCGCATTGCTCGATTAGCCATGCAGCAGGGATCTTAAATAACCCCACCCCAGCCCTCCCCTCAAGGGAGGGAGTTTCAAAGTGCGGCATATCGGGATAGAGTTCCAACAATTCCTTCGCTTTCTCTTCCGGCACAAACGGATTCATAAAGAACGAGCCGGCGGAACCCACCTCACCCACTGTCGGCAGTTTCGCCATGCGCGTCTGGATAATCTCCTCGCGGGTCTTGGATGCCTCGCCGGGTTTGACCTTATAGACAACCGAAGTGACAATATACTTACCTTTCAGTTCATGCTTGAAAATACTATCCCTATAACCGAACTTGCACTCTTCGTTGGTAAAGACCCGCTCTTCCTGCGTCTCCACAGCCATCGTATAAACACGCTCTATCACATCTTTCGCTTCTACGCCGTACGCCCCGACATTCTGTACTGCCGAAGCGCCCACTTCGCCCGGAATAAGACTTAGTTTCTCCATGCCGCAGTATGCCATGTCGGTCAGTTGAGCGATGAGATCATCGAGCCGCAAGCCATTCTGCGCCTCCACTGTCTCATCGTCTATAAAACGCGCACGAGCCATGCCGGAATGCAGAATTATTCCGTTGAAATCGTGGGTAAAGAGCAGATTCGACCCTTGCCCTATATGCAAGATCTGCTCGCCTTTATGCTCTTTCAGCACTTTCCGCAACTCGTCCAGCGAGTAGTACTCGATGAACAGCCGCGCTTTGACATCTATGCCGAACGTGTTATACGGCAGAAGGGATATATTTTCGTATTTTTTCATTTTCACAATTTCTCATTTAAATACAGCACGCATCGCTTGGCATTCTCCAATCGCCACGCGGACTCAGGCTCACGCTAACGACTTTCGGACCATCCGGCATACAACTGCGTTTGAACTGCTGCTGGCAGAAACGGCGCATGAACACATTCAGCCATTTGTCAATGGTCTCTTCGTCATACTGATCCTCGAACGCTCTGATAGCCATGTACTTGATCTTCTCACGCGTGAAACCAAAGCGCATAAAATAGTATAAGAAGAAATCATGCAGTTCATACGGACCCACCTTGTCCTCGGTCTTTTGAGCAATCTCTCCATGCTCATCCGTCGGCAGAAGTTCCGGTGAAACCGGCGTGTCCACGATATCGAGCAGAATACTCCGCAAAGGTTCGCCATACAGATTCTGCGCCGCATAGCTGACCAGATACCGAACAAGCGTCTTTGGTATTCCGGCATTGATGCCGTACATGGACATCTGGTCGCCGTTGTACGTAGCCCATCCCAGTGCCAATTCGCTCAAGTCACCTGTTCCGACCACCAAACCGTTCAGTTCGTTAGCCAGATCCATTAATATTAAGGTACGTATACGCGCCTGCGCGTTCTCGTACGTCACGTCATGACGACTGATATCATGTCCGATGTCGCTCATGTGTTGGGTTGCTTCTTCGCGAATAGGTATCTCCCGATGCGTGATACCCAACTCTTTCATCAGATTCAGCGCGTTCTGGTACGTACGGTCGCTGGTTCCGAATCCCGGCATCGTCACGCCCACTATGCGCTCGCGGTCATAGCCCAACAGATCAGCCGTCTGCACGCAAACCAACAAAGCAAGCGTACTATCCAAACCGCCGGAGATGCCTAATACGAGCGTATCCGTGTGTGTATGCTCCCAACGTCTCGCGAGAGCACTCGTCTGAATAGAGAACACATCCATGCAGTACTGATCCTCTTTGCCTTTCTTGGGCAAGAACGGCGAAGGCGAGAAAGTACGATGAATAGGCTCCGTACACTCCTCTTCTCTATCAATAGGCGCTACGTTAATATGGCGGTAGTGGCCTGCTTTATCTTTTGTGAAGTTCGTATTGCGCTGTCTGTCGGTACGCAAACGTTCTATATCTATCTCCTGAATAATCATCGTGTTCTCACGTTGGAATCGTTCGCCCAAGGTCAGTATATCACCATTTTCTGCGATATACGTGCTACCGGAGAATACCACATCCGTTGTGGACTCACCGACGCCGGAAGAGGTATAGACATAGCCGCAATGGACGCGTGCCGACTGCTGCTTGATCATCTGTTTGCGGAAGATGTGCTTACCGATGATGCAGTTGGACGAGGAGAGGTTGAAGATGATCTCTGCTCCCTGAATAGCCAATTGAGTAGAAGGAGGCAGCGGTGACCACAGATCCTCACAGATCTCTATACCAAAGGTATAGGTCCTTGTGCAGAACAGCAGATCCGTTCCAAACGGCACTTCTCCACTCCATATCTCGATCTTCGGTATCCTCGGAGCGATGCCTCCGGGCGTATATTCGCGCGCGGCACGTCCGGAAGTAAACCATCTCTTCTCGTAGAACTCACCGGTGTTCGGCAGGTTGACTTTAGGCACAACGCCCATCACTTCGCCGTCTGTCATCACAAACGCGCAGTTGAACAGGTCGTTATCCACTTGCAGCGGAGCGCCCACCAACACAATAATCGCTTTGCCACGCGTGTAATCGCATATCGACTCCAACTCACGCATTGAACTCTGCTGGAGAGCCTGCGTGAAGAACAGATCCGCACAAGAATAGCCGGTGATACTCAACTCAGGAAAACAGATGACCTCAACGCCTTCAGCGATCGCCTCGTCGATCTGTAACTTAATTTGCTCCGCATTGTAGCGGCAGTCTGCTACGCGCATGGTCGGCACTGCAGCCGCAACACGCACAAATCCGAAATTAGTGTTCATGGATATATTGTTTAAGGTGATTCAAAGCTTCTTCCAATACCTCACGCGAGGTAGCGAGATTGATACGAACATAATGTTCGCCTCCATACATCTCCGATGGGTTAAAGAGCACATGCGCCTTTTTGGCAAGATCCGCACAGAAAGCCTCTGACGACATCTTAAGCGCGGCTATATTCACCCATCCGAGGTACGTTCCTTCCGTCTCATGAATCTGCAACATCGGCAGTTCCGTACGGATGAAATCGCGCAGATAGCAGTAGTTACCATAGACATATTCGTTCAACTCATCCAACCATGCCTCGGACTCATTGTAAGCCGCCACTTGCGCTACCAAACCAAACGGATTAAGTCCGTTCACTTCATGCACCTCAAGCGCGTGGTTGATCTGCGCAAAGAGCTCTTTGTTGGGTACGAAGATATTCGCACACAGCAATCCGGCTATGTTAAACGCCTTGCTGGCGGAAGTACAAACGCAGAAATCCGTGTCGTTGATCACAATCGAAGCAAAAGGCGTATAGGGATGCCCCTTGAAGGCAAACTCGCAATGGATCTCGTCCGATAACACAAAGAGGTGCTCACGACGCATGATAGCTGCCAAACGCTCCAACTCATCCCTCGTCCACACGCGTCCGGTCGGATTATGAGGATTACAAAGCAGGAACACATCCGCCTCCTTGGCTTTCGCTTCCACGTCCTCCCAGTTGATCTCAAAACGGTTGTCTTTCAACACCAATGCAGAGGGAACCAACTCGCAGCCCATGTTCTCAATACAAGAGAAGAAACAGTTGTATGCCGGTGTGAAGGTCAGCACACGAAGCGGCGAACACTTGCCTTTCCTTGCCTGCAACGCCGCAAAAATAGCCGAGATAGCAGGCACAACAGCGGTGGTGTACAACAGATTATCACGGTTGATACCCTTCCATCCGTGTCGGCGCTCAAACCATGAAGCCACAGCATCATAGTTCGCCTGCGGCACAATCGAATAACCGAAAACACCATGATCAAGACGGCGTTGCATCGCCTCACGAATAGGCTTTGCAGCAGCAAAATCCATGTCTGCTATCCATAACGGCAGACAGCCTTGGGCACATTCCGAATCCCATTTATAGCAATCGGAGCCCTTACGATTTACATATTCAAGCATTCTTCAAAGGTATATTCTTTTTCTTCTACTTCAGAGGGCACATAGCCCATATTCTCTTTGGCTTTGTCCTGCGGGAAAGTGAAATAGGTACACGTACACTCGCATAACAGTTCCCCTTCCGCTGAGTACAACTCGCCTTGCACAATCGCCACATTACGACGCATCTCTTTGAGGTACCCACGCAGTTTGATATAATCCTGCAGCGTAGAAACCGGTTTATGGTAACGCATCTCCATCTTGGCTGTCACTCCCGCTGTTTGCAGCTTATGGAACACAACCCAGCCGCATACTTCGTCCAGTAGCACGGCCTGAATACCGCCATGAAGCGTATTGAGCCAAGACTGATGGTTCTGCGTCGGACGCCAGATAGAGACGATATCGTCACCGTCCTCAAAGAAACGCATCCTTGTCCCGATCGGGTTATCCGGACTACACCCGAAGCAGTTATACCCGGGTGTTTGAGTCCATGGATTGATGATTCGTTTCATTCTATTTTTATGTTAAAAATCCTACAAATTTGCCTTTTGCAATGCGATGCGCCCCAACTCGGTCATCAATCCCCGCTCTTCAAGGTCTGCACAACGTTGCTTATTCAATTCCGTCCAATGACTTTTTTGCTGTCTCGGAGAAAGACGTTGCGCCAAACGTCCGTCCGGAAGACGTTTGAGCGTGGAGTCTATCCATCCGAAACAAAGCGCCTCTTCGACGACTTCCAAATATGGCAGACACACGCCCTCCGGCTTTTTCTTGCCGCGGTACAATGCGACCCAACAACTCTTTTGCGTTGCTGCATTGACCTCGAACCATTGCCGCAGTTGGAGCCGATCGCTATATTCTAACAAATCTACTATTTCCATGACTCCGGCTTCCGACAATTACAAACTCTCCTTGAGTATCTCTTTGACATCTTCCGGCTTCAAATCCATATAACCGGCAGGGAAGATATTGGTCGTTCTGACAATATCGTCAATCATCGCCTCATTAGCGCCCAATTCACTGATTGTCAGCGGCAAACCGATCTCTTTCATCCAGTTCTTCAGAGCCTCAAGTCCCTCTTCGGCACTCTTCACACCCCATACATTCTGTGCAAAACGCTCGAACTTAGGACGACCAAACTGCATCGCCCTTTTGTAATAAGCCATCGTCACAGAAGCTAAGGTATAACCGTGAGGAGCATGTGTCCAAGCGCCTATGGAGTGACCGATCTGATGAACCATCCAATCTTGACGTTTTCCGCACTTAATGAGCGTATTAAGTGCCCAAGTGGCAGTCCACATTATATTACTGCGAGCCTCATAATCCTGCGGATCCTTGACTGCCGCACGAGATGCCACAATCAGCCCTCGCATCAGTCCCTCGGCAATGTAATCGGACGTATTGTCATCCTCACCCGAGAAATACTGCTCAAAAATATGGTTCATGATATCGTAGATACCCGATTTCATCTGATCCATCGGAACGGTCATCGTGTACCGCGGATTGAGGATCGAGAATTTCGGCATCAGACGGCTGTCAAACACATGACCGGTCTTATAGTTCTTCTCGGCATCGGTAATAACACATCCGCCGTTCATCTCCGATCCGGTTCCTGCCATCGTCAGGATACAGGTCACCGGGATAATCCGCTGATCTGCTGCCGGTTGCTGACCCTCAAGCCAGAAAGCCTGCCAATAATCGCCATCATAGTACGCAGAAGCCGCTACACCTTTCGAGTAGTCGCAAACGCTTCCTCCTCCCAGAGCCAAGATCCAATCGACCTTATTATCGCGCGCGATACGCACGCCCTCGCGTAGTTTCTCAAGTGTCGGGTTGGACATCACACCCTGGTTCTCAACAATCGTCTTGCCGCCCTCACGCAGGATAGCAATCACCTCGTCGTACAAACCGCTGCGTTTGACACTACCGCTACCGTAATTGATCAGCACGCGCTCACCGAAGTTCTGTAACTCGTCCTTGAGAAACTTCAAAGCCTCTTCTCCAAAATATAATTTCGTGGGATTATGATATATAAAATTGCCTTGCATACAATCCGTTATTTATTGCAAACACTTATCCAGAGCCGTTTTCAAAGCCTGCTTGTCCAGATGTTGACCGATGAACACGAGTTTCTGCATTCGGTCGCCGTACTGCTCATCCCAGTCTTTGCGTAACTGAGCATCATCTGCCATGAGTTGCATCAACTCCTCTTTCGGCATCGTCGCAAACCACTCTCCTGCCTTGCGCAGATTGAACTGTCTTCCGGCTTGCTCAAACAGATAGCACATATCGTACTCTTCTGCAAAATAACACATTCCTTTACATCGGATCACATTCTTCGGCCAATGAGCAGCCACAAACTCATCAAACAGTCCTAAATCGAACGGCTTACGCGCATAATACACATAAGTCTCTATTCCGAACTCTGCCAGATGGTCATGCCCACCATGTTCATGATCATGGTCATGCCCACCATGTTCATGATCATGGTCATGGTGGTGATGATGCTCATGCTCATCCTCATCATCGTCGTCATCGTCATCATCGTGGTGATGATGCGTTGCATCCTCTACTTCCTGTATCCAAGCAGCCGACGTTGCAGTCTTGTCAAAATCGAACATATGCGTATTCAAAATCTTGTCAAAATCGACATCGCAGTAGTTCGTTTCAATAATCTCTGCGGTCGGCTGAATAGCACGAACGATGGATTTAATATGCGCCAACTCTTCTTCGCTTACTTCCGACGCCTTATTCAGCAACACAATATTGCTAAACTCAATCTGCTCAATCACAAGTGCCGCAAGGTCTTCCTCTTTCGGCACGTAGTGTGCCAACTGCTCGCCGCCTTCGAACTCGTCACGCAAACGCAACGCATCTACCACCGAGCAAATACAATCGAGCACAGGAAGACCATCTTGGGCAAACTGAGGAACCATCTGCGCATAGCTGCAAAGCGTCTGAGCTATAGGAGCCGGTTCGCAGATACCCGAAGCCTCTATCACGACATAATCAAAGGCTTTCTGTGCACACAGATCATGCAGCTGAGACACCAGATCCATCTTCAGCGAGCAGCATATACAGCCGTTCTGAAGCGCCACAAGCGAGTCGTCATTCTGGGACACTACTCCGCCCTTCTGAATCAACGACGCATCAATATTCACTTCTCCGATATCGTTTACGATCACCGCAAAACGAATACCTTTGTTATTCGTCAGAATGCGGTTGAGAAGTGTTGTCTTGCCGCTACCAAGATATCCGGTTAGCAGCAAGACCGGAATTTTATTTACACTTATCATTTAATCTTCAAATTTTAAAATCTTCAAATTTTCAAATCTTCAAATTCTCAAATCTTCAATCTCATTTCGCGTACGCAGCATAATCGGCGTAGTATTTCTCCACCAATTCGTTCTGTCCGTAACGCTCACAGGTCTGCAGCACATAGCCTAAGATAGCCGCCTCACGACCCGTAGAAGACTCCATAGAGCGTTTCTGCTGACGATTGAGCGATGCTGCAAAACGCAAATACTCCACGCACCCATTTGCCACATTATCCATGATAGCAAGAGCTTTCTCGTTTTGATTGAGCATGAAATACATTTGCGCCATCGAAGCAGAAGTGTAGTCGTACGGGATATTATAGCCCGGCAACTGCTCTTCCGCAAAATCAAGTACCTCCAATGCTTTCTCGCGTTGGTTCTCACGGATCAGCTGCTCTGCCAACTGCGCAAACATCATTCGGTGTGTACGGCACATGCGCATCAGGTTCTCGTCGATATAGATACCCGGTTTGTTCATATTACCGTAAGCGAACTTATGCAGCATGTTCTCATACATCAGCTCGCTGTTCACACGCGGCTGTCCGTCACGACTGCGGGTCGGAGTGATTCGATAAGCCAAACCGGTCAACTCCATCCATGGCTCAAGACCCAGATAGTAGTCGTTACCGACTGTCGCGCAGAAATACATAGGACGCTGCCAGTTATTGGTGGACAACATCTCCATGATCATCATCTCCGAACGCGTGTACATCCGTTTTTTCTTGAGCATGATCTGCTCGCCGTCAGGTGTCTCTACGTACAACTGGTCGGAAGGCAGATAGTTATCGCCTTCACGGGTCTTCGTACGCGGATCATCCGAACGCAGGAAATCAAACGCTTTCTTCACGCTGATCGGTTGTCCCAAACGGTTGTCCACACGAGCAATCTCATTGGCTCCCGGCATGAAATCCTTGTACTCCCAAGAAATAGGCAGCGCAGCGGACTCATAGTACGGACGTTTCATCTGAGCTATATACCAATCGGTCTGAAGATAACTCAGGTTGCAAACACGCAAATCGGTTCCCACTTCCTCTACCTCTTGGTTGTACCACAATGGGAAGGTATCGTTATCGCCGTTGGAGAAAAGGATTGCCTGTGTCTCGCACGACTTCAAGTAGTTAGCTCCGAAATCGCGACACGAATAACGATCCGAACGGTCATGGTCATCCCAGTTCTGTTGTGCCATCAATGCCGGCACACCAAGACATACCAACGACACAACCACCGCAACGGTATTTTTAACGACTTTCGACCAACGACCATCGACCAACGACTGATTGATCCAATCAATCAATGCCAAAACGCCAAGACCGATCCATATACAGAACGCATAGAACGAGCCCGCATAAGCGTAGTCACGTTCACGCGGCTGATACGGAGTCTGATTGAGGTAAAGCACGATAGCAAGACCCGTCAGGAAGAACAGCAGGAAAGTCAGCGTAAAGCTCTTCCAACCTTCTGCCTTACCGTCTTTGTCACGTTTGCTCACCTGCCAAACGATACCGATGATACCGAGCAACAACGGCAGGAAATAATACACATTATGTCCCTTATTCTCTTTGAGTTCAGTCGGCAGCAAGCTCTGGTCTCCTAACATCGCGTTATCAATGAAATCAATACCCGAGATCCAGTTACCTTTGGTAATGTCTCCATACGACTGCAAATCGTTCTGACGACCCACGAAGTTCCACATGAAGTAACGCCAATACATGAAATTGACTTGATACCGGAAGAAGAACTTTAGGTTCTCGCCAAACGTCGGGCAATAATCTGTCTTCTGCTGTCCGCAGTAGTCATAGCGAACTCGTTTACCTTTGACATCGGCCCATTCTTTGTAAGCGTTCACATGGCTTCCCTGACTCGAATACATGCGCGGAAAGAGCATACAGAACTCCTTCATGAACACATAATTGGTCTTATAACCCGTGATCACATAATGGTCTTTCTCGCCTTCTTTCTTAGGAGCCGGAGCATACTGAGCGTGTCCTTGTTTCTCTACAGGAATACACATGTTTCCTTCTACTCGCAACTCTACCGGCGCATTGTACGTCTGACCATAGAAGAGAGGACGGTCGCCATACTGCTCACGGTTGAGGTAATACTTCAGCGAGAACACATTATCAGGGCTGTTCTGATCCATCGGTGTGTCCGCATTCGAACGGATCACCAACGCCGCATAAGAGCTGTAACCGATCAGAATAACGGTAATCATCAGCGTTGCTGTGTTCAACCAACGAGCAGGAATAATCTCGCTCTTACCCAACAGCAATGCCAACAGCACTACCGACAGCAGAACGCCGATCCACCATTTCTCGAACAAGAACGCCGCTCCGGAAAGTGCAAACGCCGCCGTACAGGAAATAGCAATACGCAGTTTGTTGGTATCCACAGCCGTCTCGTAAATGGCCCAGCCCAGTGCGACAAGAGCCAGCACGATATATACGGCAAGACCGGTATTGAACGGCCAACCGAGAGTGTTGACAAACAGCAACTCAAACCAACCGGCTACGGTCGGGAAGCCCGGTATAATACCGTACAGGATAACCAACAGGATTGCACACGATGCCAAGAACGCGTAGAACAATCCTTTCCACGAGAACTCGTAACGACGGAAATAGTACACCAATCCGATAGCCGGAATCGTCAGCAAGTTCAGCAAGTGAACGCCGATAGACAGACCCATCAGATAAGCAATCGCAATCAACCATCGGTCACTACCCTCTTCGTCTGCTTGCTCGTCCCATTTCAGGATCAGCCAGAAAACAACAGCCGTAAACAGCGACGAACTTGCATACACTTCTCCTTCCACAGCCGAGAACCAGAATGTGTCGCTAAAAGTGTAAGCTAAAGCACCCACTACTCCTGCTCCAAGAACACCCAGATCCGCCCACAGCGAACCTGTCTCCTCCCCCTGTGGGGAGGTCGGGAGGGGTTTTACTAACTTCCTCGCAAGCGCCGTGATCGTCCAGAACAGGAACAAGATCGTAAACGCACTCGCAAGCGCCGAAAGGGCGTTCACACACATCGCCACATGCGCCGTGTCAGACGCAAACAGACTAAAGAAATGACCCATCAGCATAAAGAAAGGTGCTCCGGGCGGATGTCCAACGTCTAACTTCCAGGCGCTGGAGATGAACTCACCGCAATCCCAAAAGGACGCCGTGGGTTCCATAGTAAGGAGATACGTTGCTGCTGCTACGGCAAACACCATCCAGCCGCAAAGCGTATTCCACAATTTGAAATGTTTCATTTTATCTTAGTTTTTTTGTTAATTTATTTTCCCTCAAATCTTCAAATCTTCAAATCCTCAAATCTTCAAATCCTCAAATCTTCAAATCTTCAAATCTCCTCATAGGCACACATTTAGCCAATTTGGGTGCAAAGTTACACATAATTATTGAAAATCCAAAATGCAAAATCGAAAAATACCCACTTTGTGGGTCGAAATTGCACTTTTTTTTAGAAAAAGTACGCGCGCACTTGCGTATATAAAAAAAAAGTGTTATCTTTGCAGGCTTTTTGTGAATTCATATTCATGCGAAATAAATAAAAACAAAATAAAATTATGATTAAAGTTGGAATTATTGGATGCGGCTTCGTGGGAGGAGCCCTTAAAAACTGGTTGGAGAACAACAACCCTGAGTGTAAATTATTCATCAGCGACCCGTACAAGGGTTACAACGATGATCTGAGCGACATCGACATCGCTTTCTTGCAGATCCACGTGCCGACCGAGGAAGATGGTACGCAAGATCTGCGTCTCATGAAAGAATTGATTTCCAAACTGCCGGACGTTCCTGTTTTTGTACGTACTACGATCCTTCCGGGTACAAGCGAAATGCTTTCCCGCGAAACCGGACACCATGTGTATTACATGCCGGAGTTCCTCACCGAGCGTACGTTCATCGAGGATTTCAACAAGCAGACCATGGTCTTCACCGGAGCACAAGATCTGCTCACCAAGATCTTCGTCGGCAAGAAATTTACCGTAATGTCTCCGCTTGAGGCAGAGCTCACCAAATACATGCACAACGTCTTCGGTGCTTACAAAGTAACCTATTTCAATGCTTGCAAAGAGTATTGCGAGAAGATGGGAGCAGATTGGAGAAAGGTTCACACCGGTGTTCTCCTCTCCGGTTACATCAACGATACCCACACGTACGTTCCGGGGCCCGATGGCAAATACGGTTACGGAGGTAAATGTTTCCCGAAAGATGTCAACGCTTTCGCAGAGATGACCAAAGGCACCTCTCTTGGCACCCTCTTGGAGCATCTCCACGAACTCAACGTTCACTTCCGTGGTGTCGAGGAGCACATCTAAATCCCCTCACCCACACCACACAAACATTACACAAACACCACACAAAAACTACACAAACACAACACAAACAAACTCCTAACCCGACGGTCAGCCGACGGTCAGCCGACAGTCAACCGACAGTCAGAGCTAGGATCAGTACAGTACAAAAATACCATTTTTAAATTTGTTTTAGACAGATTTTTGATTTCCGGTGAGGGAGTTATGAGGTCCATAATGACCGAACCGAAATCAAAAAGATGGCAAAAGAAATAAAAAATTATGAAAATAGCAGTAGCAGGAACAGGATACGTGGGTCTAAGCATCGCTACCCTCCTCGCCCAGCACAACGAAGTGATGGCGGTGGACATCATCCCCGAGAAAGTGGAGATGATCAATGCCCGCCGTTCGCCTATTCAGGACGAGTATATCGAGAAATACCTCGCAGAAAAGGCACTCAACCTCACCGCCACACTCGATGCCGAAGCAGCGTACAAGGATGCCGAATACGTGGTGATCGCAGCGCCAACGAACTACGACAGCCAGCGGAACTATTTCGACACCTCAGCCGTAGAGAACGTCATCGAAACCGTACTCCGTGTCAATCCATCAGCCATTATGGTCATCAAATCGACCATTCCTGTCGGTTATACCGAGTCTGTCCGCCGCAAATATAACTGCGACAACATTCTCTTCTCGCCCGAGTTCCTCCGCGAGTCCAAAGCGCTCTACGACAACCTCTACCCTTCCCGTATCATCGTCGGAACGGTCAAAGGCGACGAACGCCTCACCAAGGCTGCCGAACGCTTTGCTGCACTCCTCCAACAAGGAGCGCTCAAAGAGAACATTGAGACCCGTATCATGGGACTGACCGAAGCGGAAGCAGTCAAACTCTTTGCGAACACGTATCTCGCGCTGCGTGTCAGCTATTTCAACGAACTCGACACATACGCGGAGATGAAAGGTCTCAATACCCAAGACATCATCGATGGTGTTTGTCTCGACCCGCGTATCGGTACGCACTATAACAATCCTTCTTTTGGTTACGGCGGTTACTGTCTCCCGAAAGACACCAAGCAACTCTTGGCGAACTACCAAGACGTGCCGGAGAACCTCATCGAAGCGATTGTGGAGTCGAACCGTACACGCAAAGACTTCATCGCCGATCGTGTGCTCGCGAAAGCCGGGTACTACGATTATTACCACCGTGGTGATTTTGATGCCAAACAGGAGAAGAACTGCGTCATCGGAGTCTATCGTCTGACCATGAAATCGAACTCCGATAACTTCCGTCAGTCTTCTATCCAAGGTATCATGAAACGTGTCAAAGCGAAAGGAGCACAGGTCATCATCTACGAGCCGACGCTCGAAAACGGCAGTACGTTCTTCGGCTCTCTCGTGGTAAACGACCTCACAGAGTTCAAGAGCCGCAGCCAAGCCATCATTGCTAACCGCTATGACGCTTCCTTGGACGACGTACAAGAAAAAGTGTACACCCGTGACATCTTCCGCCGCGACTAACGACCATGGACCAACGACCAACGACTAACGACTAACGACTAACGTGTCCGACAAAATCGAACATATCGGCAAACGCGAGATAGCTTGGAGCTATGCAGGAACCGCATTCATGATCGGAGCAGGAGTAATCCTCCTGCCCTTCATCCTGCATATGATGCCCCAAGAGACGGTGGGTATCTGGAATATCTTCCAGACCATCACCGCCTTGGTTCTCCTGCTCGATTTCGGTTTCCGTCCGTCCTTTGCCCGTAACATCAGTTACATCTTCTCCGGCGTCAAGACGCTGCAGAAAGACGGCGTAGCGCATACTACAGCCGAATCCGAAGTGGACTACGGTCTGCTCAAAGGCACTCTAACCGCCATGAGGCGTTTCTACCGATGGATGTCATTAGCCGTCTTCGCTATACTTGCTACGGCTGGAACAGCTTATTTCCTCTATATCCTCCGCAAGTATTCCGGAGACCGACAGGATGCGATCATAGCTTGGTTGCTGTTGATAGCCATCAACTGCTACAACCTCTATACAATGTATTATGACGCACTCCTCACCGGCAAAGGCTACGTCACACGTACTCAGCAGATCAACATGCTCGGACAAACGGTATATATTGTGATGGCGATCGGATTTATCTATGCAGGATTCGGTTTGACAGCCATCGTAGCCTCACAGTTAGTCTCGACCATCATCCGTCGTGTACTCACGTACCGTGTGTTCTTCACGCCGGATCTCAAGTCACATCTGCAAAACGCAATCCCGCAGGACGCCAAAACGATCTTACAGGCTATCTCTCCGAACGCCATCAAAATAGGCTTGACGCAATTAGGAGGATTCATGGTCAACAAATCCGCTATCCTCATTGGCTCGGCTTTCTTGACATTGGAGCAAGTGGCTTGTTATGGTATTACCTTACAGGTAATGGACATCTTAGCCCGTTGTGCGACCGTCTTCTATCAGTCTTTCATGCCGAAGTTGGCACAATGCCGTGCGGAGAACAATATCGCAGGCCTGAGGCAGTACTACCTCTTGTGCATCGGCAGTCTGGTAGCAGTGTACATCGTGGGGGGCGCTTTATGGATATTGTTGGGCAACTGGGCATTGGATCTCATCGGCAGTCAGACCTATTTTGTACCGGCTACTATGTTGTTGGCGATGCTCGTCATCAGCACGTTAGAGCACAACCATGCCGTCTCTGCCGGATTTATCATGGCGGATAACAAGATTCCTTTCTTCATTCCGTCCTTACTCAGCGGAGCCGCTACGGTCATCTTGCTTTGGATCTTCCTCAGTCCGCTTCATCTCGGTCTCTGGGGACTCATCCTTGCACCCGGCATCGCACAACTCGCTTATCAGAACTGGAAATGGCCCGGTATGGTAATTAAAGAACTATGGGGAAAATGAAAGAACTGTCTGTTATCATAGTGACCTATAATTCCGAACCGGACATCTACGGCTGTCTGGAGGCGTTGTTTGCCCATAATGATTTAGGCGATTCTCTGGAAGTGATTGTGGTGGATAATAACAGCCGCGATTTTGAGCATTTGCAGACCGAACTCCACCGTCTGTACGGAGAGAGTGTCATCCTCTTACGCAACACTCAAAACGGCGGTTACGGGCAAGGAAACAACATCGGTATCCGGCATGCCTCTTCGCCTGTGGTCATGATCATGAACCCCGATGTCCGTCTTGTACGTTTCTCTTTGAAAGCGATTACAGAGTGCTACCGGAAAGACCCTCGTTTGGCAATCTTAGGTTTCCGTCAGATCATCAATTCGGACAACAAACGCGGTACGTCGTTCTCCTTGCTGAACCACTATAACGGTTTCATCCGTCTCTTCGGAGGAATAGCCGCCAAACGGCTTGACTTCTTCTCTTGGCGGCATATGTATTTCTGTGGAGCATGCTTCGCTGTACGAAAAGAGATATTCGATAAAGCCGGATTATTTGATGAGCACCTTTTCCTATATGGAGAAGAGAACGATATCCACTATCGTATTCATCACACTTTCCCGCAAATGCATGACCGGTATATGCCTCAGAATGTGTATTTGCACCCGACGGAGAACAGACCCTTCTCCGAAAAGGCGTACCAACTACGCTTAGCATCAAACGAATACGTCCTTTCCAAACAAGGACGTCCGAAAGGAACATACATCCGCAGTGAACAACAGCGGGAGAAATGGACAAGACTATTACAACGAAATGCTCAATAAAGAACGCATCATAAATCTGTTGCAGTGGTTTATACTGCTGGCAATGTTCGCTTACGACGGGTTTACATATCTGCCGGAAGAGAGTAATTTTGCGTTATTAAAAAGCGTTTATTATGTCTTTATCTTCACAGCATTCGTGCTCATCGCTTGCCTTCAGATGCGTGAAGCCAAACTCCCTGTTCACCCGACGAACCTCATCTCATACGGCATTCAAATCTTCGTGTGGCTCTATTTCGTCCGGCTGTTCTATGACTTCATGATTGCGGGAGTAGAACAAGAGATCGTTACCAATCCCTTTGCTGCCGTCTTCCTCTATGTCAATGCAGCCATCGTTCCGTTCTACGGTTTTCAGTTCTTCAGGTGGGATCTGATCAACTTACGCAAACTCAACACAGTTGCCTTACTCATCTTCCTCACCATGGGAACCATCAGTATGTCTTACATCTTGAGCGGAAAAGCGCTGGAGTATATAGGATCCGACGGACGATTTATGGGTAACGCCTCTATGGACACCATCGGCTTTGGTCACTTAGGTACTACTATCACACTCTTGGCTATCTCCCTATTCTATCAAAAAGGAATCAACATCCTGCATAAACTGCTAAGCCTTTGGGCAATTGTAACGGGTTTGTTTATCTCCGTCGCCGCCGGTTCACGTGGTGCTTTGGTTGCACTCATCATCTGCTTCATCGCCTATCTATATATAAATGGTCATAAGATGAAAGTGTTGATAGGATTACCTATATTGGCTGTGTTGTTATTAGCCTTGCTGCCTATTTTGAATGATTTTCTTCTCAACACCATGGACAATCATGCCTTAGAGCGCTTATATAACTCCATTTATGCTCTCGAAAACATGGACAATGACGTAACGAGTGGACGAGATATTTTATATGATAAAGCATGGCATAATTTCATAAATTCTCCTTTGATCGGTTCTACGTTATTCATTGAAGGAGAGTATGTACATAATAGTGTATTAGAGTCATTCATGGGAATGGGCATCTTTGGAGGTCTTTTATTTATCATTATGGTCATTTATTCACTTGTAGTGGCTTTCCATATGGCGGAGCAGGAGAAACAATATCTATTTTGCACATTATTATTTGTTCAATATCTATCATATAGTTTGTTTTCACGCACCTTAAGCATGTTACCTCTATTTTGGATGTCGCTCTATTTAGTACACACTTTGAATACATATAGAACTCAAAAGACATGAAGATTCATATTTTGACAGCTTGTTTCTATCCTGAATTACATCCGAGAGCTTTCAGGGCCTTTGAGTTGGCGCGCGAATTGGTACGCCAAGGTGATGAAGTACATGTCTCCATACTGACAAAAGTAAAGGGAGTAGATTATCAGGCCATGCAGCAGGAATATGGTTTTCATATTTATATTATAGAATTATACACACGCCAATTGGGACAAACAGACCAGACCGGATTATCCTTAACATCTGTAAATCCTGTCAAACAGAAGTTCTACTCTATATACAGATGGTTATTGGAGTATCTGTTGGCAGGTAACTTATTCCGCTATGCACCTAAAATTGCCAAACAATTGACGATCGATCCGGATACCGATTTGTTCATCTCCCTTTCTACCCCATTTATGGATATATATGCTGGTGCACTATATTGCAGAAAGCATCATTTATCAAACACGCTTTTTATTGCCGACAGCGGCGATCCGTTCTCCGGAAGTCAGCAAACAAAACGTGCATTCTATATGCGCTGGTTAGAACGTTGGGTGTATAAACAATATAACTTTTTAGCGATACCTACAGAGGGAGCTATACCGGCTTATAGTAAGGTTATCCCCGCAGAGAAGATCTGTATTATCCCTCAAGGCTTTGATTTTAAGGCGACGCCTCTTGCTAAGTATCAAAATAATTCTATACCTACTTTTGCTTATGCCGGTGTGTTTTATCAGGACATTCGTAATCCAGAGTTCCTATTGGCATATATGGCGAAACAAGACCGGAATTTTGTTTTCCGGATTTATCTGCGCCATAAAGATCCATATACAGAGACTATTTTGGATAAGTACCGTGAGTTATTAGGAAGCAAGTTACAGATTCAGTACGGCGTAGAACGAGCAAAACTGATATATGAATTGAGTCAATGCGATTTTTTGGTCAATGTAGGCAACAACAATAGTACTCAATTGCCATCCAAACTCATCGATTACGGCATCACCAAACGCCCTGTCTTCCATTGTACGGCCGATCATTTTGATCAAAAAGTATTTGAACAATTTTTGGCAGGTGATTATTCAGCCGCTATACCTATTGATATTGCACCATACGCTATCACAACTATTGCACAACAATTTAAGAAACTAAGATGAAGAAATTTTTGCTCATATGCGTTAACTATAAGTCTGACGAAGCACTCCGGTTATTTCTGGAGTCTGTTCATCGTGCCGCTGAAAACGCAAAAGGCACACTACATGTTGACATTGAGGTCGTTGATAACTCAGAACACAATGTGGGATATTTAGGCGGAGCGCTGCCGGTTTATAATGAGAAAGCGAAGGATTATGATTTCGTTTCCATTTCCAATGTGGATCTGCAATTGGCGCCTGATTTCTTCGAAAAACTGACGGAATTGAAGACGGAAAATGTGGGCTGGATTGCTCCGGATATATATACAGGGAAAAGGGATCTTCACGAGAACCCTGCTCGTCTGAAAAGACCAACGAAATGGAACTTTTTAATATGGTTCCTCATTTATAGCAATACCTTCATATACAAATTGTATCATTTGTTGTATATTCTTAAAAGCAGAAAGAGAGCCGACTCCCCTTCTTGTACCATATATGCAGGTCACGGTTCGTTCATGCTCTTTACGAAAGAGTTTATTGCGCAATATGATGATTTACAATTCCCGACATTCCTGTACGGCGAAGAGATCTTCTTTGCCGAACTCATTCGAGCTGCGAATTTGAAGGTCCTATACGCGCCTATTCTGCTCATCAATAATACCGGAAATGTAAGTACCGGTCGTGTTAGTCTCAAGCAACGCTCACAATGGAGTATAGAGAGCTTGCGAACAATACAAAAAATGTTTTTCTCTTAATGAGTGCAACTACATAACGCATGATTAACCGCATAACTACATATTTTCATCTTAACGGCACAAAGCAAAAAATTGCCCGTAACTTATTATGGGCAATGACCGGCAAGATAGTGACCCTACTGGGCAGTTTCCTTGTAGGCATTATTGTTGCAAGGTATTTGGGACCGGAGCAATATGGTATTATGAGTTATGTCATTAGTTATATAGCTATATTCCAAGTAGTAGCGAACTTCGGCTTGGAGGGAATTGAAATTCGTGAAGAAGCAAAAGAAGGTGCGAATAGAGATGTGCTCGTGGGAACCGCTTTTGCGTTGAAATGTATGTTAGCAGTATTAACCATCGGCTTAATAGGAGTTTCGGTGATGATTACAGAGCAAGAGAGTTACGTTCGATGGCTCATTATGCTCTATTCGGTGTCTATGATACTCAATAGTTTCAGCGCTATACGCAATTATTTTACGGCACTTATCTGGAATGAATACGTAGTCAAGACTGAGATCATGCGTACCATCCTCGGCGCAGGAGTAAAAATAGTGCTACTACTTTGCAAGGCTTCGCTGGTTTGGTTTATTGCCGCTCTTCTTTTTGATGCATTCCTTATCGCAAGCGGATATGTGGCGGCTTATCAAAAGAAGATTGCATCGATTCGGAAATGGTGTTTCGATAAAGCAACTGCTCGATACTATATCATCCAATCGTTCCCGCTCTTCCTGAGCGCCGTGATGACCATCATATATATGAAAATCGATCAATTGATGATCGGAAATATGTTGAGCAAGACCTCAACCGGTATTTACGCAGTTGCCTGCACATTTGTAGATATCTGTATTTTTATACCAACGATTCTCTCGCAAACAATCACACCCGTTTTAGTAACCAACTACGAGCATGACCAAACTATATATCGTCAGAAGTCACAGATTTTCATGAATATCGCTACTTGGATATGTATCCTCATTACAATATTTATCAGTCTATCTAGTCCGCTAATTATCCGATACAGCTACGGATTACAATATATAGCTGCTGTTCCCGTGTTACAACTATTAGCTTTTCGCATCATCGGAGTTGCCAACGCACAAATAAGTGGTCAGCTGATCATCATTGAGCACACGCAGAAATATGCTATCCTACGAAATATAGCCGGATGTATCGTCTGTATCGTATTAAACTTAATACTATTGCCCCGCTACGGATTAATTGGAGCCGCAATATCCGCAGTTGCCACTTCACTCGTAGCCGGTATGATAATTCATTTCTTCATTCCGGCATATAGACCTATATTCAAACAGCAAATGCATTGTTTGATATATGGCTGGAAAGATATCATTCATGCCCCTAAAATACTACGCCTATGATACGAAAAATAAAACAAATATTATCTCATTTATACCACGCTTGCCGAATCTATAGCAGCGATGCTAAGCATTATATCGCTCATTCACTCATAAGCGGATATGATAAAAGTGAATACAGTTTTCTGCGTATGATCACACTTCGTGCACATGTAGTGGAAAAAGGTCTAACGATGCCACACATGCGTGCTAATTTCGGAGAAGAGAATATATTGGCGCTAATTACCCTATGCAAACAATATATAGAGGCAAAACATGACACCGGACAAACGCTGTTTGTTGAAGCTCTGAGTGTATTATGTGAATACAAGCGGGTACATGAATCTATGGGCAAGTCCATCCATCCGCTGATAACTTCCGGCTTAAAGGAAATCATTGAGCATTGCCCGGCTATTCCGCAGCATAATCAACCGGAGGTGCAATCAAGCGAGTTATTTAAGCATGGAGACTTTGCGTATATCGCACATCATCGTCATTCTGTGCGTAATTTTGATGGGCACATCCAATATGAGAATATCATCAAATCGATTGATTTGGCTCGAACTGCTCCTTCGGCTTGTAACAGGCAGCCCGTACGGGTACATATCGTTCCTCACGGAGCATTATTCGATCGGTTGCTAAACCTGCAACACGGCAATAGAGGTTTTGGCTCCGATGCCGAATATCTCTTAGTACTAACCGTATCAGAAGAAGGATATTCCGGATTCAACGAGCGCAATGCGACATACGTGGATGGTGGTATTTTCCTAATGAACCTGCTTTATGCATTGCAATATCATTCGATTGCTTCATGTACACTCAACTGCTCATTCCTGCCTGATGAAGAAAAGCAAGTTCGTGAAGCCTTGCAGACCGAGGATGTAGCCGTTGCTATAATAGCCATCGGTAGCTGTCCTGAGACATTTAAAGTAGCTCGTTCGGAACGAATACCTGTTTCTCAAATCATAGTTAAACACGGCGAACAATCATGAAAATAGGTATCCTCACATATCATCGCGCACTAAACTATGGGGCATTCCTTCAGGCCTTCGCTCTCAAGAGTTTTCTTGAGTCCCATAATCATCATGTGACCATTATAGATTATTGGCCAGATGAGCATGCCTGTGCGTATAAACCACTCTTTATCAATCCGGCTTTAGCTGGTATAAAACGCATAAAACAAACTTTATACAATCTGCTCCGATATCATAAATATAGGAAACGTACCTGTAAAATGGATGTATTACGAGCCAAATATTTAGATATACCTGCCTCTCCGCAATTTAAGAAAGGACAAGAATTAGCTAATTTGGATTATGACTGCGTAATATATGGAAGCGATCAAATATGGTGGAGACATTCACCATTCCCCACATATCCGGGATTTGATCCGGTTTTTTGGGGAGAATATATTCCTTCGTCAAGTAAAAAAATTGCATATGCAGCCAGTATGGGACAGATGGATATAGACTCGCATGACAAGGATTTCATAAAAAATGCATTAGTTCATTTTAATCATATTTCCGTTCGGGAAGAGGGTTTAAGACAATTATTGCAGCCATTAACATCAAAAAATATTCTTACTACCGTTGATCCGACATTATTGATGGGTATTGACTTTTGGAAAAAATACGCAGATGCATTTATTCCCAAAGAAAAATACGTACTTTTATACAATTTGAATCCTTCCAAAGCAGCAGAACAACTGGCTCGAAAAAAAGCACAACAATTGAATTGCCGTTACATAGAAATCACCGGAGCGGTGAATCCGTTAAAAATC
Source organism: uncultured Bacteroidales bacterium (assembly GCA_900321605.1). Lineage (GTDB taxonomy): Bacteria > Bacteroidota > Bacteroidia > Bacteroidales > Paludibacteraceae > Colicola. The sequence goes on along the minus strand of ONWR01000010.1, from coordinate 82,723 downwards.
GGTAAAGAATATAAACAAACAGTCGATGCATTTGAGTTTATTACGTACATACGACATGCCGAGTATGTGGTGACAACTTCATTTCACGGAACGGCTTTCTCCATCATATTTGAGAAACCTTTCTGCGCGTTGGGTATGGGAAACAATTCTTCACGAGTAAGTTCCCTACTCAATCAACTACATATATCCCAATGTTTAATTGATGATCATGCCGACCCTCCGACCATCCCCATCAATTACCAAATAGTAAAAAACATATTGCAACAAATAGTAAATCCTTCACAAAAGTTTTTACTTGATGCTATTGAGAACAAGGAATAACAACTAATAAAAAACGCTTATGCGCATTATATATATACTAAATGCCACCGACATGTACGGCGGAGCCACAAAAGCCGTCATGAATCTGTTAGAGGGAGAAGTAGCGAAGTCTATCCAACCGCTATTTATTCTTCCTTCGGATACCGGCATTGCGCATATACTGCGTCAAAAGGGCATTCCTTACGAAGTATTAACCTATCGTATGTCCGTCTATCCTCCCCTCCGATGTGCCAAAGACATACTACTCTTTATTCCTCGTTTGGTCGGACGTATTTTCGTTAATTGGACTGCTGCAAAACAACTTTATAGCATCGCTAAGGAATTCAAAGCGGACATTATTCATACCAATACCAGTGTCAATAATATAGGATACGTTGCATCACGAAGATTGAATATTCCTCATGTGTGGCATATACGCGAATATGCCGATTTGGATTTTAATTTGCACTACATTCCTTCGAAAGCTTGTTTCCTCAAAAAACTCAAAGAAGACCAATCATATACAATATGTATAACGAAGGATATACAAAAATACAACAATTTACATAATTGGCCTTCTTCACGCGTGATATACGATGGTGTATTATCCAAAAATCAAAGTGCATTAATCGTCCCAAAACAACCATACTTCTTGTTTGCTGGTCGATTAGAGCAAGGAAAAGGAATCGAAGATTTATTAGAGGCATATGCCATTTATGTGAAACAAACGGATCATCCTGTTCCATTATGGATTGCCGGTGATACACAGGATGCAGATTATAAGAAAAAACTCGAACGGATGGTCTCATCCACAGATTGTACTCCGTACGTCACTTTCCTCGGAATGAGAGAAGATATCTTATCGTTGATGCAACGTACTATGGCACTAATCGTTCCTTCCAAAGCAGAAGGCTTTGGCTTCATTACGGCTGAGGGCATGTTTTCCGGGGCTCTTGTCATTGGTAGAAACACCAGAGGCACGAAAGAGCAGTTTGACAACGGATTAACTATTTCCGGTCAAGAAATCGGACTGAGATATAACACTCAAAATGAACTGATAGCTCATCTTTTACAAGTTACAAAGGATGGTATTGAGCCTTTTATTCCTATGATAAAGAGAGGACAAACTACTGTACAAAAGCTCTATTCGATTGAAAGCCATCAACAAACAGTGTTTGATTGGTATAAGTATATAATAAATAAAAAATAAATATGAAAAATATATTATTATACATAGGTCGCTTGTGGGCTTGTCTTTTTAGCCCAAAGATGGCATATTATCTGTCGCAAATAAGCAATTATTTGTACACAGGATACTATTGTGCTCAGTTTAAGAAATGGGGACAAAGAAGTCTGGTAAAAAAAAGATGGTCTCACTTAAAAGGAGCTGAATGCATAGAAGTTGGAGACGATTGTACATTCAGCCAAAATTGTGAACTCACCGCTTGGACTTCCTACAGGGAAATAAAATACCAACCTTCCATAATCATTGGAAATGGATGCACTTTTCGCCAAAGAGTTCATATCACAGCGATTAACAAGATACAAATAGGAGACCATCTGCTCACAGGAAACGATGTACTCATTAGTGATAATAACCACGGTGTCATAGAAAAGAAAGATTTGCAAATCAGCCCACAAGATAGATCTTTATCATCCAAAGGGGAAATTATTATTGGCAATAATGTTTGGATTGGAGATAAAGCCTGTATCATAGGAAAAGTAACTATCGGCGATGGGGCTATCATTGGAGCAAATAGTGTTGTCACGAAAGATGTACCCGCTTATTCCGTAGTAGCCGGAGTTCCGGCAAAATTATTGAAACAACTTTAAAAAGATAATATGAAAGCATCAACTAAAAAAGCACGCATCATAGCATTATACCTCCCGCAGTTTCATCCGATACCGGAGAATGATGCATGGTGGGGAAAAGGGTTTACAGAATGGACTAACGTAGCTCAGGCTCGACCTTTGTTCAAAGGCCATTACCAACCTCGTATCCCTGCCGATTTGGGTTTCTACGATTTGCGATTACCGGAAGTCCGGGAGCAACAAGCAATGCTCGCCAAAGAGGCAGGTATTGAGGCTTTCTGCTATTATCATTACTGGTTTGGTGGCAAGCAGCTCTTGGAGCGCCCCCTCAATGAGGTTGTACAAAGCGGCAAACCCGATTTCCCGTTCTGTATATGTTGGGCTAATCATACTTGGTCAAGTGCTACGTGGACGGCTTCCGGCAAGAAATCGTCTATCCTTATGGAGCAAACTTATCCGGGCAAAGAAGATCATATTGCCCATTTTAAGGCACTTCTTCCTGCCTTTAAAGACCAGAGATATTATACTATTGAAGGACGCTTAGTATTTACGATATACGATCCTTTCGCTTTTCCGCAAGTAGGCGATTTCATGCAATTATGGAATGAATTGGCGAAAGCAGAAGGACTTCCGGGATTTTATTTCATTGCCATGGTTCCTTCTACTTTGACCTTTAATCCTCAAACACATCAGAAACAGATTCCTAATCTCAAGAGTAGCGCTGCCTTATATAACTATGCGTTGCAATTAGGATTCGATGCAGTGAACTCTTTTGGCAAACGTAGAGGCGAATTGCTTGAAAAGGGAATGACGCGATCTACGATAAACAGGATTTTAGGAATGTTGCATCTTAATATTCATGCAGAGACATATAATTATCCCTCTACTGTAGCTAATTACTTTGCACCGGAGGATTCGTGGGAAAATGTATATCCTACTATCCTTCCACAATGGGATCGTACTCCGAGAAATGGTAGTCGGGAAGGTATATATATCAACTCCACTCCGGAGGCATTTGAAAAGCACATTCGCCACGCGCTTTCTATTATATCGCATAAACAGCCCGAACATCAGATTCTTTTCCTCAAATCTTGGAACGAATGGGGGGAAGGAAACTATGTAGAGCCGGATGTGCGATATGGACATCAATGGTTGAATGCAATTAAAAACAGCATACTATGAACATTTCAGTCATCATCCCGACATATAAACCGCAAGCATACATCTGGCAATGCTTGGATAGTTTCGCAGCACAGACGCTCGACAAGCGTTTGTGGGAACTCATTGTGGTCTTGAACGGATGTTCTGAACCGTGGTTGGAGCAGTTGAATGCTTACGCCGCAGCGCATACGGATTTGCAACTCCGTATTATTCAGACAGACATTGCCGGAGTGAGCAATGCCCGTAACTTAGGCATCGATGCTGCTAAAGGCGAATATATCGGGTTTGTAGATGATGACGATTATGTATCCCCCACCTATCTGGAGGCGTTGGCTGCTTTAGCTACCCCTGAGACGGTTGCAGCATCTTATACCATCGCTTTTGATGACACACACGACTATATACCTTATTATATAGAGAAAGCGTATCATCAATACGCACCCAAAGGTACGATGCCTTTCTATTCTGCACGAACCTATTTCGGCGGACCTTGTATGAAACTCATCCATCGGGACATCATTGGATCAAGACGCTTTGACCCCACATTTAGATCCGGAGAAGACTCGCTGTTCTTGTTCCTCATTTCCAATAGGATGCATCAAGTCCATTTTACCGGCAAAGACGCGGTGTACTACCGCCGCATCCGTCAGGGAAGTGCATCGCATACCCTGAGTTGGATTCGGACAATCTGGAACTGTATCCGTTTGATTTGGCAATATACGCGTATTTATTTCCGAGGGAAAGACTACTTGTTCTCCTTCTACTCCACGCGGGTATTAGCAGCCTTACACACCATTATTGCGTATGAATAACATGGAACTGATATCAATAATAATGCCCACATATAACTGCGGTCGGTTCATCGGAGAATCGATTGACAGTGTGCTCGCTCAGACCTATTCTCATTGGGAGCTGCTCATTGTGGACGATTGTTCAACGGACAACACGGAGCAGATAGTGAGCCAATATACCGATTCTCGTATCCGGTACATGCGCAATGAGCACAATATGGGTGCTGCTTTGACGCGCAATAGAGCGCTCAGAGAGGCAAAAGGCAGATATATTGCTTTCTTGGATTCGGATGACCTGTGGGCTCCGGAAAAATTGGAGAAGCAACTATGTTTCATGAAACAGAACGGTTACAAGTTCTCCTATACATGCTACTCTGAGATGGATAGTAATGGTAAAGACACAGGGATTTTAGTTACAGGTCCTTCAAGAATTACGAAGAACGGTATGTTCGCATTTTGCTGGCCAGGATGTCTTACTATTATGTATGATGCAGAAGCAGTTGGTGTAATTCAAATAGAAAACATCCGGAAAAATAACGATTACGCTATGTGGCTGAAAGTTTGTAAGAAGGCTAATTGCTATTTATTACCTGAAGTTTTAGCAAAATATCGTAGAGGACGTGTAGGATCTGTTAGCAATCATACCATTTTCCATCTGATAAAATGGCACTATAAACTATTTCGAGATGCAGAAAAAATGAGAATTACTACCTCTTTATATCATACTTTAGTTAATTTGGTTTGCGGACTATATAAAAAAATTAGATATACAAAATTTATTAAACATTGAGTTTCTATGCCATTAGATTACAAATTATATAAACATGCTTGGATATATGATGGTTCTATAGCGAAAGAGCTTAAATTAAACAAAGAACAAGTCAATGAACTACTATCCCATGGTGGATGGATGGTTCGTAATATTTATGATTTTGATTGTCAGTCACAAACCAACTTTTGGTTTGTTTTGAAAGACACATTTGGAGGAATGGAGGAGTTAAGTACAAAAACACGCAACCAAGTACGAAAAGGATTAGCAAACTATACCGTACGACGTGTGACAAAAGACGAAATGATGCAATTTGGCTATTCCATTTTTACCGCAGCAGCAGCTTCCTATAAAATACATCTGGATACCCCTTCTCTGAGTAGTTATAATAGAAGAATTCAAGAAGCAGATTCCTCGATTGAGTTTTGGGGAGCATTTAATTCAAATAACCAAATGGTAGCTTTCTCTATTAATCATGTTATAGATACCTTTTGCGACTACCAAACGATGAAAGCTTTTCCTGAAGATATGAAAAACTACGCATATTATGCGCTTATATATGTAATGAATCAGTATTATTTGGAAGAAAGGAAATTGGATTTTGTAAACGATGGAGCAAGAAGTATTACGGAGCACTCAAACATTCAACCATTTTTAGAAAGTAAGTTTAATTTTAGAAAAGCATATTGTCATCTAAAAATATATTACAAATGGTGGCTCGGGATTATAATATGGGGACTATATCCTTTCCGTCATTTTATACCCAATAACGCTGTTAAGGCGATTTTAAATATGCATGGAATGCAAAGTAGATTAGAGAATAAATAATTATGAAGACACTAAAATACATATTCGATAGAACGATGGCATTCTTTGGCATCCTGTTTCTTTGGCCTGTACTGCTGATAGTAGCAATGCTTATTAAGATTCACATGCCCGGTCCAGTGCTCTTTGTGCAACAACGGGTCGGCAAAGGAGGCAAACTCTTTGCATGCCACAAATTCCGTTCTATGACCTTAAGTCACAACGGAAGTAGCGTTAGTGTAGCCGGAGAAAGCCGTATCACACCACTGGGTGCCAAACTCAGACATTATAAGTTAGATGAACTGCCGGAACTATGGGATGTTCTCATTGGAAACATGTCATTCGTGGGACCACGTCCGGATGTACCGGGATATGCCGATAAGTTGGAGGGAGAAGATCGGATTGTGCTTAGTTTACGTCCCGGCATTACCGGACCTGCTACACTCAAATACCGTAATGAAGAGGACCTATTAGCTACCGTCTCTGATCCTATTAAATATAATGATGAGGTGATTTATCCGGACAAAGTAAGAATAAACAGATATTATGCGGAGCACTATTCGTTTACCAAAGACATACAGATGATTTTCTGTACAATTCTTGGCAAACATATGATATATAATAACGAAATAATTTAACACTATTATAGTTATGATGCAAAAAAGAATTTACTTATGCCTTGCTCATATGAGCGGTAAGGAACAACAATTTATTCAAGAAGCTTTTGACACCAATTGGGTAGTTCCATTAGGACCAAATGTCAATGGTTTCGAAGATGATTTGAAACGATTTGTAGGGCAAAACAAGGAAGTAGTTGCGCTTTCTGCCGGAACTGCTGCTATACATTTGGCATTGATCGCTTGCGGTGTACAAGCCGGAGATGAAGTGATTTGTCAGAGTTTCACTTTTTGCGCTTCTGCTAACCCTGTAGCCTATGTTGGAGCCACGCCCGTTTTTGTCGATTCAGAGAAAGATAGTTGGAATATGGATCCTGCCCTACTTGAGCAAGCCATCGTGGATCGTAAAGCCAAAACCGGCAAATATCCGAAAGCCATTATCCCTGTTGCACTGTATGGTATGCCGTACAATATTGATGCCATAATGACTATTGCTGACAAATATGGCATTACGGTAATCGAAGACGCTGCAGAAGGATTTGGTAGCAAGTGGAAAGGGCAAGTATTAGGCACCTTTGGCGAATTCGGAATCCTTTCCTTTAACGGCAATAAGATGATTACCACTTCCGGCGGAGGAGCACTGATCTGCAAAGATACAGAAACTAAAAATAAAATTATGTGGCTTGCTACTCAAGCACGCGAAGCATACTCGTATTACCAGCATGAGGCTATTGGTTACAACTATCGCCTAAGTAATATATGTGCCGGTATAGGTCGCGGTCAAATGACAATCATTGACGAGCACTTAGCGCATCACAAACATATAGCCAAAATGTACGCGGATGCATTTAAGGATGTTCCGGGCATATCTTTCCATAGTAATCCCTCCGAGAACCATGATAGCAATTATTGGCTTTGCACAATCCTATTAGATGAAGATTTACACGTACGCGGAGAGGATGATACATACAAAGAAGCTGTTCACGGAGCAGTAGGCGGAGCCGCAGGAGTAGTACATTCCGGAGGTACGATTCATACTGATTGTGAACCAAACCGTAATGTTGAAGCTATGCGTATTCAATTGGATAAGGCAGGAATAGAAAGTCGTCCGCTTTGGAAACCTATGCATAAGCAACCTGTATTCAAGGGTGTTCCGGCATATATTAATGGTACAGCTGAGTCACTTTTTAAACGCGGTTTGTGCTTGCCCAGCGGACCTATGGTTACTGATGAAGATGTATCGTATATTATACAGAATATTAAAGATAATTTGATTCACTAACTAAAATGTAATAATATGGCATTTTTCGGATTATTCAACAGAGAAAAGAAAGAGACCCTCGACAAAGGTCTCGAGAAGAGCAAGGAATCTGTCCTCAGTAAGATCAGTCACGCCATCGCCGGTAAATCAACGATTGACGATGATGTGCTGGATAACCTTGAAGAGGCGCTTATCACCTCTGATGTCGGCGTAGAGACCACACTACGCATCATCACCCGTGTACAAGAGCGTGTCAAACGCGACAAGTATATCGGTACAAGCGAACTCAACGCCCTTTTGGTGGATGAGATTGCACAGTTGCTGCAGGAGAACAATGTGGAAGACGTGCTTGATTTCTCCGCTCCGCTGCCCTCCAAACCGTACGTGATCATGGTGGTGGGTGTGAACGGCGTCGGCAAGACCACTACCATCGGCAAACTCGCCCATCAGTACAAAGCGGCAGGCAAGAAAGTGTATCTCGGCGCAGCCGATACCTTCCGCGCAGCAGCGGTAGAGCAGTTGTGTATCTGGGGAGAACGCGTCGGCGTGCCGGTCATCAAGCAGCAGCAAGGATCAGACCCTGCGTCGGTCGCTTTCGACACCCTGCAGTCCGCCAAGGCGAACGATGCCGATGTCGTACTCATCGACACAGCAGGACGTCTCCATAACAAGATCAACCTCATGAACGAGTTGACCAAGATCAAGAACGTAATGCAGAAAGTGGTACCCGATGCGCCGCATGACGTCATGCTCGTCCTCGATGGCTCTACCGGACAGAACGCTTTCGAGCAAGCACGGCAGTTCACTGCCGCTACGCAAGTCACTTCGTTGGCGATTACCAAACTCGACGGTACTGCCAAAGGCGGTGTGGTCATTGGCATCAGCGATCAGTTCAAGATACCGGTTCGCTATATCGGTCTGGGCGAGCAGATGACCGACCTGCAGTGCTTCAACCGCGTAGAATTTGTCAAATCCCTTTTAGGATCGATGAAATAATTTATTAACCCTTAAATTTAAATTCGTATGGAAAAGTATCGTATTGAATCCGACCTGCTGGGCGAGTTGCAAGTCCCCGCAGAAGCCTACTACGGTGTACAAACCCAACGAGGCATTAACAACTACAAGGTATCGAACCTGAAGATGTCCGATTTCCCGGAGTACATCATCGCCATGGCGTACATCAAGTTGGCGGCAGTGGAGGCGAACCATGAGTTAGGTATCATTCCGGATGAGATTCATGCAGCTATTGCTCAGGCATGCCGCGAGATCATTGACGGTAAGATGCACGACCAGTTCCCGACGGACATGGTACAAGGCGGCGCAGGTACGACCGTGAACATGAACGCCAATGAGGTGATTGCAAACCGTGCTCTGGAGATCATGGGACACCAACGCGGAGAGTATCAGTACTGCTCGCCGAACGACCATGTGAACTGCGCACAATCGACCAATGATGCTTACCCTTCGGCTTTCCGCTATGCGTTTATTCGCATGAACCGCGGTCTCGAAGAAGAATTGAAGCGCCTTATCGCGTCTCTTCGCAAGAAAGGCGACGAGTTCAACGATTCTATCAAGATGGGACGTACGCAGCTGCAAGATGCTGTGCCGATGACCAGCGGACAGGAGTTTCACGCCTTTGCCAACAACCTCGAAGAGGAGGTAGCGAACTTGGAGCGCAACGTCAACCTGCTCTATGAGATCAACATGGGCGGTACGGCTATCGGTACTGGTCTGAATGCCGTAGCCGGGTACGCAGAGCTATGCACCCAGAAACTACGTGAGCTGACCGGCGAGCCTTTCTCCAAAGCCAGCGACCTCGTAGAGGCTACTCCCGATACCGGCGCGTATGTCAGCTATTCGGCAGCCCTCAAGCGTCTCGCTGTCAAACTGAGCAAGACCTGTAATGACCTGCGTCTCATGGCTTCCGGTCCGCGTTGCGGTCTGCATGAGATCAACCTCCCGCCGATGGCTCCGGGTAGCTCAATCATGCCGGGTAAGGTGAACCCTGTCATTCCCGAGGTAACGAACCAAGTATGCTTCAAGGTCATTGGTAACGATACCGCTGTTTGCTTTGCAGCAGAGGCAGGACAGCTACAGCTCAATGTCATGGAGCCGATCATCACCGAGTGTATCTTCGAGTCCATCACTTGGCTGCGTAACGTCATGGGTATCCTCCGCGAGAAATGTATCGACGGTATCACCATCAACCGCGAGCACAATGCCGATACCGTACGCAACTCTATTGGTATCGTCACCGCCCTCAATCCGGTTATCGGTTACAAAGCTTCGACGAAGATTGCCAAGGAAGCGCTGGAGACCGGTCGCGGTGTCTATGATCTCGTGCTGGAACATGGTTTGCTGAGCAAGGAGCAACTCGATGAGTTATTAGATCCCGCTCGCATGCTTGCTTCGCACTAAGAATGGATGAGAGGATGAGAGGATGAGTGGATGAGTGGATGAGTGGATGAGAGAAATCTCAAATCTCAAATCTCAAATCTCAAATCTCAAATCATAAAAAAGGTGGTCACCCGACCACCTTTTTTATCTTATCTGCGTCCTCCGGAACTGCCTCCGCCGCCTCGGCTACCGCCACCGGAGTAACCTCCACTGGAGCGACCACCGCCGCCGGAGAAACCTCCACCTGAGTAGCTGCTACGGCTGCTGCCGGAATAGGAACTGCTGCTACGACTGCTGCCGCTGTACGAGCTGCTGCTACGGCTGCTGCCGCTATACGAACTGCCGCGGTACGAGCTGGATGCAGGCGAACGTTGTACGGAACTGGAGCTACGGGTAGTTGCGGTAGCGGAACGCGTACCTGCGGTCGATGCTGCAGAACGGGTAGTAGCTGTTGCGGAACGGGTACCTGCGGTCGATCCTGCAGAGCGAGAAACCGAAGACGATCCTGCGCTACGAGCGGACTCTGAACGGGAAACTGTTGAACGACTTGCGGATGCCGAGCGTGCGGCTGCAGTAGTCTGGCTACCGAAAGTACGGCTGTTGACTCCGGCTGAGCGACCGCTGACGCCTGCACTGCGGCTTGCCGACGATGCCTCACGGGAGGCTACACGAGCTTGTGCTGCGGATGTTCTGCGGATCTCACGAGCGTTGGTCATTCCTACGTTACGACGTTCGAACGAACGATCCGGACGAGCCGCTGCTAAATCTCTGCGTGCTACACCGCTGTGTAACTCACGGTAACCGTGACGGATCTCGCGTCCCGGACGGAACGAACAGCAGTGGTGGTGATGATGGTAGGCGTAGCAGTGATGCCAATACCAATCATGTGCCCAACAGGAGTGTACGTACCACCAACCAGGGTAATAACCCCAATACCAAGGTGAATGCCATGCTACCCAAGTGGTTCCCCAGAACCAATCATATATAACAGGACGATAGACGTACACCGGTTCGATGATATAGTTGGTACCATATATATACTCATCGCCGACTACCTGTACTGTGACTTGCTCATTCTCGTCTTTCTCGACATAGATGGTAGCTACGTCTTGGTAGATATCTTTGGCGAGTATAGCCTGCAAAACGATCAGTCGTTTGTTGCCCTCGCCGGTCTCTACTACGCGCAGATAATCCACTTGTCCGTCTCCGTTGAGATCGAGGTTGCAGAATGCGCTGTCGGGGTTGTTGAGCATCGTCTCGAACTCCTCAAGGTTCTTAGCTTCTGCAAAGAGCTTAGCTACCACCTTTAAGTCCAGTCCTTCAGAGATGTCCGAACTGTTGGCAGAAACCGTCACTGTTTCGTCTGCCCACAACGCTGCACACATCAGCATCAGCGTCATCAAAAGTGTAGTTAATCGTTTCATAATCGTTAAATTTTAATTATCAATTCACAATTCACAATTTACAAAGCGTCCTATGGGCTTTTGTACAAACTGAAAAATCCGTACGTATCTTAAAACGCTGTACCAAACTCCCAAAGCCCTTTGTACATTGTACATTGTACATTGTTCAAATTCCGTGCCAAAGTTCTTAAACGAGTTGGAGATTGTGGTGCATTTTCTCCTTTTTGGTACGCATATAGCGTTCGTTCCAGCGGTTTGGTTGAATCTCAATCGGCACATTCTCAACGATTTCGATGCCGTAACTCTCCAAACCTACCCTTTTGACGGGATTATTGGTCATGAGTCTTAGTTTAAGGGCACCCATTTCGCGGAGGATCTGTGCGCCTACGCCGTAATCGCGTTCGTCGGGACGGAAACCGAGGTGTACGTTTGCCTCCACGGTGTCCTCGCCTTGCTCCTGCAGTTTATAGGCGCGTATCTTATTCATGAGTCCGATGCCTCGTCCCTCTTGGTTCATATAGACGATGATGCCTCGCCCTTCTTTCTCGATCATCTGCATCGCCTTGGCGAGCTGTTCGCCGCACTCACAACGCTTGGAGCCGAACACGTCACCGGTCATGCAACTGGAGTGTACGCGACAGAGCACCGGTTCGTCGGCGTTCCATGTGCCTTTGGTCAGTACCACGTGCTCCAGACCGGTCGTCAGATCGCGGAAGGGGGTGAGCAAGAACTCGCCGTTCTCAGTCGGCAGAAAGACCGTCTCACCGCGTTCGATAAGAGAAGTATTCAGATTTGAGATTTCAGATTTCTGACTTCTGAATTCTGAATTCTGACTTCTGAATTCATGATTTAATCGGTACTCGATTAAATCTTTAATCGTGATGATCTTCAGTCCGAACTCTTTCGCTACTTCCTGCAACTGCGGCATACGAGCCATCGTGCCATCGGCGTTCATGATCTCAATCAGCGCCGCCGCAGGCTGCAGACCTGCCAGACGCGCTAAATCGACACCGGCTTCGGTGTGTCCTGCGCGTTGCAGCACACCGCCTGCCTTGGCGTAGAGCGGATTGATATGTCCGGGACGACCGAAGGTCTCAGGCTTGCTGGAGGGGTCTGCCAAGGCGCGGATAGTAGCTGCTCGGTCGGCAGCCGACACACCCGTCGTGCAACCCTCTAACTTATCTACCGTCACCGTGAACGGTGTACCGAGCATCGAGGTGTTGTTCGCTACCTGATGCATCAGATCCAACTCTGCGCAACGACGCTCTGTGATCGGACAGCAGAGCACACCGCGTCCGTGTTGTAACATAAAATTGACTTTCTCCGGCGTGATCTTCTCTGCCGCAATGATGAAATCGCCTTCGTTCTCGCGATCCTCGTCATCTACGACAATGACAAACTGTCCTTGTCGGAAATCGTCCAATGCTTCTTCTATAGTATTTATTTTCATAATTTCAATTATTAATTATCAATTATCAATTCACAAAGGGCTTACGGAATTTGGTACAATGTTTTAAAACCCGTACGGACTCTTCTGTTTGTACAAAAGCCCCTATGACGCTTTGTGAATTGTGAATTGTGAATTATGAATTTTTCCCCAGAATCGTTTCCACGTAATTACCCACGCTTCGGGGTTAAAGAGCGGCGAGTCGGTAGCGGCTTTGTAGGTCAGGAACATACCTATCGGCAGCAGCACAAACGAACTGAGCCACATACCTGCCCAACACGGCCACAACGCCTCACGCGCCATCTTATATCCGGTGTTGTCGATGATATAATAGACGATGAACATCACCACCGAGATCACCACCGGTGCGCCCAAACCGCCTTTTCGGATGATCGCGCCGAGCGGAGCACCGATGAAGAAAAAGATCAGACACGCAAAAGCCAAGGTGAACTTACGGTAGAGCTCTATCTGATGCTTGCGGATATAACGCTCCGCATCGTCCAACATGATGGAGTTATAAGCTATCTGATCGCCGTAGGTGTGCGCTTTCTCCTCCGCCAAGGTCAGTACTTGGTTCTTACGCACGGCATCCAGACTGTTCCAAAGCGAATCGAGGTTGTAGATGCGTTTCTCGTCTTGCGTCACTTTCTCCGGCAGTACCGCCGTTCTGCCTGTCTCACGTCCGAAATAGCGCTCTTGCAGCAGTTTACAACTCTGCTCATGGCTTCGTTCGTTGGCTACCACGCGCATGGAGTCGATCGACTCGTTGAGCCTTTTGAAATCCTTGCTCACATGCTGATCCGCCAAAACGGACTCGTCGTACCGGCTGAAATCGGTAGCAAAATCTATCAAGATACGCTTGTGGGAGAAGGTCTCTCTTCGGTACGGAATACTCTGCGACGTACCGGTGGTGCGTTGCTGCTGCGCGTCGAGGTTCTCAAACGACTCGCCTTGCGACAAATCCAAGATCAGGTACCGTTTGTCCTTGCTGGCAGCCAAGTGACCTGTATCCGCTACCATCACTTTCGCGTTATCAAAACCGCCCGAGTAGTCATAGATCATCATGTTCAGCAGATCGCCTTTCGAGGTCTTCTCGCGAACGAAGATGTGATAGCCGCTGATCTGGTCGTAAAACTCCCCTACCGGGATCTCCAACTCAGGGCTCTTCTGACGCAGTGAGAAGATAAGCGCCCAGAGCTTCATCTGCGATTTGGGCAGGATGTTATTGCTGAAAAAGAAAGCCCCGACACTCAGCATTGCTACCGCGATCGCTAACGGTCGCATGATGCGGAAGAGGGATATACCCGCCGCTTTCATCGCCGTCAACTCGAATTTCTCGGCAAGGTTACCAAACGAGATCAGCGAACTAAGAAGAATAGCGAGCGGCAAAGCGAGCGGTACCACCGATGCGCAGGCATAGATGAAAAACTCCGCCAAGACGCTGATCTCGATACCCTTACCCACTAAATCGTTCACGTGCATCCACATGAACTGCATCAGCAGAATGAATATCGCGATAAAGAACGTAGCCAAAAACAGCCCCAGAAAATTCCGGAGCAAATAAATGTCTATTTTCTTTATCAGTTTCATGTTCTATATTTATGACCGCTATCCTTTCAAATTTTCGCTTACGAAAATCAGAGGCAGCAAGTCGGCAGCGGACTCAAAGACATAGGTCTCCTTCTCACCATAGAGCAGCACCTCCATCTTTCCACCATAGCGGTGTTCGGTCTCGAGCATCACCTGTCTGCATGCGCCGCACGGTGCGCCCGGTTCCTTGGTAAAATGTCCGTCCGTATAGCAAGCTATAGCCAAACGCTCTACCGGCTCTTCCGGATACTGCGCTCCTGCTGCAAACAACGCGCTACGCTCTGCGCACAAACCGCTCGGATAAGCTGCGTTCTCCTGATTGCAACCACGGATCACTACTCCGTTCGCTAACTTAGCAGCGGCGCCTACATGGAAATGGCTGTACGGGCAATAACTCCGTTGGGTCTGCTCTTTGGCGATGTTCAGCACTTCGCGTTGTTCATCACTCAACTCATCCCATTGATAGGAACGCATTTTGGTGGTAAGATTGTATTCTTTCATACTATTTAGAGGTTAAAATTTTTCTTAGTTTGGGACTGTGTCCTTGTTTGGTTGCACATGTTTAGGACTACGTCCTTGTTTAAATATCAAATTAGCGTGCAAAGATACAACTTTTTTTGCATATATGCAAGAAAAAAATTAAAAATTAAAAATTAAGAATTAAAAATGCAGAAAAATCGCTCGGTGTGAGCGATTTTTCCTTTTTCGTACATCGTACATTTGTACATCGTACATCGGCTTTTAGCCGTTGTGCTCCTGATCATAGGCAGCCTTTTCGAGGCTCCAGAGGAAGGCCTTCATGGTCTTTTTGCCGTTCGGGGCGTCTTTCTGAGCTGCGAAAGCGGCTTGGTCGGCACTGATCTTCATCAGGTCTTTCGAACGAGTTCTCTTTGTTTGCCTTCTATCTTCGTTCGCCGCCCGCCCTTTGCATCCGCCAAGATTGGCGGATCGGGCGGCGCTCTCTTTCCCTCCCTTCGTTGAGCCGTTCATAATGTGTATCTGTTTATTGGTTTATTAGCCTCCTTTTTGCCTCTTCCACCGTTCGCATCTCGTTCGCATTACGGACATCTACGTCCCGTCTTACCTCCGTATGTATCGTCTTCGTCCGTTAGCCCCGCATCGCATGCGGGTTTGTCCTTCTTGGTAGTTCCGCCGGATGCCATCCTAAGTTTGGCGGACGGCGGACGGGCGGACACCCTTTTTTATAAACTCACACACGCGTATATGTATGTATTTTACGGAAAGGGTGTCCGCCCGTCCGCTCGGTCTACCCTTTTCCCTCTAAATCAATTGGACTACTGATTAAAAAAATAGAAATTGTTAATTAGCACAAAATGTACGTTTTACATACAACACAAATTTGTATCACACAACTTTGTGTTATATTTATTTGCATATATCAAAAAAAAGTTGTACCTTTGCAGCAAATTTTGAAATAACAATAAAAATATTACGCTATGAAATCTGCTCAAAATGAACTGCAAAAGCCTTTTGTTTTTGGTCAAGCTATTGGTGAAAACCACTTTATTGGTCGTGAACGCGAATTAAAACGTTTAACCGCCAATTTCGCACATGGTATCAACACCATTCTGATGGCTCCTCGTAGATGGGGAAAGACCTCTTTGGTAAAACGATCGATGGCCGAAATTCAAAATGACTTTATAAAGGTCATTTACATTGATGCCTATTTTTGTCGAAACGAATATGATTTCTACAATCATTTCGCAGAGTGTATTCTCCATCAAACCAACTCAAAGTTCGAGCAGTGGGCGGAAACAGCCAGTGAGTTTCTTATGCGCTTGACACCTAAGATTTCCTACAATATACCTTCGGCTGATGAGTATTCTGTATCATTAGGTATAACTCCTCGCACTCATAAACCGGAGGAGATTCTTCAATTACCGGAAATAATAGCTCAGCGAAAAAATATCCATTTAATGATTTGCATAGATGAGTTCCAACAAATTGGAGAATTTACGGATAGCATGACTGTGCAAAAGCGGATGCGAAGCGTTTGGCAACACCAAGAACATGTTAACTACTGTTTATTTGGAAGTAAAAAACATCTACTACAGAATATGTTTCTCAAAAGTAGTTATCCTTTCTATAAATTCGGCGATATTATACCTTTGGATCCTATTGAGGAAGCTACATGGCTACCATACCTGCAACAGGGATTTAAATCTTGGGGTAAAAATATCTCCGACGACATAGCCCGCCAATTATGTCAAAAAGTTCAATTACATCCTTCTTATATACAGCAATTAGCGTGGCTTACGCTGCTCAATACAGATTCAGAAGCGACTGAAAGTACCCTTCAACAAGGACTGGACGACCTTATTAATGAGAATAGCGCACTTTTCATTCAGCAGACGGAACACTTAACTCCTTATCAACTAAATTTTCTTTACGCCATGTTGGATGGAATAACATCTGATTTTGCGAAAGAAGATATTCGTGAACAATACCAATTGGGTTCCTATAGTAATATTGCACGCATTAAAACCGCACTTATCGAAAAGGAGCTTATTGATACAAATCAAGGCGCAGTTGTTTTCGCTGATCCTGTTTTTGTCCTTTGGATGCGAAGAAATATGAATCAGTAATCCAATATGTCAAAGATCACTACATTTGTTACGCAGTAACTTAATCGTTGATCGTTGCTTCCGACGAGAGCGTTAACGTAATTTTCTGCAAAATTACTGCAAATTTTGACAAGTTCTCGGAACTGAGTTCCACTTTTTGAGGAGACCGTACGATTTTTCGGATTTGTCGCTCATCAATACCGAAAATCTTCTCTAAAAACACATAGACATCCAAGAACGAGTACTTTTCGTCGACTGTCAGATGCAAAAACAACGCCTCGACTAAGGCGTTGCGATAGTCAAGGCGTTGTGCCCTGCACGAAATTTCTTTTTTGGGGGTCATTGTTGTTTGATTTTTATTGTTGTTTGATGTTGATTAATTGGGTTTTACATAAAAAAGAGCAGCCTCGCATGCTTGCGAGACTGCTCGGGAATGATACTAATTAGATAGACATGGGCTTATTTGATCTCAGCACCAAGAGCGTTGAAGGTCTTGCCGTTTTTGAGGATAAGAACTTGACCGTCACGGATGACTTTGACAGTCTTAGCCTCTACAGCGGTGTTGTCGATAGCGGTAGTGAAATCGCCGACAAGCACGATGTCCGTTACGTTGAAGGGATTACCATCCTCTTTGTTGAACTGGATCATCCAGTGACCTGCGTTAGCGAGACGCGTACGGAGGTCATCGGTCAGCGGGAGGTCCATGTATCCCTCACCTGCGGTCATAGCTGTTTGGTCTGCAATCTGGCCTTCAGTCTCCCAGTTCTCCTTGATGTTGATAACAAAGTCCGAGCGACCTGCCTCCGAATAGATGCGGAGAGCAGTGGCTTTGGCGAAATCGACATAGTTGTAGCCGTCGCGATAGAGTTCGAGTGTGGTCCATGCGTCAGCCCAGAAGAAACCTGTCCAAACGGTGACACCATCTTTGAGTACCTTGCCGTCCACCAGTTCAACCTGCGTGCAGGTGAAGTTAGCACCGATGATCTCCAAGCCGTGTGCTTTGAGACTCTCTACAGCTTCTTGTGTGAGGAACTGCTCGAAGATACCGTTTCCGCTGATCCAAGCAGCCTCACGGCTACCTGCGAGGTGGTCAAAATTCTCGTTCATCACTTTGAACTCCACACCATCGGTAGCATCGGTGAAATGGAGTACGATCTTCTGACCGGGTTGTGCATTAGCAAACTGATCAGCTGCGATCTGCAGACCACCATCATCCCAAGACACATGTTTAGAACCGGTCCAGATGTCGGTTGCGTTCACACTCATTACCAGCGCTGCGAAGAGCGCTACAAGAGAAATCTTTTTCATAATGTGTTAAATTTAAAGGGGTTTGTAAATGTTGTTGTCAAAATCTGGTGCAAAGGTACTACTATTTACGTACTTGTGCAAAAAATAATGTTGCAAAATATAGCACATTTGTTGCATTGCAACATTTGTTACATATAATACAACAAACAGAAGCGTCTTTCTGCTCACGTGGAGATTCTCTTTCTTCTTCTGAGGCTCATACAGACAGCATAAGCAACAGCCAGCAGCATGAGCGGCAGGTAAGCATCGGCAAGGGGAGTGGTGAATCCCGGCTGGTTGGTTGTGCCGCCAGTGGTTGTGGGAGGTGCCTTACGCGGACCGTTTGCCGGGACGGAAGCCCTTACTCCGGAAGCCCCCACCTCATAGGTAGCGGAAGTATATGCACTACCGGAAGACATCACAGCAGAATTATTCACCGACTGCATCCCGATGGATGGTAACTCCGTCTGAGCAAAGCAGACACCAAGCGGCAGACATGTCAGAAGCAGGGATAATACAATGGGTCTCATCATTCTTCCTTTCGTTAGGGTACAACAATGGTTCGGTTCTTTTCTCCTTGACGGACAATCCATATGCCTTGCGGTAGTTGCCGGGGTTCATTGCCGGTATGGAACAGCCGTCCCGTGATGTCATAGATGCGCAACGGTTGCAGCGGTGCAGCCACCGTCTCCACCGCCGTTGTGATCTCCGTTCCCTGCTGCGCACCGCGCCCGATGGCAAATCGCGGACGAGCCGCCGCCAATGCCGGAGTGGAGGCCTTGATATAGCATTCAAACGGCATGATTTCAGACGGACCACCGTAGTCATACTCAAACATATTCGTAGCGGTATTAAGCGGATAGACATGGCTCATCGTTAATTTCCGCAGGGTGTGATTGACATGATAGGAGTAATCCCCATTAGGCGTCCCGCCTGTGCCGTCGTCTGTTCCGCTGATACCCTGCGGACCGCCGACAAACATAATGGTCGGATTGTCTGTAAAATACGCAGCTAAATCGCTTCCCTTGCCGTTGTCCTCCGTAGCATTGAGAAACTTGATGATATACGGTTCATCTTTGTGCGGTTTACCTTCTCCGCCTATATACGCCCAACCTGCGGGCGGGGCAAAGGTCTGCAAGTAAAAACTGCCGGGGCCTAAAGGATTGGATTCGGTCTCTCCTTCTGCACCTGACAGATAGACCGAATTGATCTCGTAATCTTGGTCGCCCTCCTCATACACATAGCAATGCGAGGGGGTGAATGGGAGGCAGAAGGTGTACCAATGTCCCAATTCGTTGCTTGCGGCACCGCCTACTGCCGGACGGATATAGGTAATAGAATTGGTCACTGTAATATTCCCGGTATTGGATACCGAACCGCCCTGATAGATAATGAGATTACTAACCGTAGAAGGTATCTCGGTACCCGGTTGGGTTACTATCACCGGAGCAAGATACTCCAATATGTTTTGGGTTAGTTTCTTCACGTTCTCGTGTACGTTTCCCAATAAAGCATCTTTCTCTCCGCAGGTCCATTGGTAAGCCGCAGCACCTAACATGATAATCGTGCCTTGCCCCGGACTTTGCGGATAAAACTCCGCGAACACGCCTCCTTGATAGTTTGTACCGGAATTGTCCCAACACCCCAACAGACGGCAGTTCTGTGTTGTTTGGTAACTCGAATATCCTTCCTCGGTATTATAGGTCTTTTCATCAAACAATATACAGTTATTATTCGTTCGCCAAGTATGGTCGGCTGCATCTATCAGTTGCGGGTTTCCGCCTAGGTTATTAGGGGTGGTATATACCGGGTGCGTACTGAGATCATAGGTTTCGCTTCCTAATGTACCGAAGAACTTATTCTTTATTCCCCAATTAACAGCTTGATTTGAATACTCGCCGTTTCCAAAAGAGGGATAGACGGTGGCTCCCAACCTCTCAAGATCGCCTACCAGACGCGTAGCTTGTTTGGAGAGGAATACGTTGCCACCACGATTGATGAATGCCCGCAAGGCATCCAGGAAAGGAAAAGTACTTGTACTTGTGTTATATCCCAAGTCGTTTCTATAGTTGTCTGACACCTGCCCCACATGGTCGTTATGTACCCAAAGCACTTTGATGACAGAAGGGATAGCCGCCTCGTCGCTGTAATCCGTCGGCCGGATAAAACAGCCTTTGCCTGGGACTACATACGTGTCGTAGAACCATTTGGCTGACAGATAGTCC
The DNA here is from genome assembly GCA_900321605.1 of uncultured Bacteroidales bacterium. Classification (GTDB taxonomy): domain Bacteria; phylum Bacteroidota; class Bacteroidia; order Bacteroidales; family Paludibacteraceae; genus Colicola. The sequence continues at coordinate 62,274 of ONWR01000010.1, read as the reverse complement.
GGTATATTGCCATTGGAACTGTCATCGTAGGTATGTTCGGAAACCACATGCAGCGAGTAAGGCAGCACATAGGCAAATGGCGCAGGAGCACCGCCGGTGACAGTACAGGTGACTGAGGCGGAAACCGTATTCTTCGGAATATGGATACCATCGCCTTCTGCATGGACTGTGAAGATCACTTCCCCGAAATGGTTATAATAAATATGTCCGGTTTCATTGATATTGGCTACGTTTGCATTCGTGGTGGCATAGGATACCGGCGTGAGATAGTCTCCTGAGACGTTGATGTCCTCTTGTGCGCAGATAACCGGATTGGCAGATGGGGTAGAAACAGTTAACTCCGACGTTTCCGTCAGATAATCCAAGGCGTTTTGGGTTAACTGTTTCACATTGTCTAAGTAAGTATTGACAGGAGTTTCTGCATCCGGACACCATTGATACCCGAATACACCTATGACCAGAACAGTGCCTTTGTAATCGCCCTCAGGGTAAAACTCCACGATTCCTGCTTTCGTATTATCGTTATCGTTGTATCCTAATATCTTGCAAGTATTATCTGTTTCAAAGGTAGAACGAGCTTCGTCCGTAGTCAGATTATCCCACAAACTCTCACGAAATGTCGGATAATAAGTACTGACCAGATTATAGTCGGGATCCTCGCCTGTATCAGCAAATATCTTATGCGCGGAGACAACTTTTTGGGTGTAAGCTGTCTTGGGGCCCGGATTTTCCTTTTGTATCCACGATATTCCACAAGTCGGATATGAAGCTGTTCGTCCTATCATCGTAACAATACGTGCTGCTTGTTTGGTTAGCAACAGGTTTCCTCCACGCTTTACAAAGTTGCTCAAAGCAGTCACTACATTACTATTAAATATGTTGTCGTAGTACTGAGTTTCCCAACTATTAAAACTGATATCATGTTCATTTCTATCCAGATTAATCCAAAGTACATCTACATCCTCCGGTACTGACGATGAGGCTGCTTGCAGACTACCTATCAAGATACGGGTTTTATCCTGAGAAGTTGTATAAGAGTTATTAAACCAAGTATAGGTTGCCTGTTCAGGAGACAGCACAGGGTTATTTTCTGACCCTGTCCAATACCCATCAAACGGGAGAGCAGTGTCTGCATCTGAGTCTCCCACAACCAATAATGCTACTTTGGCATGACAAGTGAATGTCAAGCCGATAATCATAGTAAGTAATAAACAGTTTCGTTTCATAGTTTCATATCTTTTATAGTTTTTGACCTGTAATGGTGTATTTATCATGACCGCGGTAGATAACGATGTTGCTATTCTCGAGGCGTTTGTATTCCTGTCGTTGCGATTTATTGACCACCTCATCTATGGCACTGACGATATTCGGATCATGATACAGCTGCCGGATATTGGTTATCTGCACCGATCCGTCATAGCAACGGATTGTCCAAGGCTTGCCGGAGAGGCCGTATATACGGTTGGTGTAACACACATTGTCGTTGATATACATCACCAGCACCGAGCGGTCAATATAGATGTCTATATGATAGACGCGGTCGGCAGGCTGCGCGAAGAAATAGCCGTCTATATAGGGGATGAAGCCCATCGCGTCGGGTCCCTCTTGCTCGAAGTTCACCTTCGCCATGTTGTTTGCTTCGGGATTGACGATAATGGAGTAAAAACGTCCCGACCAACTCTCTTTGGCTACGGAGACACCGAATTTCGTTTGTGCGGAGCTCGCTGTGACGGTGAAAGAGAGATGCACTTTGTCGCTTAACGCGGGCAGATCAAGCGAAGCTCCTTCGCCGAGCGAAGCGGAGGTAGCAGATACCGGTACATCGTCGTTAAACCAATTATGCACGCTCTCTATCTCTCCCAAGGTAAGCGAACCGTCGGCATGCTGTATCAGGCGGTGCGCCACGAGCGAGCCTGCCCAATCGGGTTCTCCGTTGTCGTTATTAACGGCTGTATTGTTATTGTCGCGGCGTGTGGGACACCATCCCCACAGATAGCGGTTGGTGCCATCCGAAGCGGTCTTACCGGCATAAAGCCCGCGGCTGTCCAGATAGCCCTCATGGTTATCAGGCCAAACGGGTGTATCGTTCGCCGTACAAGCCGCCAAGCCTTCGAACGTGCGGGCTTTGAAATACTGCACGCGGCGTATCTCTCGATGCAACTCGCTATAGCCGAGATACCACCAGTCGCCCATCTTAAAGACATTCGGGCACTCGTAGAAACGATCCCAGAGGGTGTTCATAAATACGCCTCTGTCCGTCCATTGCACGAGATTGGTGGAGGTGAAATGCGCCAGTACGTTACGCCCGTTCTTGCCGGTTGCTACCAGCATATGATACTTGCCGTCCTCGCCGAGGAACACCTCCGGGTCACGGAAATCATTGCGGTAGTAATACCCCGCTGCGCCATCGAGCCGGAAATTGGTTTTCGTCCAAGAGACGCCATCGGTCGAAGTAGCGGATAGCACAACCTGACCGCACTCGTCCTGACCGGGTTGGAACTTATTACCGGTATAGAAAAAATAATACTTCTGCTGCGCCTCGCACCAAATTACTGAACCGGTACCGATAGCGGCATCCAGCGCCCATCTGTCACCGGTAGGCAGCACTTCGCCCAACTCGGTATAATGCACCATATCCTCCGTTTCCAAAGCATAAACAGGGTGATAGGTAGCGTAGTCATTGGGACGGAACTCTTGCAGATAACATACCCGGAAGAGTTGGTTTTGCACATCGTAAAACGGCATCGGGTCCCCACACCAGCCGTTCGCCGGTTGGTAGTAAAAACCTTCGGAAGCCATGCCTGCGAGGCTGCAACAAAGGAATATTATAGGTAATATTCTTTTCATAACGTGTCAGCACAGGCGGTAATCAGCCGCCTGTACCGTATAAGGGGTTAATATTGTTTGAGTTGGATATTGGATACTTTGATTTCGTTGCCGTAGTTGTTGACAGACCAGCAGTTACGGGCGATACCATAGATACGATTGGTATAAGCGAGACAATCGTTGATATACATCACGAGCACAGAGTTATCGGTATAGATATCGATATGGTAGATATTATCAGCTGGCTTATTGAACATATAGCTGTCGATAGCACCGATGAAACCCATGCCTTTGGGTCCCTCTTCCTCGAAATTGATCTTTCGTTTCGCATCATTGTCCTCGGGATTAACCACCAAGGTGTACCATTTCTGGCTATCGGAGCCACGTACGAACGATAAACCGAACTTACCGGCAGTCTCCACGGTGAGGGAGAGGTGGTTATGGTAGCCCAGTCGGCTGTAGAGGGTATAGGTATCCTCTTTGATCATCGCCTTGACCGGTTGTATGCTATTGTACTTGGCTTTGATAGCAGGTACTTCGCCGAGAGTGAGTGAGCCGTCGGCATGTTGCACCAGACGGTGTGCCACCAAGGAACCAGCCCATTGGGGTTCTCCTTCGGGGTTGGTTTTGGTGTTATCTTTTCCTTCGCGTGTAGGACACCATCCCCAGATATACCGGTCGGTACCGTTGGTAGCGGTCTTACCGGCGTAGAAACCACGGCTATCAAGGAAGCCATCATGGTCATCCGGCCAGATACCGGCATCGCCTACGGTACAAGCTTTGAGGTCGGAGAGGGTATGTCCTTTGAAATACTGCACATGTCGTCCCCACTCTTTGCCTTTACCGTAGGATAGTTCGCTATAGACGAGGTACCAATAATCACCCATTTGGAAGATATCGGGGCACTCGTAGAAACGATCCCACATCATAGGCATGAAGATACCGACATGGGTCCAATCTTTGAGGTCAGGCGAAGTGTACTCCACGAGGTTTCCTTTGCCTCCCACACGGGTAGAGATAATCATGTGCCAGAGGTTATCGGCAAAGAAGATACAGGGGTCACGGAAGTCCTGTGCGCTATATCCGTTCTCCACGCCTCTGAGACGGAAGAGCGGATCTTTGGTCCACGTCTTGAAGTCCCGTGAGGTAGCTCTCATCACCACTTGCACATCTTCTCCGGCTTTGGGCATCTCCTTTTCGCCGGTGTAGTAGATGTAATAGAGGTGTTCTGCTTCGCTGTATGCCACACAACCGGTACCGAGGTGCGCATCCTGCTCGGTAGCGGAACCGGTAGGGAGCACTTGACTCAATGGGTTGTAGTTTGCCGCACCGGTGGTTTCGATTCCCCAGAAGGGGTGGAAAGTCGTCTGGTTCGGACGATACTCCTGCAGATACAGTACCTTGAAAGTACGTGTATTGGCATCAAAGAAAGGCATCGGATCACCTACAAAACCGGTGTAAGGCGCATAATAGGTGGTAGCCTGTTTCTCATCAGAGGAGGCAAAATAAGTGGTAGTACCGTCCCAGTTTTTCTGCTCGGGTTCGGATTTCTTCTCACACGAAGAGAAGAGGGTACACAGGGCGATCAGCCCTACTCCAACCCACCCGAAACGGAAGGATAAGGAATTATTCATAGTTGCTTTCATAACTCTTATTTCGATAGATAGTTAATAGCATTGTCAGTTATTTTAGCCACGTTAACGTGGTAGTATTCGGTGACGCCTTCGGCAACGGTGTACCAATCATAGCATCCGGAACCGATACAGATGATACGTCCGTGAGTGCCGTTAGACGGATACTCCCAAGCCACCACGGCATCGTTACCTCCGGCTATATCGACCGCACCGGTCTTGGAGCAGAACTCCGCTTTGGTTGCATATCCACCCCAATCGGCACCGATATGGTATTGAGCGGTGGAGTTGGTGATACGGTAGCCTTTATCGCAGGTATAGACCGAATTGAGGTTCTCGGGGTTCATGAGTAGGTTCTGCCAGATCGCATGATCGGTATGACCGGCAATGCTGAACTCCCACGGGTTATTGATGGTCTCGGCGTTGTCTTCGTTCTGTCCCCAACAGTTATTAGGTACGCAGTCGGCTTCTCCGAGATAAGCAGGCAGATAGGTAGCATAGCGGGTAAGGAGGAATGATCCACCGTTGTTATAGAAGGCTTTGAGTTTATCTACAGCAGGCATTGCATCCGCAGCGTTGGTCTCAAACTTACTTTTACTATCGATACCACCATCCTTATGGAAATGCCACCAGATAACCTTACAATCACTTATATCCACATTTCCGGCAGCAAAGTCCGCAAAGGATACATATGCCGATTTCTCCACATTATTCAGCATCCACGTACAAGCGGTCTGCTCCTCCATGTTGAGTTGTTGCATGGTTGCTGCCAAACCCAGATAGATAACATGGGGCGGCACCATCTCCTTCACTGTTACTTTATAGGTATAGGAAGCGGTGCGGCAAGTTACCGTGAAGTCCACCGGTTCGGTAAAATCACAGGCAACGCCGACTGCGGGAGTCACAGTAGCCCCTTCGGTCATGGTGATCGAGGGAACGAGTTGCTTGACATCTACTCCTTCCGGCACTTGGACGTTGATGGTATGGTTCGCCTCGTTGATGATACCGATATATTTACCATTCAGCATAAAAGAGAGGATCCGTGCCTCGTCATGTTTGACGGAGACAGAAAACTCGCGATACACACTACCATTAGTGACGCGGATCATCGCCGGAGTGAACAAATTCAGATGTGCTCCTACCGGCACAGAAGAGGTAGCTCCTTCGGAAAGGGTGAGCTGCGTGAGTCGCATATTCGATTTATCATATATCTCCGGGAGTTGTACTACCGCTGTCCTGTTGACTTGGTCAATAACAGCCGGATATTTCTCATCCAATGTGAGGGACAAGATATTACAATCACCGTCCAGATTGAACGAGTTGTCTTTTTTGCAACTTGCCAGTATCAATGAGCAAAGCGCAAAGATATATACCATGATTCGTTTCATATTACCATCCTCCTATGTTTTGTGTATAATGTCCGTTGGAAGCAGCTATCTGCTCATACGGGATAGGCAGATACTCGTTTTTATCGGCGGTGAAGTGGGCAACGGTGTAGATATCGCAGTTGTCCGCTTCCTCGGCGTAGTACTTATTGATCGTAGTTTCTGCTTCACCCCACCGCACGAGGTCAAAGAATCGCTCAGATTCCATTGCGAGTTCGAGACGGCGTTCCATCTTCACGCGATTGAGCGCATCCGAAGCGTCGGTATAAGGTCTGACAAGGATCTTCGCACCGTATTTGACATCATATCCGGAGATAGCATTGACACTCTGCGCAGCGCGTCTACGAATCTGGTTCACGAGTTCGATAGCCTCACCGTCTCGTCCTAATTGCGCCAATGCTTCCGCACGCATGAGGAGCACATCGGCATAACGGAGCACGATACGGTTCATCGGGGATCCCCACCAAGCACCTTTGATGAGATACTCGCTATCGGGATCCACATTATGCTTGAGCGATACATAGTATCCGTACTTTCCGTTGGAACGGCTCCAAGTCATGGTCTTCGCCATTATATAGTTGGGGTTGAACATATACGGAAATCCGGGAATACCCACGGTGAGCCACAGACGGGGGTCTGCGTTATCCGTAGCGGCATTGAAATCCTTCTGGTTGAAGTTCTCCAAGGGCAGACCGGCATCATCGGTATGGAAAGCATTGACGAGGTTCTGGCTCGGTTTATAGAAATCGCAACCACCATCGGTCACACCCGGGATATTCGGTACAATCAGACCATACGCCCAGTTGCAGTTACCGTTCTTCGTACCGTCATTCATGGAGTACTGCATTGCCCAGATACTCTCCACACCGTTCTCGTACTGAGGTTCGGGACGGAAGTTATTATGGAAATCCGGATCCAAACCATATCCGCCATAAATAGCAGGATCGGTATAGAAGATCACTTTTTGCAGATCGTCCGCGTTGATCTCCGTCACTTTATGGGAAGCAGGGTTGTCCTGACGATACGCCTTGTAGAGATAGGTCTTTGCCATGAGCGCCGCAGCGGCGGCTTTGGTAGGACGGCCTTTGTCTTCCTGAGTAGCGGGCAGCACCTTATAGGCGTTCTCCAGATCCGTGATAATGACACCCCACCCTTCGTTGTTGGTATAAGCGGTGTTGGAGATGGTGTTATACTCGTCCGGAGACATATTCGGCGTCACTACGAAGGGGATATTCTTATAGAGGCGTTTCAAGAGGAAATGCCCGTAAGCACGCAGGAAATACATCTCACCCAAACGCTGCTGTTTGAGTTTATAGCTGTCATCCATCTCCAGCAGCACATCGATAGCTGCATTTACACGGCTCAGACAGTTATAGAGACGGCTCCACATATCATTGATATTCCAGTTGGTGGTAAGGATACCTCTGGAGATCTCCAACTGATGGAAGACATCACCATCCGATTCACCGTTTCCGCCTTTGTAGGCATCATCGGAGCGGACATCGAAGTTCCACATGGAGAAAGATGAGTTGATATCCTCTGCGGAGATGAAGATAGCATAGGCTGAGATGACCATATTATCTATCTGCTTCGGGTCGCGTACTTCCTCCTCGCTCAGGGTTGCCTGCGGCACATTATCGTTCAAGAACGAACAGCCTGCCAAACAGAGCACTACGCTAAAAGCTAAAAGCTTGTTTATAATAGTTTTCATAATTTTCAAATTTTCTAATCTTCAAATTTTCAAATCTTCCATTAGAAGGTCACTTTCGTTCCGAGGGTTACCGACAGCGGAATAGGATATGCGAAATTAGGGTTCTCGGGATCCACACCGGTGAAGGACTTGCTATGGATCGTGAAGACGTTCTGGGCAGAGATGTACCAACGCCAGCTTTGCATCTTCATCTTCTCCGTAGCTGATTTAGGGAGGTTGTAACCTAACTGGATATTACGCAGTTTGAGGAACGAACCGTCTTCTACCCAATAGGAAGAGACACGTTTCTCATTGTTGTTATCCGAGAGGGAGAGAGCCGGGATATTACTATCCGTATTGGTCGGACTCCAAGCGTCAAGAAGACGTGTACCCTTGTTGAGGAAACCGATGTTCAGACCAGCCCAGATATCCGTCTCACGCTTGAGATCAGTGATGACATCCACCTTGCCTACGCCTTGGAAGAAAAGGGTGAGGTCAAAACCTTTGTACTCGAAATAGAAATTGGCACCGAACGAAACGGCAGGTACCGGCGAGTAGATCCAATCTTGGTCAGACTCGTTGATCACACCGTCGCCGTTCAGGTCTTTGTAGCGGATACGTCCGAGACCTGCACCTTCCTGATAAGCATGGTTATCGATCTCCTCTTGCGATTTGAAGATACCATCTGCGATATATCCCACTTGCGAACCGATCGCATGTCCGACTACCGACTTCACACCGTTACCGCCGAACGTACCTTTGGCAGCGATCGTCTCCGGCAGTTTGGTGACTTTGTTGTCATAATGCGAGATATTGGCAGAGATATCGTATTTGAAGCCCCCTTTGGTCTGGTTACGATAACCGAGACTGAGCTCCACACCCATGTTCTTCACAGCTCCGGCATTCACCCATTGGGACGAACCCTCACCCATAGCAGCGATACCGTTCATGAGCACGAGGATGTCCTTCGTCTGTTTGTAATACCAATCGAACGAGCCGTAGAAGGTCTGTTTGAAGAACGAGAAATCAAGACCTACGTTGGTCTGCGTGGTGGTCTCCCATTTGATATCATCGTTACCGATCTGGTCGCGTTTGAAACCGGATTGGAGCGTGTGACCACCGTTGGTACCCTCAATATCATAGGAGGTACCATAAGACTGACCGCCGTTCTCGTTCACACCATAGTTGGCAATATAAATGGTATAACGCGCGATAGGAGATATATCTTGGTTACCGGTCTGACCCCACGAAACACGCAGTTTGAGGTCGTCCATCCATGTCGAAGCACCGCTCATGAACTTCTCTTGACTGATACGCCATCCTGCCGAGACTGAGGGGAAGAAAGCGAAGCGGTTGTTCTTACCAAAACGGCTGGAACCGTCACAACGAGCCGTTACCGAGAGCAGATAGCGGTTGTCATAGGTATAGTTCGCTTTGGCAAAGAAAGAGAGAAGCGAATAACTGCCACCGGAACCATAGGCCTGTGCCTGACCGGAACCTGCATCCGGCCACATATAATTCGGATCCAGAACAATAAAGCCTTCTTTATAACCGGAGAAGGACTCGTCAATGGATTTGTTCAACTCCGTACCGACGAGGAAGTCAGCACGATGTTTGCCTTTCTCCAAGTTATAGGTAATGATGGCGTTCCACATCCATTTTGTCCAATGCTCCTGTTTGGCTTCCACGGCATTCTTGTCATTCGCCATCGTTCCTTCGGTAATAGGATACGTGAAGATACGCTGACGTTTCTGCGCATAGTCAATACCCGCTGTGGTACGGATATGCAGACCCTTGATAGGGTTGATGTCAATAAATGCGTTACCGAAGATACGCCAATAGACGTAGTGGTTGTCTTTGTTGCGTTTGAGACGAGCAAGCGGGTTCTCACGATCCGGATAACCGCCTACAGGACCGGCGAAATCGCCATCCTTGGTATATACCGGCAGAGAGGGGTTGAACTGCAACACATTCTCCAAGAAATTACCCGGAGCAGCCGTTTCAGAAGTGCGGCTGAGGGTGAAGTTCTCACCGATAGTCACTTTGTCATTGAAGAGTTTATAGTCGCTGTTCGCACGAGCAGAGAAACGATCGAAATTGGTATATTTGATGATACCGTCATTGCGGTAGTAACCGAGGGAGAAGAAACTGCTACCTTTCTTACCACCGTGTGAAACGGAGACGTTATAGTTCTGAATCCAACCCGGACGAGTAGTCTCTTTATACCAATCGGTATTAGCCGCCGGAGTAGTACCGGCTTCGTCCAAGTACTTATTCATCGTGATACCATTGAGAACAGGATAGCCTTGGTTATCGTATTCCCAATCATAGTGGTATCCAAGGGCGTTACTGTTCGGATTCAAGCCGTCATTGACATATGCCTGCCACATGACCTTACCGAACTCCTCGGAGTTGAGCACCTTCATCTTATTCACATACATCTGCGAGGAGACCGAAGCATCCAAGGTGATATTGAGTTTGCCCTCCGCACCTTTCTTCGTGGTGATGATGATGACACCGTTGGCAGCACGCGAACCGTAAATAGAAGCGGACGCTGCATCTTTGAGAACTTGGATAGACTCGATATCATTGGGGTTGAGTTCGTGCATACCGGATTTGGTAGGCACACCATCGATGATATAAAGCGGGTCGTTGTCATTGAGCGTACCCACACCACGGATACGAACGACAGCAGCTCCGGCAGGGTTACCGTCCGCAGCGATGTTCATACCCGGCACTTTACCTTGCAGCGCCTTCATCGGGTTGTTCTCCTGCTGTTTCTCCAAGTCAGAAGCGCTGATTGCTGTCACTGCACCAGTGAGATCCGCTTTGCGCTGGGTCGTATAACCGGTGACTACTACTTCATCGAGGATCTCGCTGTCTTCCGCCAGCTGCACACTTAGGTTTTCACCGGCAGCAATACTCTGCATAGCATAACCCATGTAACTGATCTCCAGCGTAGCTCCTTCGGCTACCTCCAGCGTAAACGCACCGTCAAAATCGGTAACCGTTCCGTTGGTGGTACCTTTTTCCAAGATACTGGCTCCGATGATCGGCTCACCCGTAGCCTTGTCAAGAACGACACCCGATGCAGGGTTCGCCAAGACCGGCAGGGCAAAAAACGCCATCAACAGCCAAGTGAAAAATGTTTTTCTCATGATGTTTGTTATTTAAGTTTATTTTAAGTTATCCGGTAAAACAGGCATTGCGCCTTTCTGCGTGCAGACATAAGCAGATACCAACACCGCTTTCTCATGCGCCTCACGGATCGATTTGCCCAAGAGGATCTGCGCTACAAACGTAGCCGTGAACGAATCACCGGCACCTACCGTATCCGCTACCTGTACCTTCGGCGTAGCTACATAACTCTCATCGGTATCCGTAAAGACATACGAGCCGATAGCACCGCAGGTGAGGATGAGCATCTTCAAGTTATATTTGGCAATAAGCTCCCTGCAAACCTCCCTCGTCTTCTCGGGGTCCTCCGCAATGAGTTTGCCCGAGACAGTCGGAACACCCAACAGCATCGTGGCTACTACATCCAGCTCCTCATCGTTGATCTTGAGGACGTTAGCGCGGTTCAGCGATTCAGCGATGATCTCTGCCGTGAACCAATTCTGACGCAGATTGATGTCAAAGACGCGCAGAGCATCCTCCGGTGCTTCGTCCAAGAAAGCGTGGATCGTCTCACGGCTGGTCTCGGAACGTTGCGCCAATGAGCCGAAACAGATAGCTTCGGCATGACGAGCCACGTATAACATATCTCCCGTCAGAGGGATATTATCCCACGCTACCCCTAAACAGATATCGTACTGCGGGATTCCTTTGGAATCGAGCGTGACCTTAACCGTTCCGGTCGGTTGTTCTACTACAGGAAGGATATGATCCAACCCTACTTTCTCAAAAGTCTCCACGATCTCTTCGCCTAACTCATCATCACCGATAGCGGAGATAGCCCAGCCGTTCAAGCCGAATTGGGACACATGATAAGCAAAATTAGCCGGAGCTCCGCCAAGTTTGCGACCATCAGGCAGGCAGTCAAACAACGCCTCGCCTATACCTACAACGTATTTCATAGTAATATTTGATATTTAAGAATTATTTCTTTATTTTAAGCGTATAGAACGACAGATAGATAGCGCCGACAGCCATGACGAGGACAGCTCCGATAGTACCTACCGCCTGCGAGGCAAAGCCCATGAAAAGCGGGAAGATAGTACCTCCGAACAGTCCCATGATCATCAGACCGGACACCTCGTTCTGTTTCTGAGGCTCTGCCTTCAGTGCTTCAGCAAAAACGATAGAGAAGATGTTCGAGTTGCCGAATCCCACCAGCGCGATACCCGTATAGAGCATCCACTGCGACTGACCGACGCCCATCAACACCATCGCTGCTACGATCATCAATGCGCTGATAGCAAAGAATACCTTTTCGGACACAAAACGCAGGATGAACGACCCGCTGAAACAACCGATCGTACGGAAAATGAAGTAGAGCGAGGTAGCAAAAGCCGCTTGGTGCAGCGTCCAGCCCAAACGCTCCATGAGCAATTTCGGAGCAGTAGTGTTCGTTCCGACATCGATTCCCACATGGCACATGATGCCAAGGAAACAGAGCAACACAAACGGATGACCCAAGAGTTTGAAACAGTCCGCAAATCCCGATGCCTTGCCATCAAGCGGTTTCTCCTCGATCTTTGTCAGATAGAGGAATATGGTAGCACAGACACCAATGATACCGTAGATGACGAAGACGATTCTCCAATCAAGTCCGAAAGAAGGGATAGCTTCGACTGCTCCCCACGTCATGATGATAGGAGCCATGAAAGAGGCTATAGCTTTGACGAACTGACCAAAGGTCAGGGTAGCAGCCAACTTATCACCGCTGATGAGGTTCGTCACAAGCGGGTTCAAACTGGTCTGCATGATCGCGTTACCGATACCAAGGAGCGAGAAAGCCACCAACATCAGGTAATAACCATTACCGAAAAGCGGCAAGAGGAGCGACAACAAGGTCACAGCCAACGAGACGAGCACTGTGTTCTTTCGACCAATACGGTTCATCAGAGCCGAAGTAGGCACCGAGAAGATCAAGAACCAGAAGAACACCAGACTTGGAATAAAATAGGTCTGTGACTCCGTCAAGCCAAGGTCGGCTTGCACATGATTCGATGCTGCACCTACAAGATCCACAAAACCCATCGTGAAGAAGGTCAGCATCACCGGCAAGAATGCCAAGAAGGAAGTTTTCTTTTCCATATTACTATCAATTCAAAATTTCAAATCTCCAATCACAAATTGCGAATAGCATAGATATTCGCCTCTCCTCCTTCTACCTCCACATGATTATATGGTTCGGAAGGGAAGACTAAGTTGGTCATCGCCCAATAACCGTTCGCGTCAAAGGCTTCGATAGAACAATGGTCGATAAAAAGGATCACGCGGTATTCATCCTGTTTGACAAAGAGCGGTGTGGTCGTATGAGCCGCAAAATCGGTAGAGAAAGAGCAATCACCCGAAGCCGTTCTATCCATAGAGAACGTACGACGGTGTACATCTAATGTCATGGTCACTTTCTCGCCTTTGTCATTAGAAAGAGTCACTACGCTGGATTTCGTACCGCTAAGTGTTAGCTCCACGATAGCCGCATCAGCAAGGGTGCGGGTCTTCTCGCCCTTCAGCGCCATAAACTCCGGCGAAGGAACTACGCATACACGATACACGTCTGCGTCATCTTTATATAAGGAGAGCTCACGAGCTATCGTGTTCTGCGAACGGAAAGCTACCGTAGGTAATACTTCTGCATATTGCCAGTTGGACATCCATCCAAGCGATACCACACGACCGTCAGGAGCATTATGCCACGTAAAAGTGCTGTAGTTATCCTTGCCATAATCGAGCCATTTGGTCTCGTAAGGAGCATCCGTGCAAGTGAACCTATGACCATCCCATTCTCCTACGAAATACTGCGTAGCACTGCCACCGAACGGACCGCCCGGATTGATGGAAACCAACAGGACATATTTCTCATTTTCACATTTTCCTATTTTCTCATTTTCACATTTAAGGCGGATCAGTTCCGGACATTCCCACACACCGCCGTGCGCACCGATACCGGCACCGAACGAAGACTCATAACTCCACTCTTTGAGGTTAGCCGAGGAGTAGAAACGGATCTCCTGCTGGCAAGCAAGGGTCATGATCCATTTACCGGCTTGCTCATCCCATGTCACTTTCGGATCACGGAAATCAGCGATATCGCCCTTCAACACCGGATTGCCGTCATACTTAACGAACGTCATACCACCGTCCAGACTATAGGCGATGGACTGATGCTGACCGCAGATCTCCGACTGCGTAAAGATAGCGACTACTGCATTCTCCCCGAAACCGGCGGTGTTGTAGCGGTCAATAACAACAGAACCGGAGAAGATCGTACCAATAGAATCCGGTGCCAGCACGATAGGGTGCTGCTCCCAATGAATCAGATCCGAAGACGTAGCATGTGCCCAGTGCATCGGTCCCCATGTAGTACCGAAGGGGTTATGCTGATAATAGAGATGCCAAAGATGAGCGGCATCGTCATAGAACATACCGTTGGGATCATTCATCCAAAACGCCGCCGGAGAATGATGATACACAGAACGGAAAGGTTCATCGGTGACATATCGAGCAGGCTTAGTGCCACAAGAGGACAGGATGGCTGCCACAATTCCGATGATGAAAAGACTACAATTTTTCATGATATTATTCGCTGTTTTGAATTTGACGATGCAAAAGTACAACAAATATCACACGTACGCAAAAAATAATGTTGCAAAATATGACACGTATGTTTCACTGCAACAAATCGTGCATATTTTGCAACATTTTTAGTAGTACAATAATACCTCTAACGCTGGCTTGGAAGATGTCCGAATTGCTCTTTATAACACTTGGTAAAATAGCCCGGGGAGGAGAAGCATAGTTCAAGGGCTACTTGCTGAATAGTCATATCAGTCGTTCGAAGCAATTCATCTGCGCGTATCAACCGACGCTCACGAATATAATCCAATGGTCCTTTACCCGTAATGGTCTTGACGCGACGGAAGAGCTGAGTTCGACTCAGTGCCAACTGTGCTCCAAGAAACTCCACATTGAGATTCGGATCCGACAAGTGATCCTCCACAATCTGTTTCAGCCGTTCGCCGAAGGCTACATCCTTATGATTGAGTTGGATAGCCTCCTGCACCTCTTCCAGCTGCGGTAAGATATCGCGTTTGATTTCCTTATTGATCTTACGTTGCGAATAAATCAAGAATCCCAATGCGAGGAAGAAGAACACTCCGACCAATACCAGGGAAGCAATAAGCATAGTTCTACCGTATTGAATCTGTTGCCAACGAGACTCAGATTGGAGCTGCACGATATGCAAGGTCTCTAAATCATGCAAACGTGCTTGGATCTGTACTAACATGGGAGAAGCTATATTGGCATCTATCAGCATCGTTTCTAAAACGGTATCGCGTACAAAAGGTTGTTTTGCCAATATATGGGATGCAGTCTCAATGATCATATCGCCGCGTGAGGAATACGTAGCAGAACATTCGATCGTTCCTTCCACTATCGCTTGCAAGCCCAAACGGATACCGTCCACGCCCATGATACGGACGCTCCCTTCGCCATACCCCTTGCTATCCCTTACCGCCTCTGCAGCACCTATCGCCATCAAGTCGTTATGCGCCACGATGACATCCACATGCGCATGAGTACCTAAATAATCTCGTACTACCTGATACGCATCCTCTTTATACCATGCGCCCATGACCGATTCAATCTTCGGCTGGACGCCGTCCACCTCAGCCAGTCTCTCCAACATACCTTGATGACGAAGCGTAGCCGGTGTGGATCCGGGCAGACCTGCTACCTCTAATACTTGAAGCGCCTTCTTCTGCTCCGCCTGAACAGAAAGGATCCAATCCGCCATCAACCGTCCTACCTGATAGTTATCTCCGCCAATAAACGCAGTCCACTCTTCCCCGCTCACACGCCTATCGGCTACGATCACCGGTATACCTGCGCGATAAGCACGCGTGACAGCAGGTTTCACCTCTTCCGCTACGTTAGGACTGACAATCAACAGATCCACCCTCTCGGCGATGAAACTGTCAATCTGCGCACACTGCAGCTCATTACTTCCATATGCGATACGATGAGAAAGCGTCATCTCGGGATGTAATAGTAACTCCCGCTCCATCTCCGCATTCATCTTCTGCCGCCACGCATCGTCCAGACACTGACTCACACCAATCCGATACTCCTTCTGATGAGCGCTACAACCCGTCAGAATCATCAAAATAGCCCAAAAACTGATAACTATGTTTCTCATGATGCAACAATTTTCATAACCACAAAAGGTACAATGATCTTCGTTTTTCGGCTGCAAAGGTACGACTTTTTTTGCACATACGCAAATAAAAAGCGAAAAATCGCCCGAAAAGAGCGATTTTTCTTCCTTTGTACATTGTACATCGTACATTGTACTTACCCTTGGTGCTCCTCATCATAGGCAGCCTTTTCGAGGCTCCAGAGGAAGGCACGCATGGTCTTTTTGCCGTTCGGGGCATCCTTCTGCGCTGCGAAAGCGGCTTGGTCGGTACTGATCTTCATCAGGTCTTTCGCACGAGCGGCAACTGCTGCTGCGACTGCCGAGAAACGGTTACGGATACGAGTCTCCTCAGAGGTTACAGGGGTCGAACGGGAGATCGAGTTCAGACCGCGGAGGTACAGACGAGAGCAGTTCGGGTTCTGGGTCGGGGCTACACGGTGAGTAGCGAGAACCATCTTCTGGTCTGCAGCGTGTTGGGACTTTTTGTTGATTTTGGTGAGAGTTCGGCAATCGGTGTGCATTGGTTTATACCGCTCCGCTAAATAAACGGGCAACCGATGCCTCCGCTCTCCCCAAAAATTAAAATTTTCGGGGACCCTCTATGCCGATTGAGAGGGGTTAAGGGTTAGGTTTAATGAATATCTCTTTTCTTTTTAGCCGTAGAGATTTTCGGCTTTACTTTTTCTTGGCACCGACGTACTCTTCCACGGTTTTGGTGGAGATGGTAGTGGTGGTTTTGGTGGAGTCGGAGGACTGCACGTAGGTGGAGGTTGTCGAGATCGTCCGCAACGCCTTGCAGGACGTGACACCGATGGTGAAGGCGATCAGGAGAAACGCCATGATGATTAAATTTTTCTTCATGATTCAAACACTTTTACTATTAACTATTTACGGACGAACAGATCTCTAAACGGGTTTCCTCTTTGGCGGTTTGTTCCGCGAGCCAACGGGAAGTGAGGAGTTGCTCATTGATAGCGGAAACAAGGATGCAGCCACGGGAGTGCTCGGGGAGTGAGCCGCGATGAAAACGGATACCGGTTCTGCCGGGCACTTGGCAAAGGATGGGAAGGAGCCGTTTGAACTTAGGACTTTGGGTCACTTGCACCCTATAGATGAGAGCCGGGATGAGTTTATCGGCGTTTTCCAGAGTGTCGCAGATATAGTGAAGACGCTCGACAAGTTCACCGGTACGCTTATTGATGTAGTGGGATGTCCAATATAGTTTACCCGGGACGGAATTGTCTTTTGCGGGTTGGCGGAGTAATTTGTAATACATAAATTTGGTCGTTAGTCGTTGGTCGTTGGTCGTTAGTCCAACAGCAAATTATCTTTTCTTTTTATAGACGTAGTCTATGCCGAACAATGCGCCGGAGAAGGTAGCGGTCTCTCCGAAGGCAACGAGCAGAGACTCGTGGATCTGACCTTGCGGCTCTATAAAGACTCCGCAAAAGAGCAAGACCAGACCTCCAAGAGAGAGGACAAAGGCGGCTATGAGTTGTAGTTCGATTTTCATAAAGTGGTGTTTTTTTTTGAAATCCGGTGCAAATATGCCCACATTTTTGGCGGTTTTGTTGGTCAAAACGACCAAAAGTGCTTATGGAGGTGCATTTTTTGCCAAAATCTTGCGGATTCGTTCTTCTGAAAGGTCAAAATCATGCGCCAAAGCGGCGTAGAGATGCATCACCGGCATGGTGCCGTACATATGCGCGGCGGCCTGCCGGATGCGCTCGTAACGTTTACGGGTTGTTGGTTTCATTGTTGTTTTTGTGTTTGTTGTTTTTTGTGTTTGTTGTTTGTTTTCATTTTTGGGATTTTTTGGGATTTTTTGGCTGTTTTGGACTGAAAATAAAAATTTTCCTTAATTTTCGATAATTTTTGACTTATACATTTTCTTTTTGATTTTTTGGGGTGTTTTGGGCTGTTTTGGACTGAAAATAAAAATTTTTCTTAATTTCCGATAATTTTTGACTTATACATTTTCTTTTGGGATTTTTTGGGGTGTTTTGGGCTGTTTTGGGCTGAAAATAAAAATTTTTCTTAATTTTCGATAATTTTTGACTTATACATTTTCTTTTTGATTTTTTTGGGGCTGTTTTGAGAGGGGGTCTTTCGAGTCAATATCGTTCCAATATCGGTCCAACATCGGTCCAATATCGGAAGATAATCCACTAATCCACTAATCCACTAACCCCCTACTCCCCTAACCCTTTTCGGGCTATAATGCACGAAAGTCTTATACGTTCCGTCGGGTTGTTTTCGTGAGCGGTATATATAATCGCCCATACGTCCATGAATCGCGATGATTCCTTTTGGTAATTCTACTTTTGCCATAATCTTTCTTGTTTTGATTGTTTTGTTTCTATGTTCTTTGTCGCCGGATCATATCCGGCATCTTGTTTTTTTGTTTTGGTGTTTGTCTATCTTCTTTTTCAGGGCGATACTATCGTCCGCTCTTTCCCTCCGCTCTTTCCCTCCGCCCTTTCCCTTCCCTTCGTTCGCCGCCCGCCCTTTGCATCCGCCAAGATTGGCGGATCGGGCGGCGCTCCGTTCCTCTCTTCCCCTCCCTCCATGCCCTTTCTCTGTGCACTTTTCGCGCATCATTGCGCGAACGATCTATACCACTGTTTCTCGGTCATTTCGTAGAGCCGTGCTTCATCGCGGGTATAGGTGCCGAACGACCCGTTGTACTTAGCGATGATCGCTTTGCGCTCTTGGATGAGCGTGTTCCCCAACGAATGCTGATTCCAGTTAAACGGCACCGGATGACAGTTCTTGATGATGCAATACGGCTCACCATAGATGTCCAAACCACGCCATTTGCGATACAGAAGATAGAGATAGAGTTTCTGCTGCTCCACAAGTCTCAGCCTGTTCCATGCTTCGATGAGTGTCGCGTTCATCTCGAATTTCTTTTCCGGATCAACGAGTTTTAGAAAGCATAGCAGAGACTTGCCCATTTTTTTATTGATAGCGTCGCCTAATGTTTCCATAAGAGTGCTTTTTTTTAAATTTATAAAATAAATTATTTTTTTAAGAGATTAAAGCACTACTATCTGCATAGCTTTTCTCTTTGCTTCTTTCTCTTTTTGACTTTTTTGTTTACATTCGAGCCCTGCGGCTATGCCGCCTTGGTCGGCGAGGATAGAGCCCCGTAGAGACAGTGGTTTCCGTGCAGGGGGCACGGACGGAAGGGCGCGTTGGGGACGCGCGGTCTCCGAGGGGCTGCTATCCGCCGCAGACCAAATCCCAAGGGCTCGCTACGCTCTACCCTATGCACTTCACCGTTGCTTTGATCTCGTCCGGTTCCCAATTAGGGTGCTGGGCTACGAAAGCGTCCACGATACCTTTCATCTCCTTGGTCAGAGCCGCTGAGTATTTCTTGGCTTGGTCTTGTGCGGCTTTCTTCTCACGCCAACGAACGGCGTCTTCGCCTTTGTAGCGATGATAGTCGGAGAAGTCGATCACCTCGGTCAGTTGGAGTTGGAACGTACCTACACCTTCCACTTCAAACTCCCCTCCTTCGGGTGCTAATTCGAGTGCTTCTTTCGTTGCCTCTTCGCTTATTTCGTCGATACGTGCCTTAATGGCTTTTTCTTGATTGCGCAACTCGCGCAGTTCTTTCAAATACTTGGTTTCCATAATTTTTAAGTGGTTGATTTTAGACAAAAACCTAAAAAACAAATTCGTTTAATTCGCATAATTAGCCGTTTTTAATTAATAACGGCGAATTGAACTAATTGAACTAATTTTTTTCTATTTGTCCAAAATGTCCAAAAATGTTCCAAAAAATATTTTTCTTTTTGATATTTTTTTGGGGGTGTTTTGGGATGTTTTGGACTGAAAATAAAAATTTTTCTTAATTTTTGATAATTTTTGACTTGTCCTCACACCTCACAATGATGGGTGATTTCGCGCTCCATGAGGTCGGCGGGATCTACTTTTCGGAATCGGCTGAGCTTATCGAGTGCCGTTTGAAATTCCTCGTCGGTAGTTAGACGAGGGTCTTCGAGCTCCTTGAGATAGGCGGTGTCGGCGCAGTACATATCCGGCAGGACGGATTCAAGGGCACTGCGCCGTTTGTCGGCGATATGATGCTGCTTGTAGGTTAACCAGCCCATGAGATTGACCATACGGAGGTCGTAGGGGTTCTCGATGACGTGATGAACGATACCCTTGTAGGGGTTTCCTTTGGAATCGAAGAAGATCGGACAGGGTTCGTCGGCAAAAGTCGCGAACATGAGACGGTGCGCATATTGGTTGTTGAAATGGCGCATTTGGGGGTGTGTAAGCCCTCTTTTGCCGTTGTTGGCTTTGCTGCCTTTTTTGCGCTTAGCGGGACCAAACGTTGGAATCTGTTTAACGCCATACGCGCTCATGAAATAGCCCTCGTTCCCGTTAGCCCAGAGGACTTTGCCGCCTGCTGATTCGAGGGGCGCTTGTTTGCAGCCTTTGGATAGAAAATAAAGGCGCGAAAGATGTGTTTGCCGCACGGACTTATTAGGCGGCACAATCGTTTGTTTCATATACATCGGATCTTTACGTGCGGCAACGTTGCCACAACCGAAATCCGGTGCAAAGGTAGGTGTTTTAAGGGAGAAACGGAGTCACAGGTGTGACTTGTTTGTGACTTGTTGTGACTTAATGCAAATTGCAAGGAAATGGCGCTAAAAAGGCATAAAAAAAACGACCCCGAAAGGTCGTTTGTTACTTGTTTCTGCCGATGTTCACTCCTAAATGGTGGTCATCTACAGTCCATCCGAACTCATCGGTAAGGCGGATACAGAGTTGTTTTCGGTGGTGGGTTCGGCAGTACTCCTTAAAGACAGGATCTTCTTTTTTGCGTGCCTCGATATACTCCCGAACGGCGTTATAGTCGTTCTCTTTGGGTCTTTGCAGATGCATCTTGGCGGCTTCGAATATCTGGAAACCTACTCCACCGGCTTCCACTTTTTCAATCTTGTGTTGATGCTCGACGTGATCCCCGAAATTGATGTTAGTAACTTGCATTTTTCCTGATGTAATTGCATCAAGGATTTGTTGCTGCATTTCTTCTTTACTCATTGTTTTATATGTTAGAATTTAAAAAAAAGCATAAAAAATGCATGAGTACACGGGGCAAAAAGCAAAGTCGGCAAACTTGGAACTATGCCCCGTGTACCCATACAAGGTACTGGGGACATATTTCTTTTAGTTCCAGAAAGTTTTGCCGACTTGCTTTTAAAGGAATATGCCTTATGAATTTACTATTTTCTCCATTTACCGTCCGGAGTCCAAGACGAAATTTTTACGGCACACTAATTTGCATGCATGTTTGCCCTATTTTATGAATGCCGCCTACTATCTTATCGCGTTGTGCCGCTTTAGGTCGTCTTGTACCACAAGCGTACTGGGAAAGCATAGCTTTGCTAATACCCGTCAAATTAGATAGATAAGCAAAAGAAATATATTCTTTGCATTCTTGTAGAATAGCAGACATATCTTTCACGAAGGTGAAGGATGCTTGTACATCCTCTCCTGTACGTGCTTTGTGCTCGTCTCTAAAGGCTTTAAAGGTAGCCAAGAAGTCGCGTTCTGCCTCCTCGACCGTAGCTCCCTCTCCGAAGAATCCAAAGGGGAACTGCTCATTGCAATACACGCTGTACCAGCCAGCTCCGTTGCTCTCTACATGTGCTTCGTATTCTTTCATATAGTAAAAATCGCTGCAAAGGTACTGCTTTTTTTTGAACTATGCAATAGTTTGTGCGTTTTTATGAAAATTTATTTTCGACATTGTCACCGAGGTTGAGGGTATCAACGTGGTCGATGTGGTAGTGAATGTCGTTGTGTTGTTGGGCGGCGAGCTGTTTTTCGAGATCGTGGACTTTTCTCTTGTACTCCTCTAATTGCGCGGTAGGATCATCGATGGATTTCATGATGCGAGCAGTCTCCATCAGCACTTGGATGATTTGCTCATAGTGCGTGATATCATCATAAGTGAGGACACGATCCTTGCGGTCTTTTAGCCATTTTTGTGCAGGCTGATAACCGCCGATATACATATTCCATGCTTCTGTAGGCACATTAGAGAAGTATTGCGTATCGTTGATATACACGCGCTCATTTTCCCAATGAACCTTGTTTACCTCAAAATCTCCATTACCCTCAAAAAAAACTTTTGATTTCGGTACATTATGCATCAGGTGTAATTCACGAAGTTTGTGACCGCACTCCTTATAGTGCTCAAACTCGTCTGCATTCTTTGGATACGGAATACGCGGGAAATCGACCTTGAGGAACTCCTTATATTTCTCGCGGTAGAGCGGAGAATGAAGCACGCCGTAGATATAATCGAAGATGTCTTCAGGGGTGAGGAAATGAGGATCTGTTTGCTCATTGTTAAAATCAAGTAAACCGCTTTTCTCTGTCTGTGTTTGCGGCTTATATGCCTGCCCGTATTTTACCCAATTTTCTATCGTATGCCAGATAGTATCATCGAGGTTAGGCTTTCGTTCCGTCTCAAAACCTAACTCGCTTTCGGACGGGTAAAGGTAGAGAGGGAAAACGTTATATGGAGCAAAGGGTTGTGACGATTTCTCTACAATATTCTCAGAAGAGAATATAATAAAATGTTTATGACCTCCAAATTGACGAGATGCTATTAGACATATATTATTCCCATTTATCATATGCCTTAATACTTTATACTGAGGACTTTCGTGTAGTCCACGCGAGGTTCCTGTATAGGGAGTTACTCTGTTATCTAAAGGCCTATATGTAATATTTGTATACTTTATAGTATTTTTTAATGCGTCATTTTTAGCGGTATTATAAGTCCAATCTCTGGCATCTTTTAGTTTCCCATTTTTAATTCTCCATATCTCTTCTGGAAAATTTAAAAAGTCATCTATTTTTTTTCGTGCTTCATCCATACTAAAAGAAATGCATAGTTCGTCATTCCCACTAATACTACCATTTGAATATAAAGGCATCAGCTCATCCACTTTAAACCCTTTCCGATATTCCCCTTCGGCACTATAATCCTTGGGCACAAAGAACAGATTAGGTTCTAAAGTTTGCACGATTTGCCATTTGACAGAAGACAAAGAATTGTCAGTTAAAAAAGCATATTTCTCTTTACGAGAGCCATATAAGTCATAATGATGTACTATCGCCGGTCTATCAATGTTGTCTTTCTTCTTTATGAAGATATTAATACTAACCCCTTGCATAATAGAGAAAACGTTTTCGTCTTTACTTCCATCCGGTGCAGTTTCATTCTTACGCGTGTTTCCGTGTAAATCCAATATATAAATGTCATCAAAACAACGTAATAATTCGCGTCTCATTTGTCGATGAGTAACGCCATCAATGAAAGAATTATTAGTGATATAAGCCAGTATTCCTTCTCCTGTACGCTCTATATAATATTGTCCGAGACGAATAAACTTAATATAATCATCATCCAAATTTATCTTTTTCTCATTGAGGTCTTTTTTATAATCCTTTAGTAATGATTCTATCCATGTGAAGTTTTTCCCCTTATTACTACTACTAACGGAATACGGCGGATTTCCTATCATTACCATTACTGGAGAATTATGCTTTATATCGTTAGCCTCATTGGCCTCCCTGGCAATCATTTCTGCTAACAGGTATTTATTAGCAAGAGCTATTTGCGAAAGGGAGTTGGTCAGATATATCTGCACGCGGTCATCGTGGTCTTTTTCTAATTTCTGGTCACCCCACCAATTTATTAACATATCGAGTTTGAGGTGCGCAATAGTATATGGCGCCATCATGAGTTCAAAACCGTGAATACGCGGAAGAAGGTGCTCGTCCACGTATTTAGGCCATATACCCGACTGTTGTTGTTCCTTAATACGACGTACTACTTCTGCAAGGAATGTACCTGTACCCGTTGCAGGATCGAGAATTTGCACTCTGTGACGAGACTCCATGGTTATAGTCTCAACATCCTTGCCTTCCTCCATCCGCTTAATAGGCACCTCCACTTTGCTTTTATCGGCTAAGCCGTCCGGCAAGTTAAATTCCTTTTTGAGAATATCATCTACGGCACGCACAATAAACTCCACGACCGGCTGAGGGGTGTAATAGACGCCAAACTTCTTCTTGGAAGCAGGGTCATACTCGCTCAAAAAGTCCTCATAGAAATGGATCATCGGATCGCGTTTCTCCATTTCTTTACCAAATTTCTTGCGGAGTTTCTTAACATCCGTCACGGCGAAGATGTTGACCAGATCATCCACAATCCATGCAATAGAATCGTTGATGTCATAGCCTGCTAATTGCTGGAAAATCTGACGTAAGAAGGGATTGGATCTAGGAATAAGATTTGCAGCTTCTTGGCGCGTAAAGTTTTCCGGCGTATCGTCATGCAGGCGAGCAGCGAAAAGACCATAGGCGATAGTTTGCGCATAGAGATCAGCAAAAGTTTTCTCGTTGAGGTCATTATTCAGTACCTCTTTGAAGGCGCGCAACTTATTCCAGAAACTACCTGTTTGGAAAGTATCGTTTGCTAACACTTTTAAGATAGCGTCCGCAATGAGTTTGGCTTTAGCAGCCATCCATTTGGCTAATTTGCCGGGAGAAGAGATTGTCTGAGGAGCCGCAAAACGGATATGCTCCATGAGCGATTCGAACTTACCGACGGCATCCTCGTTAAGGACTATTCTGCCTTTGTTATCGAAAGTAGCTAACTCAAGCTTTAGGATCAAAGCTCCCTCTTTATATAAGTAAAAATCGAGGTAATCAGTGAAGACAATCGTGTCTAAAGACGTCTTATAGCGGTCGAATTGCTCTTTGTTTTTCTTTCTTCCATCCAGATCACCGTCTCCTATCGGCTTTGTTTCAATATAGGCTACCGGAATATCATTTTTGGAAATAGTCAAATCGGGTGCGCCGCACTCGATACGTTTAGGTTCGTTGATGAGTTGCAGAGATGTGCTTTTCTTAACTAATTGCAATAATGCCGAACGATAAGAATGCTCGGTAGCATTATGAGTAAGATACAACTGATTGATTTCCTTAATGTACTCGGCGATGTTGCTATTTACAACATTTTGCCATATGGGGGGGGTAATTTTGAACATGTTATTTAGTAGTTAGTAGTTAGTCGTTGGTCGTTAGTCCATTTTCTCATTTAGTCATTTTCGCATTTAGTCATTTTCGCATTTACTCATTTTCGCATTTTCGCTGCAAAGGTACGACTTTTTTTGCACATGTGCAAGAAAAAAGAGAAAAATCGCCCGAAAAGAGCGATTTTTCCTTTTTTCAATTCACAAATCACAAATCACTTTTCAATTCACAAATCACAATTCACAATGTACAAGGCGTCCTATAGGGTTTTGTACAAACTGATAAGTCCGTACGTATTCTTTTAGTCCGTACCAAACTCCGTGAGCCCTTTGTAAATTGTACATTGTACTTTGTACATTGTACATTACATTGTACATTATTCCGAACACCTCCTTCCTCTGTAAGTATTTCAAACGCCTCACCGGCGTCAGTCCGCTCAGCTACCGGAAAGGGGAAAGGTGAAAGGGGAAAATCGGTCAAAAAACATGAAAATGATACAAAAATGCATTTTTTTTGAATTTTCTTGCCAAAAAATTTGGTCATGTCAAAAAAAAGCAGTACCTTTGCACCCGCTTTCGTTCGAGAAGCGTTTTACGGGAAACCGCTCTGGGTGCTATCGTCTAGTGGCCTAGGACAACGGCCTCTCACGCCGTAAACCCCGGTTCGAGTCCGGGTAGCACTACTAAAAAAAAGAGCTCAAAAGGCTCTTTTTTTGTGCTACGCGGCTCTAATCCGGGGGGTCTTAGCCCCTTTTAGGGGCACGATTATTGCACAAGTGCAATTTTCGAGTCCGGGTAGCACTACTAAAAAAGCCTGCAGTTCGCAGGCTTTTTTGTGCTTCCAACGGCTCGAATCCGGGGGTTCTTATCTCACATTCGTTCGAACGATTATTGCACAAGTGCAATTTTCGAGTCCGGGTAGCACTACGAAAAAACGACCTTTGTGGGTCGTTTTTTATTTGACATTGGACATTGGACATTGGAGATTTGAGATTTCTTATCTCGGCTAAGCCTCGAACGATTATTTTCGTCAAGCGAAAATCTTGACATTTGAGATTTGAAATTTATTAAAAAAGTTTGCAAAACGCAGGCTTTTTTATTTTTTTTGTAAAAAAAAGCCAAATTATTTGCACATGTCAAAAATTATTATTAATTTTGCAGTCCGAAAGGATATATGTATCTGTACCATGAATATTCGTTCTTATATTGCAGGATTTTTAGTTGGCGGATTGCTTCTCCTCTGCCCTACCGCAGAGGCTGTGGGAGGCAGAGGACGCGTTGTATGGACCAAGAAAGCGAGTCACCAAACCGGTCTATACACCACCAAGAACTACTTCGTTTCGCACGGTGTGGGTGTTACAGCCAGCGCGATGTATTATTTCGGTGATGTAGATAATGAGGGTGTAGCGTTCAACGGCGGTTTCAACCTCAAGAACCTCAGTCTCGGTGGAGGATTGAATTTCTTCTATAATCTACCTGCGGGCAATCATTGTAATATCCGTTTCGCCCTCATGGCAGGTACGATACGCGGAAACAACGAATTGAAATTCAAGAGCCTGTCTGATCCTCGTGACGACTATCGTAAATTCCAAGCCATCATCATCCAGCCTGCAGTAGGCGTACAATACTATCCGCTCTCGAACGCGGGTCTGTATTTGTACGGCGGATTTGGTTTGGCTGCAAGCATCATCAATAAATACGAGTTCTACTATTACAAGAGTGTACCGAGCGGCAAGGAGAAACACCTCATTGAGGGCAAGACGTACGGTATCCTGCCGATGGTACAATTAGGACTCGGATACAGCTGGAGGCTGACCGAGTCCTGGTCGATGAGTGCCGAGATCATGGTGAACGAAGGTTTGGTAGATGCTCATTATGTGAACCTCGACGGTTGGCCCATGGCGAAGTCGCAGAACAGCGACGGTGTCGAGTTAGGCGGCAGCGGATTAACCTACGTCAACCGATACGGCAAGAAGACTATTCACTGGAATGACGGCTGGTTTCAAGTAGGCATCACAGTCACTTATCATTGGCGGAACTGCGAGTACTGCCGACTCATCAATAACTATCACAACATCAAGCCCAGAAGAAGATAATCACTTCTTTTGCGGTCCGCGCGGACGGGAGACAACCTCCCCTTTCTCTGCGTATTCTACGATATTATCCAAGATCGTAGCGAGTCTCCATTCGATCGCGTTATACCAGATCTTGTCGGAGATAAAAGTGGATAGCACTTTTCCGAAGGTGATATTAAACTCATAATGAACGCGCGTGCGCGTAGGCGACTCCGGTTCCAGACGCAGGATAAACCGTCCTCCGTCCAAGATCGAGCCGCTATAGGTAGCGGTCATCTGGGCGGTCAGAGGAAACTTCGATTTTGCCGGACGCATGAGGACATATTTGGTACCGAGGTGCTGGTCTTTCCACCAGCGAACACCCAAGACATAGATATCGATGGCGACATCACCGGTTTTGTTCACCGGATCATAGACGCGATCTTTGTATCGAAGCTGGATAGCATTGGGGCTGTCTTTCTCCTTTTTGACCTCTATCTCTTCTTTCTGACTACCTAAATCGACATACGCCCACGAGAAGAGACTATCGGGGCATGACTGAAACTGATAGCAGAAGCGATCGGCTACGCGTAACATCTCCCTCAGCGGTACATTACAAACGGTGTCTCTGACCACTGAGCGTTTCTGAGGGCCTGCCAAAACAGCTGTTGACACACTCAACAGCAAAAGAACTAAACGTATTTTAGATTTCATAAACGATCAAAATTCAAAATCCAGACAGGTACGCAGCTCCGTATTGGGGCGCACTACTCCATCTGCCACCGATACATGCGCCGGATGAACGGCGTACCCCTTGAGGGCTGCCTCCGACTCCAGCGTAGAATCCAACATGATATCCGCATTGCTGCTATCCAAACGTCCGTCTATCTGAACGTGGATATCCACCAAACCGGGTACTTTGCCTTGCAGACCTTCCAAACCTTGCTTAATCGCTAAAGCTTTCGCCTGCTTCTCCTCTGCGCTCAGATCCGAACGCAGCTTCCATAAAATAATGTGTTTAACCATATTTAGTCGTTAGTCGTTAGTCGTTGGTCGTTAGTCGTTGGTCGTTAGTCGAAATTACTTAACCGCTTTGTAGATCGTGGCGATGCCGAAAGTGAGAGAGGTGAAGTGCGGATCACTAAATCCGGCTTCGCTTAGATGACGAGCAAACTCCTCTCCCCAGCAAAAACCTTTGACACTCTTGTTCAGATAGCTGTAAGCGGTCTTGTCCTTGCTCACTATTCTTCCTACAAAAGGCAGTATATGGCTGAAATACAGGTCATAAGACCGCCGAATAAGCGGATTCTTGGGATAACTGAACTCCAAGATGATCAGTTCTCCGCCGCGTTTCAAGACCCGGAACATCTCCTTTAGTCCGGCATCTAAATCGCTGAAATTCCGGCAACCGAAAGCGCAGGTCACGGCATCAAAAGACTCCTTCTCAAAAGGCATCTCCTGCGCGTTTCCATATATAAAAGAGACCTGCTCTTTTGCCTTCATCCGCTCCACTT
The DNA here is from genome assembly GCA_900321605.1 of uncultured Bacteroidales bacterium. GTDB lineage: Bacteria > Bacteroidota > Bacteroidia > Bacteroidales > Paludibacteraceae > Colicola. Next base: position 33,732 of record ONWR01000010.1, on the reverse strand, counting down.
TCGCCTCTCCTATCGCCATCATCTCACGCGAGAGATCGAGTCCCGTCACCCGTTGTGCTTTCCCGCGACGAAGCATCTCGATCGTCAGATCCGCCGTTCCGATAGCTACATCCAACACGTGCTCATGAGCCTGCATCATCGATACTGTCTTACGCCGCCATAGACGATCTATATTCAACGACAGACCATGATTGAGACCATCGTAGGTCTTCGCTATTCGGTCAAATAAACTGCCAATATTTTGCTTCTCGTTCATAATTCCGTGCAAAGGTACTAAAAAATTTTGATATGTGCAAAAAAAAGTGTACCTTTGCAGCAATTTTTAAAAAAAGACCGTTATGAACATCCCAAACAACCCTGAAATGCTACTCAGTTTCGTCAACATGAAGCTGCGTGACGAATATCAGACACTCGAAGATCTGTGTGAAGATCTGGCTATCGACATCGATGAACTCTGCCAAAAACTGCATTCTGCAGGCTACGAATACAGTCCGGATGCCAAACGGTTCATGTAAACTGACATTTTGGCAGATTTTATGCGTTTGGCATGAAAGTTGAAAGGTGAAAGGTGAAAATTGAAAGTTAATAATTTAAAACATATATATTATGAGCAAAATTCAACCATTAGCAGACCGTGTGCTGATCAAGCCGGAGGCTGCAGAAGAAAAAACAGTTGGAGGAATCATCATTCCTGATAGTGCCAAGGAGAAACCCGTTCGCGGCGAAGTACTCGCAGTAGGCGAAGGAACCAAAGATGAGGCAATGGTCCTCAAAGTCGGAGACCGCGTTCTCTACGGCAAATATGCCGGTACGGAACTCGAACTCGACGGCGAGAAATACCTCATTATGCGTCAATCAGACGTTCTGGCAATTGTTAAATAAATTCGTAATGACGTAATTACGTAATAACGTAAAAAATAATTGTTATGGCAAAAGATATTACCTATAACGTAGAAGCCCGTGAGGCTTTGAAACGTGGCGTTGACCAATTGGCTGACGCAGTGAAAGTGACACTTGGTCCGAAAGGACGTAACGTCATCATCGACAAGAAATACGGAGCTCCGCACATCACCAAAGACGGTGTGACGGTAGCCAAAGAGATTGAGTTGGCAGACGCAGCTGAGAACCTCGGTGCACAGCTCGTGAAAGAGGTAGCTTCCAAGACCGGCGATCAGGCAGGTGATGGTACCACCACAGCAACGGTACTCGCACAAGCCATCGTAGGTGTGGGTCTGAAGAACGTGACCGCAGGCGCTAACCCGCTTGACCTCAAACGCGGTATTGACAAAGCCGTTACTGCCGTAGTAGAGGAGATCAAGAAGAACGCCGTAGTCGTTGGCAATGACTTCGACAAGATCGAGCAGGTAGCTACCGTTTCGGCTAACAACGATGCCGAGATCGGAAAACTGATTGCTGACGCGATGCGTAAGGTGTCGAAAGACGGCGTGATCACCATCGGCGAAGCCAAAGGTATGGAAACCACTATTGACGTGGTACAAGGTATGCAGTTTGACCGCGGATACATCAGTCCGTATTTCGTAACCAACACCGAGACGATGCAGGTAGAGATGGACAAACCGTATATCCTGATCTACGACAAGAAGATCTCGAACCTCAAAGAGCTTCTTCCGGTTCTGGAACCGGCAGTCCAGAGCGGTCGTCCGCTGCTGATCATCGCCGAGGATGTCGATAGCGAGGCACTGACTGCATTGGTAGTCAACCGTCTGCGTGCACAGCTCAAGATCTGTGCTGTCAAGGCTCCGGGCTTTGGTGATCGTCGCAAAGAGATGCTCGAAGACATCGCTATCCTCACCGGCGGTACGGTCATCAGCGAGGAGAAAGGTATCAAGCTGGAGCAAGCGACCATCGAGATGCTCGGTACAGCTGAGACCATCACCGTCACCAAAGACAACACCACTATCGTCAACGGTGCCGGTAACAAAGAGGCTATCTCTAACCGCGTAGCGCAGATCAAAGCGCAGATCGTAGCTACCAAGAGCACGTACGACAAAGAGAAACTGCAAGAACGTCTGGCTAAACTCGCAGGCGGTGTAGCACAACTCAATGTGGGTGCCGCTTCGGAGGTAGAGATGAAAGAGAAGAAAGACCGTGTGGACGATGCGTTGAGCGCTACACGTGCAGCTATCGAAGAGGGTGTTGTACCAGGCGGCGGTGTGATGTACATCCGTGCGCAGAAAGCTCTCGAAAGCCTCAAAGGCGAGAACGAGGACGAGCAGACCGGTATCGAGATCGTACGTCGTGCTATCGAAGAGCCGCTTCGTCAGATCGTCAACAACGCCGGTAAGGAAGGTGCCGTAGTAGTCGATAAGGTGCGTGCCGGCAAGGCTGATTTCGGTTACAATGCCCGCAAGGACGCTTACGAGAACCTCTTTGAGGCAGGTGTCATCGATCCGGCTAAGGTAACCCGTGTAGCTCTGGAGAACGCCGCTTCCGTAGCAGGTATGTTCCTGACCACCGAGTGCGTGATCGTTGATCATCCGGAAGAGCATCCGGCTCCCGCTATGCCCGCAGGAGGTATGGGAGGCATGATGTAAAACGTATCATCATCCATCAAAAAAATCGCTCCAATGGGGCGATTTTTTTGTTTATGGGATCGTTGCATGAAGGCATCTATCACAGTTTCAAGCTAAGCCCTGCGAAATATGTACGCGGTATAGTCGGACCATAGATGTAGCTGGCATCCCGTAACTCGCCTTGGTCGATATCTTTCTGGAATTGATCAAGGACATTCTTCACGCCACAACTGATCTGCAGGCAGTAGTGCTTATAGAGATGCACATCATACGCCAAACGGATACCCATATCCCAGAAAGTAGGCGTCTTCTCAAGCCTGTCCTGATCGATATATCCCTTCAAATGCGGTACCAGCATCGAACCGGTAGCTTTGCCGTTGATGGAGATGGTAAAGTCCTTCACGGGCTGAATGTCCAACAAGACATAGCCATAGTGATCGGGAGCATGCATCATCCTTTTCTCCGGTTCTACGACCTGACTCCATGCCTGCGCTTCGGTGTAACGGCTCTGTTGGAACGTATAACCGGCAGAGAGTTGAAAGTTGAAAGAAGAGAGTTGATAGGATAGTTTGCCTTCGAGGTTCAGACCACCGACAAAAGCAGCTTTGGCATTCGTACGGGTGAAGAGGACATTTCCAGCGGCATCATTGCCATCCTCCCTCAAAAAGAAGACATCTTGGAGATAGGTATAGAAACCCTCCGCGGTGAGGTTCACTTCCCATTTGCCGAAACGCTGATAGAAGTCCGCACTAAGGGTAGCACTATGAGAGTACTCAGGCTTGAGGTTCGGATCCAAACTGATGAGAGACACATTGCCTCCTACCGCTGCCACATGCAGATCCTCATCATAGGTCTGCGGAGCTCGGTATCCGCTGCTATATCCAGCACGGAACACCAAGCCCTCCAAAGGCGTATACCGGACAGTAGCACGAGGGGTACACACTAAGCGTTTGAGCAGATTATGCTTCTCCAGACGCGCACCGATCAAGACCGACCATTGCTCTTGTTTAAACTCATTTTGGGCATAGACTCCCGCTACATGCACATCTTGGGAGATATTCCGGTTATAACCGACCATACGGTCATGCAAGCTATTGTACGTATATTCCGCCCCGACCGTAAGATCGCCCTTCGCCTTTCCGCAAGGATAAGAGAAACGATATTGCAGACCGGTGATCGAAGTGAGATCGGTACTACGGCCATAAGCTGCCGTGTCCCTACCCGCTCCAAAATAACTCTCACGACCGATATGCTGCATGGCTGAATAAGCCGAGACGAAATGTTTATTATCCACCGAAAAAAAATCAAAAGCCAATTGACCGCCATCGATATTATGACGCAACTGTTCGGCTATATCAGCCTGATGCGGCTCGAAATCCAATCGGTTGCCCCCTCGTCTGAAATCGGTTGTATGGTGGTACTCGAGCGTGAGTTTGCTATAAGCGCTCGTCTTGAAGAACGCACGAGCTCCTGCCGTAGTAGAACGCATCTTAGGCACCTCGCTGAAACCATCACGATCACGGTCATAAGCACTACGCGAACGATGAGACGCAAAGACGTACGCACCTATCTTGCGATTCTCACTCATCACCGAGGCGTTGAGATCGGTATGGGTATCGTATCCGGCATGTTCGTTGACCATGCTGGTATTAGAGATGTTGAAGAAATTACGGACGGGTTCCTTGGTGATGATATTCACTACTCCGGCGACAGCATTGGCTCCATACATAGCCGAACCGCCTCCTCGGATCACCTCAATACGGTCAATCATAGCCGCAGGAACCTGCTCCAAACCATAGACGGAAGCCATACTGGAGAAGACCGGACGGCTATCCATGAGGATCTGGGTATATTGCCCTTGGAGACCGTTGATACGAAGCTCGGTCTTACCGCAGTTGGAGCATGTGTTCTCTACCCGCAAACCCGGTTGAAAATTCAGCACATCCGCCACACAGGCTACAGCCGTCGTCTCAAAGAGCTTCGGCGAAAGGACATTCACGATAGTAGCCGCCTCCTGACGCTTCGTAGCATATCGGTTAGCGGTCACGACGACACCGTTGAGCTGCTGTGAGACCTCACGGATAGCGGCTTTCAGTTCGACGGTCTTATTCTCCTCAATACGGACAGGCAGTTCCGCCGTCTCATACCCCACATAGGAGAAAACAATAGTCTGCTTACCAAGAGGCAGATTCTTCAAAAAATAATGCCCCGACTCATCGGTCACAGTACCAATATCCGTTCCTTTTACCTGAACGTTGACAAAGGGCAAATGTTCCCCTGTCCTCTCGTCCAACACATGACCCACCAAATGGGCATCAAAATCCTCCTGTGCCCATAAAGGCACGGTGCAAAACAGCGCTAATACTATAATAATTTTCTTCATTTTTCAAATATATAAAAGTACGAAAGTACTGCTTTTTCAGGTACATGCGCAATTCCCCAATAGGGATTTTGCATCATGAAGCCTGTTTGAACCACAGCACGGCATCTGCTTCGAGCGTCCAAGAAGGCAGCACCGAAGATGGAGTATATCCCGCCTGTCGGTAAAGTTCCGAGCACGCGGTATTAGACGTAGAAATGATGGCATAAATAATACGCATATGCAGAAAACCGAATGCGTATTCCTCCAATAAACGCACCGCTTCACGTCCTATTCCTTGTCCGCGATATTGGGGCGCAATATACATCCCTATCGCTGCACGTCGGTTACGCGGATCAAAATCAAAAAGATCAATACATCCTAAAGTTGAAGGTTGAAAGTTTAAAGTTGAAAGATCCTCAATGATCAAACGCAGTTGACCGTCCTTGTAGATGTCGCCGGTGGTCGATTCGATATAGTCCCGCAAATCCTGCTGAGAGAGCGGATTATGATTCGAGCCGTCCGCCCACACCGAGGCGTCGTTCTCCCATTGATAGAGAAACGGCAGGTCTGAGGGTTCCAACTTACGCAATTTAATTATTTTTGCATTTTCGCATTTTCCCATTTTAGCCGAAGAGTTTTTCCAAGAAGCCTTTTTTCTTGGGACGAAGGTCTTCCATATTACCCTGCGGAGCAGGCTCATAGCAATGCCCCGTATGGATCATATTATAGATCACACCCCATTCCGGTAATCCTCCGAGGTTACGATCATCGATCCACAAGTCCGCCACCAGTTTGCGTGCCGTACCGTGCTCCGGTTCTTCCTCCGGATAATTGGAATTAACGGCATAAAACTCCAAGCCTCTCGACTTGCAGTAATCAATCGCCTCTTGCAGCAATGCACCTTCGCGCACCGTCCAAAGGATGATCTGGTGGTGATCCTCTTCCTGCAGTTTTTTCAATGTCTGTATGGCAAACGGAATCGGTTTGCCTATTTTCGGATACTCATGCGTAACAATCGTACCGTCAAAATCACAAGCTATTATCATGATAATTGATAATTGATAATTAATAATTAATAGGTAGGCATGTTCGGATCTTCGGGCGTCATCTCCTTGTCCATCTTGCCGATCGTTGGTTTGGAGAAATACCAAGCTACAGCGGAGATAGCTGCTACCCAAAGCATCGAGCGATAACCGTTCATCCAATAGAAAGCAATGACACCCAAAGGCATCGTATTGCTAACCAATAGAATACGAGTAGCCGCACACTTGAAGTACTGCTTATCCGTCTGCGGCTTGAACAGTTTCACCAGATACAAGCCCAAAGGAATAGTGATCAAGGCGTCAAAGATAATCATATACTGTACCGTCACACCCAAGGTCGAAAGGGTGTCCAGCGGTTCGTATAAACCGTGCATAAACGCATAATACATCACCGTGAGCACGATCATCGTCAAGACCATCTGCCCGTAATAAATCCAATTCAGTTTTCTTACTACTTCTTCCATATTAGTTGTCAGTGTTCAGTATTCAGATTTCTTATCTCGCTTCGCTCGAACGATTATTCGCAAAGCGAATTTTCAGTATTCAGATTTCAGATTTCAGATTTCAGATTTCAGAGTCAGCCTTTGAAGGCTATTCGGTTCACGATAGAGCGACCAAGGGTGATCTCGTCCGTATATTCGATTTGATTGCCGACTGCTACCCCTCGTGCTATCTGCGAGATCTTGAGTTCTCCATGCTGTATTCTGTCAGCGCAGCGGTCAGTATTCTGTATCCTTCGATAGATATAGAAGTTGGTGGTGTCGCCTTCCATGGTGGTAGGCAGGGCAAGTATGATCTCATCCACACCGCCTTTGGTAATCCGTTCAATGAGACTGTCAATCTCTATATCTTTGGGTCCGACTCCCTCCATCGGGGAGATCACTCCTCCGAGCACATGATAGACACCGGTGTATTGCCCTGTATTCTCAATGGACATAACATCTTGGACGTTCTCTACCACACAGATAGTCGAATGATCGCGACGCGGAGATGAGCAGATAGGACAGATCTCTGTGTCGGATATATTATGGCACTCACGGCAATAAATGACCTCTTTCTTGAGACGCGTGAAAGCGCCGGAAAACGCTTCCACCTCCGCATCGGTTTGCCGCAAGAGATGGAGCACTAATCGCAAAGCAGTACGCCGCCCTACTCCGGGCAGCGATGCCATCTGGTTGACCGCCTGCTCTAATATCTGACTTGGATAATCGCTCAATGGAAATTAAAAATTACAAATTAAAAATTACGAATTACGATTTCTTCGCCCAGCGAGCCGGTAAGACGCGGTACGGATACCTGTTTCGGATATCATTCGCATTCGGGCAATCGATGCGGTGAATACGAATACCTTTGGTCACGGAGACAAAAGCGAAGATCGGATCACCGGGCTCGGGATTGCAACACTTAGAGAGGTTATAATCAATATTCTTCACATTGATATCCACCTCAATAGCCAAACCCTTCAGTTCGGATTTATCAACATATTCGGTATGTTCGCGCTGTACAGGAGTCTCCTCCGGTTCGAGCAGCACATCGCGAAGCCGCTGAACATCTTCTTTGCCGGTAGCTACCGACTGATACATATCCGACACGGCTTTGTAGCCCAGACGGATTGCCATCTTGGTGATGTCTCCTTCGGTATAGCTGATCTTCCAGTTCTTGAACTTACGGTCGATGATCTCCTTTCCCTCTGACGCCTGTTTGTATTCGATCTCCTTGAGTGCCTGACGAATCTTATTCTTCGCCTTGGAGGACGCCACGAAATTCAACCAATCCGCATTGGGGTGTTGGTTCGGTGAAGTGAGGATAGATACCTGATCGCCGTTCTCCAGTTTCTGACGGATAGAGACATTCTGGTTTCTGATCGTACCACCTACACAATGGGCACCCACATCGCTGTGGATCGAATAGGCAAAATCGAGCACGGTAGCTCCTTCGGGCAAACGTTTCAAATCACCCGTCGGGGTAAAGACATACACGTCTCCGCTTCCCTTATGAACGATCTCCCCTTTGACACCTTTGTATGCCCAATGGGCTGCTACACCCTGCTCCGCTATTTCGTCCATACGTTTGGTACGGATCTGCACTTCTACCCATCGGTTCTCGGGTCCCAAGACCGTGGTATGCAGCGACTCGTATCCGTTCTCCTTGGGGACGGACAACCAATCTCGCAGACGTTTGGGGTTCGGCGTGAAGATATCAGTGATGAGCGAATAAACCTGCCAGCAGTCGGATTTCTCCTTCTCCGGCGCAGAGTCCAAAATGATACGAATAGCAAAGAGGTCGTAAATCTTATCCACGTCGCAATGCTGAGCTTGCATCTTGTGGTAAATCGAGTGAATCGATTTCGGACGCCCTTTGATGGTAAAGACAAAACCTTCTTTTTTCAGTTTTTCTTCAAGCGGCGCGATGAACGAAGCGATATACGCCTCACGTTCGGCTTTCTTGGCGTTCAACGCGTGCGCGATATACTTGTAGGTGTCATAATCGAGAAACTTCAGCGCCAGATCTTCCATCTCGGTTTTGATCTGATACAAACCGAGTCGGTGCGCCATGGGCGCATGAAGAGTTTGCGTCTCTTTGGCTATGTGACGACGACGTTCCGAATCGCCTTCTTTATCCAGTTGGCGCATGAGCTCCAAACGCTCATTTAATATCGAATATAGGACTTTGTTGCTATCTTCCATATAGAGTTTTCAAAAAAACGCTGCAAAGTTACGATTTTTTTTGCACATATCAAAATTTTTTTGTACCTTTGCAGCGATTTTCAAAAAATAATCATACGATTAGTTAAGAAAATCGTCCGTAGGACAGCGATTTTTGAATTTTTTTGATATTTATTGAAATTTATTAAAATTTAACCTATAATGAAAGCAACAAGATTAATTGTAATTTGTGCGCTGACAATCGCAGCAGTCATCATGGCTGTTTTCTGCGTACAGAGCGTCACAACCCCTATCAAGTTTGAAGACACGCGCGCGCAGCGCGAGGTAGCAGTTATCAAGAACCTCGTTGACCTCCGTACTGCGGAGGTAGAGTACCATCACCAGAAAGGTGCGTTCACCGCTAATCTGGATTCACTGCTGTTATTCCTTAAGACAGCTCCGAAGAAAGAGTTGATGAAGGAAGGAAGTCTGACCGACAAGCAGTTGGAGGCAGGTCTGACTGAGTCCAAAGCTATTAAGATCATCGATGCAGCTAAGAAAAAAGCCCTCAAGGACAAGAAGCTGAATCTGGATCCGAACGACAAAGATGCACTCTATGCGTATATCTGGGCAAACGACGCTGAGGTAAAGAAGAACGGTCTGCAAGGTTTCCGTCGTGACACCATTGAGCTGAACATGCTTCAATCGCTCTACAAAGGCGAGTATGACGAGACCAGCATTGATGGTATCATCCTGATTCCGTTCAGTGAGGGTAAGCGTTTCGAAGTAGAGGTAAACAACGACTACACCACAAGTCAGGGTATCCGTGTTCCTCTGTTCGAGGCTCGCGCTCCGTTCGAGAGCTATCTGAGTGACCTGAACGAGCAGGAGTTGGTTAACCTCATTGACCGCGAGACCAAACTCGACCACTATGCAGGCCTGAAGGTCGGTGACATCTATGCACCGAACAACAACGCCGGTAACTGGGAGTAACAATGAGAATTATTAGTGGCACATATGGGGGGCGGCGATTGTCGCCCCCTAAAAATATCACCGCGAGACCGACCACCGATTTCGCCAAGGAGAGTTTGTTCAATCTGCTCAATAACCGAATGAATTTCGAGGGCATTGACGTACTCGATCTCTTTGCGGGAACCGGAGGCATCGGTATTGAGTGTGTGAGTCGTGGAGCACGGGAAGTGACCGCCGTAGAGATTGCCCATGTGCAGCAGAACTGGATCATCTCCTGCTGCAAACAACTCGGCATTCGTAATCTGAGCGTCATCCGAGGAGATGTGTTTAAGTTCTTGAGTGCCTGCCGCGCCAAGTACGATCTTATCTTTGCTGACCCTCCTTATGCCTTGGAGCAACTCCCTGCCCTGCCGGACATCATTTTAGGAGCACAGGATATCCTCAAAGAGGATGGTTGGTTAGTCATAGAGCACGGGAAAGACACGGATTTTACCTCGCACCCCAGACACGTAGAAACGCGCAGCTACGGTAGCGTGCATTTCAGTTTCTTCCAATAAGACATCTCCTATAACAAAAAGAGGCAACTACATCAGCAGTTACCTCTTTTTTGTTGTCCATAGCTATCACAACTCCATGTATATCTCAATGAGTTGGCATTCTTCCTTGGGGTCAAGAACGATGTCGTTGAGCGAGGCAGGCACGAGGACAGCTTCGCCTTGTTTCATCGTGACCGCCTGATCCTGCTCGGCATCAAGGGCTTTGATGGCACAACTGCCTTTCACGCACATATATGCCACAAAGGAGTCCAAAGGTGCATAATCGCGCTGAACGGCGTGAGTCAGCGTCAGGAGGTTCGCGGTGAAATACGGTGTTTGCTGTAAGTTAACCGCTCCGTTGAGCACCGGTTCGGGACGCGAGACAGACACCTCTTTCTGCGGACTAAAATCCATGACCTCCAGCGCCTTGTCCAGATGTAAGGGGCGCATCTTACCGTCATTGCCCACACGATTGTAGTCATAGAGGCGGTACGTGATGTCGCTATTCTCCTGTATCTCCGCTACGATCGTATTGCGGCGCATCGCGTGAACCGTTCCGGCAGGGATATAAGCTACCTCACCCGCGCGTACCTTATAATCGCGCAGGTAACGCGCGAGAGTGCCGTTTTCTATCGCTTCGTGAATAAGCGAAGGGGTCATCTCTTCTTTCCAACTCAGATAGACCGAAGCCTCTTCTGCAGGAGGCAGCACGTACCACATCTCCGACTTACCGAGCGACTGTTCGTTCTCCAACGCATAGTCATCATCGGGGTGAACTTGGATAGAGAGGTCATCGGTGGCATCGATGAACTTGAGCAGCAAAGGGAAGTGATTTCCGAAGACATCATACACTTTTCCGCCCACGAGTTCGTCCATATAGACCTCCAACAGATCTTGAAGCGTATCGCCTTCATGGGAACCGTTCACAACCTCCGTCGGGTATTTGTCCACATCGGACATCACCCAAGACTCGCCGACATTCTCAAAGTCAGCGGGCACATGGTCGTACCATTTTTCTATCGTATGCCCGCCCCAGATCTTATGGAACAGATGCGCTTTGAACTTAAAGGGATAAAGCATTCAAACTACAAATTACAAATTACAAATTACAAATTACGGATATGCTTTTCCCATTTCCAAGCGGAGGCAAGTACGTCACGGATCGGGGTGTCAGCTTTCCATCCGAGTACTTCATTCGCCTTCTTAGGCGCAGCCCATACCTGCTCAATATCTCCTTCACGGCGACCCACGATGGTATAAGGGATCTTCACGCCCGTAGCAGCTTCGAACTCATGGATGAGGGTCAGCACGCTCAGACCGGTTCCGGTTCCGAGATTGAAGACTTCAACCTGCTCACGATCTTTGGCATGAAGCATTCGGTCGATAGCCTTGACATGCGCTTTCGCAAGATCCACCACGTAGATATAATCACGGATGCAGGAACCATCGGGAGTGTTATAGTCATCGCCAAAGACCTTCAGCTCCTGACGAAGACCGGCAGCGGTCTGCGTGATGAACGGCAGGAGGTTCTGCGGCACACCATTAGGCAACTCACCAATCTTAGCCGACGGGTGCGCGCCAATAGGATTGAAATAACGCAAGATGGTAGCATGCAACTCAGAGTCCGCATGAGCCTCATCGCAGATGATCTCCTCGTTGATCTGTTTGGTGTTGCCATATGGCGAGAGAGCTTTCTGAATAGGCGCGGTCTCATCTACAGGCAGATGAGCTGCGTCCGGCTGACCGTACACCGTGCAGGAAGACGAGAAAACGAGATTTGGCACATGATACAGTCGCATGACCTCCAAAAGGGTAATCAAACTGCCTATGTTATTGCGGTAATAGAGCAGTGGTTTCTCCACCGACTCACCCACCGCCTTGCTGGCAGCGAAATGAATAACACCCACGATATCCGGGAACTGCTTGAACACAGCGTCCAAATCAACGAAATTACCACAATCAACATTCGCAAACTCAGGACGACAACCCACAATCGCCTCAATGCCGTCCAAGACATCAATGGAAGAGTTGCTCAGGTTATCCACGATGGTCACATCGTAGCCCTGCTGCATCAACTCCACCGTAGTATGCGAACCTATATAACCGGTTCCACCGGTAACAAGTATTCTACTCATAAGATTTCAGAATTTCAGAATTCAGAATTCAGATTTCAGATTTCAGTTATCAGTATTCAGTAATCAGAATAATTTAGCAGGATACTCACCTTTCGCGATGAGTTGGTTGATTTTCATCACTACCTGCGGACGATCCTCTGCGTACGTCACACCAAACCACTTGGAAGGAGTGTCAAGCACCGTACACGTAGCTTTGCCGGCAGAGATCAGGTCGTTCACCAAGGTCGGGATATAATACTCCGACTTCAGCTCCTGTCCTTTAGCTGCCAAGAACGCACGGAATCCTTCCTCCGAATAGCGGAAATACTCCGGAGTGAAGCCCCACATGTTCATCGAAACCGGTGTATGCGGGTCAAGCGGAGTGTCCACACCGTCCTCGGTGAAGACGATCTGTCCGTTCTTCTCCTCAATCTTCGTACGCTCTACCACATCCGTCAGATGACCTTCGGCATTGGTTGTACAAACACCACGGCTCACAGCTCCGTTCTCGCTGAGGGTATTGCATACACGGTAACCCACCATACAGTATTTGCCCTCCGTTCCTTCTACCGAACGCAGATAGTCTGCGAGCACTTGGAAGGACTCTTTTCCATAGAAATCATCGGCATTGATGACGGCAAAAGGCTCTTTGATCAGATCCTTACCCATGAGCACCGCGTGATTCGTACCCCATGGTTTAGCGCGTTCGGGGTTGTAAGTGCAACCTTCCGGCACTTTGTCAATCGACTGAAAGCACACTTCACAGGTCACCTTGTCAGCATACTTGGACAGTACTTTCTCACGAAAATCAGCCTCGAAATCCTTACGGATCACGAACACGATCTTACCAAACCCTGCACGCAGTGCGTCATACACACTGTAATCCATGATGGTCTCACCATTGGGTCCCAGACCATCTAACTGTTTCAATCCTCCATAACGGCTGCCCATACCTGCAGCCAAAATAAACAATGTTGGTTTCATACTATATATGATTTTAAAAACTACAAATTTTATTCATTAACAATGATCGTTCTACCGTCTTTCTTCTTATGCCTGAACCAAAGGCCGTACACCTCGGAGCAGTTACCGGCGGTAATGAAAGCTTTGATCTTGTTATTGCGGATAAAAGCCATGACGGACGAAAACTCGTCTTGCGTCAAGAGCGTCTGGATCTCTATATGTTCCTCGCCGCTGTAACCGCCTTGTATCTTATATAACGAACACCCGCGCACGAGCGTTTCTACTATATATGCGCGTACGCGATCCGGCTCCGCACTAACGATGCATACACGTTTGCGTTTGTTGAGAGAGGCGGTGAAATAGTCTATTGCCAGACCGTTGATCCATGTACCGATGATACCTATTACGACCATACGGAAGTCATTGATCAGGAATGCGGAGCAGCAGATGATGACGCCGCCTATAGCCACCGACGAACCGATATCGAAATGCAGATACTTATTAACGATCTTACCGAGTATATCGAGTCCTCCGGTAGAGGCATTGATGCGGAACATAAACGCTTGACAGGCACTCAACAAAAGCACAAAGCAGATGAGGTCAAACCATATATCTCCCATACCCATACCTCCGCTCATGACGCTGTCACGTATCTGCTCCAACACTTCGCCGGATCGGCTCAAGAGATAAGGATGACCGTTTGCATCCATGACCGTTTGACCTGCTTGGAGCTGCGCCAAGATATCGGGGTTATTGATCACTTGGTGAGTAAAATTCGTACTCGGATAGATACGATCCCACACCTGTGTCAGAGGACCTAAGATCATCGCCGTATAAACCGTTTTGGCACCAAACTCATTCCCGATAAGCAGGAAAGCCAGCAGCAACAGAAAGGCGTTGATTCCCATTACCCAATACGAGAACGTATCTGCGTCGCCGCCCATTAAGGTATTAAGGACGATCGAGAGACCCGATAATGAACCGACAATCAGGTGACTCGGCATGAGGAAATAATACACTGCCGCTGCTCCGAAACTCATTCCGACAGTCATCATTGCCAATTCGCGCCAAAACTTAGCGGTTCCCAAAGCATGCCAGAAAGAGCTGCCTAATTTGTGCCAATAGGCGCGTGTGAAATATTGGTCTATGTGTTCCATTTTATTAGTATTAGTCGTTGGTCGTTTAACCTTTTACCACCAAACGAGCCGTGCGACGGGTCGTTTGGCTAAGCATGATCGTACGTCCGGCTTTCGCGCGCTCCAAGACATCCTGTGTCGTTCCACGGATAGTGAGCAGCGAGAGGCCGTCGTTATAACTGACGTTGAAATGTTTCTGCAGCTCTTCGATAGCCGCAGGCACAAAGCGTGTGTTATCCACACAAACGGAGATCGTCACGGCAGAAGACTGAATAAGCGACACCTTGAGGCGATGACGATGGATGACATCGAAGATCTCGCTCAAACTCTCCTCCAAAACGAAAGAGAAATCCTTGGCGCGCATGGTAATAAGGATCTGGTTCTTGCGCCAGATATATACCGGTACATCGATCGGTCCGACACCATCTTCGGCTATCCGCGAACCTTCTGCGGAGGGATCACCGAAAGGTCGGACATACAAAGGAATACCTTTGTTCTGAAGCGGACGAATACTCTTCGGGTGAATGACCTGCGCTCCGGAGTACGCTAACTCCACAGCGTCTTGGTATCGCAAGGAAGGAATAAGCACCGTGTCGGGTTCGATACGCGGATCGGCATTGAGAATACCCGGTACGTCTTTCCAGATAGTAACGGAGTCCGCATCCAGATAGTTACCTAATAACGCTGCGGTGTAGTCTGATCCTTCACGACCAAGGGTCGTACGTTTCCCATCTTCTGTTCCGCCAATGAAACCCTGTGTGACTACCACCTGCGGACGGCGAGGTCTGTTCCACCCTGCCCTAATAGTCTCAGCGCTGATCGAATCATCCACTTTAGCTTCCCGCCACGTGTTATCGGTACGCAGCAGTTTAGGCATGTTCCACCACTCCACCGGCAGTCCCTGTTTGAGCAGATAGACCGCGACGATCTGGGTAGAAAGGATCTCTCCCATGGAGACCACTTGGTCGTAGTTCTCATCGAAAGAGAGCGCAGGGTCATAAGGGATCTCACCCTGCAGACGGATGTCCACACCGGGTTGAAGCTTCAGCTCCTTCATGATCGCCACATGAAAATCAATGACATCGACCCATTGGTTAAGCGCGGCTTCTTCTTTTCCGGCATCAAGGAACTCCACCACACGCTCTAAAGCGTTGGTCGTCTTGCCCATCGCCGAAATGACAACCATCAGATCAGTGGGCGTTTGGTCATTCAAGGCCAAACGGACAATCTTCTCCACGTTCCGGACACCTGCTGCGTCCTTCACCGATGCGCCACCAAATTTGAAGACCTTGGTCATGTTAGTCGTTAGTCGTTAGTCGTTGGTCGATAGTCCTTTTACAGATTCGCCATACGTATAGCCGTATAAGCGCCTTCGATACCTTTGTTGCCCAATTTACCGCCACAACGATCGAGAGCCTGCTGACGATTCAGAACAGTAAGCACCGAGAAAATAACCGGCACTTTGCCCTGCACATTCAAAGCCGCAACGCCTTGCGTCACACTCTGGCAGACATAGTCGAAATGCGGCGTGTCTCCTTGGATCACACAGCCGATGACGATCACAGCATCTACGCGTTCCTCTTTCATCAGACGCGCTGCGCCAAACGTCAACTCCACTGCTCCCGGAACATGGATCACGTCGATATTCTCCTTGAGCACACCATGGTGTACGAACGTGTCAATAGCACCTTGCGCCATGGAGTACGTGATCTCGCTATTCCAATCTGCTACTACAATAGCATAGCGCTGACGTCCGAGAACGTCAGCGCTTGGAACTTGACTTGCGTCGTATGTAGACAAATCAGTTGTCATAAATCAACCTTTAACCCTTCGTCAATTTATTCAGCTACTGCGATGTATTTATCGATATCCTGAGCCTCAGCGCTCTGCGGATAATTTGCTTTGATAGCCTTGAAAGCCTTGAGAGCTTTAGCTTTCTCGCCCTCGTGCAGATAAACGATACCTGCTTTCTTGAGGCTCATCGGAGCAATAAGCTCATTGCCGGACTCAGCCGCAGCCTCAAAAGCCTTAGCTGCCTTGCCGTACTCACCAAGCTCTACATAAGCGTCACCCAGCAACTGACGAGCAGCCGGATCGATATTGAGGTCGTCTGCCGAGAACTTCTTCAGATACTCAGCAGCCTGCTCGTACTCACCCTTCTCATAGTAGCAGATACCTGCGTAGAGAGCTGCGAGCTCACCCTGCTGATTGCTGTACTCATCAGCAATTGCTGCAAAACCGATGCACTCAGCGCC
Organism: uncultured Bacteroidales bacterium; assembly: GCA_900321605.1. Classification (GTDB taxonomy): domain Bacteria; phylum Bacteroidota; class Bacteroidia; order Bacteroidales; family Paludibacteraceae; genus Colicola. Next base: position 17,172 of record ONWR01000010.1, on the reverse strand, counting down.
GTCACCATTGAGAGCTTTCTCATAGTCACCTGCCATGAAATAAGCAGCTGCTTTCGCATTCTCGTTACTTGCCTCATGAGCCTTCGGCTTGATCACATACGTGTTCACAGCGATCACAGCGCAAACAACAACTGCGATGCAGCAAACCACCAACGAGATGAGTTTGGAGTTCTCCTCGATCCATTTACCTGCGCCCGAAAGCGCCTCATTTACTTCCTGTAATTGTTCGTCCTGTTTTACGAACTCTTCTTTCTTTTTTGCCATTTTATTGTTAGTTTTTATTATTTCCAATAATACTTTTCCGACACGTCTCAACGCACGCTCAACGAAAAAGCGTGCAAAGTTACAACTTTTTTTGCATATATGCAAGAAAAAGGCACAAAAAAAGCGTCCTGCATAACTTTTTTACTCGAGAAAACTCCTGAGAATAGGATTTGAGGCCTGCTTTTTCCTCTGTAATCCGGCCACCTCATCGCTACCCGGGGATTAGGAATGTAAACTAATCCAATGCACGGGGTCTCGGCGTAGAGTACCGGCACGCCATTAGTCAAGCATTTGCACTCGGTATAATGTATTTGTTGAGTTTTCCGGTTCCTATTGCGTTATGCAGGACGCCGAAATCAGTTTTTATTTCAAATCTTCCTTATCTACTTCTATGCCAGCCTATGGTAAAAACGACACGATGGGCATCATCGTTAAGATGATACGGTATCGCTTGCTCGTGGGCATAGACATTCTTACGCGTATGATGGTATTGATACGCAGCTTGGATGAAGAAATGTCTTCCTCTATACCCCACTGCTCCGGATATATACTGCTGCCAACGAGTATATTGATAATACGCATCTTGGCGATTCAAAGTCGGGTCAATGGAGAACACCGGATCAGAGTTCTTAAAGGTGCTCTCATACGCGTATCCGAGGTTGATATATATTCCTCCGACAGGCACGATCTCCACTCCGGCACGTAAGGAATGCATGGTCGGGATCTTCTTAAAGGTCCGCAAATCGTACTGCAAGGAGATCAACGCATAATGGGTGATCTGGAAAGCCACCGAGGTGCTCAGACGGAAAGGCATATGAAAATCCGACGGATGATCGGTCAGTCTGGGCGCATCTGACCACAGCAAAGTATCGGTCTGGGCATCAAACGTACCTTCGGTAATGATATTCACCGCTCCGAAAGAAGGCGTCTGCAACGCCAAACCGAAGCGGAGCCATGAAGCCGGACGCGCAATCAGACCCGTGGAGAAACTGCACGCTGCTCCGTTCAACATAACGGTAGAACGGTTGCGGTTATAGTAAGCCTGTTGCTGCACGTTCACTTCATCAAAATACTCTATATAATCCGCCTCCGAAGTGAGCGAGAACGAGTGAATACGCAATCCCAAACCCCAATAAATACGGTCAGAGACATTCATCGCCCAGTCAAAGGCATATTCGTTCACACTACCTCCTTCGCTCAGTTTCAGATAGTTATCCGTATTATAGCGGTCAGCACAGAAAGGTATTCCCATATTTCCCTCTGCCTCTGCGAAGAGCGCTCCCATAGAAGGCATCGCACCCCCTTCGAAACGCATAGAGCGGTTAAATGTATGCTGACGGCTGTACGACAACATGAAGTTATGGAACAGCACGCCTTCCGTCCTTCCGGTCGGCATACTGAAGACCACAGAGGCCTGAGGAGCCATGAAGAACGACAAACGACCGGCGTTTGAGGTTGCTTTAGAGTACGCATAATCGAACGTAAGGGTCGTCTCTGTACGACGATAGAGCCCCAAACCGCCTGTGTTGTCCAATACCGCCGAAGGATCACCTCCAATAGCCGTCATCGCACCGCCCATACCGACATACCGAGCCGTTCCCATGATCGTACGTTCGCTCAAACGGACGTAGTCCTGCGCGGAGACGGGAGTACAGAGTACAGAGCACAGAGTACAGACCGATAATGCTATGTAGGATAAACGTCTCATTTGCGTATGCGGATAGTGACGGTTGTATCTTGCACGTTGAGGTATTCGATCTTATTAGGCGAACCCGGTTGACTGGAAGGCTTAGGCTGACTAGGCTGACTATACACCGCCTTCTTCTCCGGCCAATAATAGGCATCATCGACCGGCAAGGACTGCATGGTCGAGCAAGCCGCCAACACGACTGCTACCACACACACTATGAACCACTTACCTTTCAAATCTCAAATTTCAAATTTCAAATTTCAAATTTTTCTAAACCCGATGATCTCGCGAACCTCTTCGATCGTCTTCTCAGCTCGAGCGGAGGCTGCCTCAGCTCCCTGACGCATGATACGATCCAACAGCGCATCGTCCGAAGCATAAGCGATGATCTTCTCACGAATCGGTGCCAGCAGTTTGTTGGCATCTGCTGCCATCTGCTTTTTCATGTCACCGTAACGGATCTGCATATGATTGTAGAGGTCGTTGTAATACTCCGTTGCCTCTTTGCCGCAAAGCAGTTCGCAAAGCGTGAAGAGGTTCTGAATGACCTCGGGTTTCTCTTGGTTCTCCTGCGTCGGACCTTGATCAGTCACGGCACGCATGATCTTCTTGGTCACCGTCTTCTCATCATCGCAGAGGTAGAGACAGTTGCCTTCGGACTTACCCATCTTACCTGTTCCGTCCAAACCCGGCACTTTCACCGCCTTGTCCGCGAAATGGAAAGAAGCCGGCTCTTTGAAATACTCGACGTTATAGATGCGGTTAAAACGGCGCGCAAAAAGACGAGCCATCTCCATGTTCTGCTCCTGATCCTTACCCACCGGCACTTTGTCCGCTTTGTGCATCAGAATATCCGCTGCCATCAGACAAGGGTACGTCAGCAGACCGGCATTCACATTATCCGGCTGTTTGCGCACTTTCTCCTTAAAGGAGGTCACGCGCTCCAACTCACCCAAATAGGCGTTCATATTCAGATACAGATACAGTTCCAAGACTTGTTTCACATCGCTCTGCACGTAAATAGGTGCTTTCTCGGGATCAATACCGCAAGCGAGGTACTCGCTCAGAATGGTTTTGACCGATTTACGGATGTTCTCCGGCGTCGGATGTGTGGTCAACGAATGCCAGTCAGCAATGAAAAACATGCAGTCATACTCGTCCTGCATCTTCACAAAACTCTTGACGGCTCCGAAATAATTACCCAAATGCAAATTTCCCGTCGGACGTATACCACTAATAACTCTCTCCATGATTTTAATTGGTTTCAATCGGTAACTGACGATAAATAGGCTGTGCTAAAGCAGTCAGCGTAGTGGTGTTGGAGACTCCCGGGATCTCTTGGATCTTCGTGTTCAGAAGCGTCAAGAGGTGCTCGTTATCGTGTGCGAACACTTTGATGAGCAAACCGAAAGCGCCTAATGTATATTGCGCCTCCACCACCTCGGGGATCTTCTCCAATGCGTCAATCACTTGGTTATACATCGATGCTTTCTCCATCGTGATTCCGATGTACACACAAAGCTGATAGCCCAACATTTTCGGCTGCACTTGGTAACTCGATCCGGTGATGACTCCATTGTCAAACATCTTCTGAACACGCTGATGCACAGCAGCTCGGCTCACTCCGCATTGTTCCGCTACTTCCTTGAACGGAATACGCGCACTCTGAGTGATAATCTTCAGAATTTTACGGTCTAAAGCGTCTATCCTTTCCATTTTCTATAGTAAAATGATTAAATTTCGGTGCAAAATTACTGTTTTTTTTTGATATATGCAAATTTTTTTGTACTTTTGCAGCAAATTTCATAACAAAATGACACTTGAAGAATATATTTCTGTCCATTCGACCCCTGAAAACGAGGTTTTGGAGTCCATTGTGCGTGACACACATATCCATATATTGAACCCGCACATGTTGAGCGGGCACGTACAGGGGCGCGTATTAAGCATGATCAGTCACATGATCCGCCCGAACCGTATTCTCGAACTCGGCACCTTCACCGGTTATTCGGCACTCTGTTTGGCGGAAGGACTGTCCGAAGACGGCGAACTCGTCACCATTGAGCATAATGATGAGTTGGAGACCACGATCCGCCGCAATCTCGCCAAATCTCCCCTCTCCTCCAAGATCCGCCTCCTCATCGGCGATGCGAAAGAGATTTTACAGCGAAAAAGTCTGTCAGCGAAGCGGTCTGTCAGCGGAGCGGTCTGTCAGCGTAGCGGTCTGTCAGCGTCAGCGGTCTTCGATTTGGTTTTCATCGATGCGGACAAACGCGAGTACTGCGCATATCTGGACTTGGTCTATCCGTTGATTCCTGTCGGTGGGTTCATCTTGGCGGACAACACCCTTTGGGACGGACACATCATCGACCCTGCGTACGACAAGGACAAACAGACCCTCGGATTACGGGCGTTCAACGACCGTTTGGCGGCTGACGAGCGCTTTGAGAAAGTCATCCTTCCGCTCCGAGATGGACTGACCATCATCCGAAAAATTCAATAAAATGACCTCAACTCTTGCATATTTGCAAAAAAAGTTGTACCTTTGCAGAAAATTTTAGGAAGGTCACTTCTTAAATCAGTAATAACCCTTAAAATACACTGTACTATGAACATGACAATTAATGCCGTTAATTTCGAGATGGCAGAGAAACTCGAACAGTTTATTGAGAAGAAAATGAATCGTTTTGAGCGTCACCTGAACGCCGACGACAAAGTAGAGATCCGTATGTCGGTTATCAAGCCGCAGACCAACGACAACAAGGAGGTGAAGATCCGTATTGCCGGTTTGTTTGCAGAGAAGACCGCTGACAGCTTCGAGGAGGGTATCGATGCTTGCCTTGCCGCTCTCGAAGGACAGTTGGAACGCCGCAAGAACGCATAATCTCCAAAACACATAAAACCGAAGCCTAACGGATAAATGGCGTTATACTTATGAAATACAGGCTTTCTCTCCTTATAGGCTGCCTCGCAGTCCTGTTAGGTGTATTTACTTTAACGTCATGTAATGACAAAGACAAAAAAGATAGTGGGGATATCACCTTTGGTGCTTCCCTTATTGGTACATGGAAATGTACACGAACGGTAGGAGATAGTGGGACGGAAACCATCACCCTCTATTTCAAAGATGACCATACCGGAACCTACAAGGTAGAGGAAGCCAATACCGAACCGGAGATCAACGAGATGAGGTATAATTACGATGCGACCACATGCATCGGTAATTTCTTGTTGCTTTTGGAGCCGCAGCAAAGTAATTTCTACATGGATTTCAAACTCCAATGGTTTGGAGAAAACACCATGGTCGTTTTCTTCAAGAATCCGGAACCTACTTCCGAAGCAGATTATTGGTATTCGGTAGGTACGTTTGAGCGTCAATAAACGGTAGAATACAAAAGGGAATCTATTCATTCAAACCGAAGCCTAACGGATAAATGGCGCTATACTTATGAAATACAGGCTTTCTCTCCTTATAGGCTGCCTCGCAGTCCTATTGGGTGTATTTACGTTCGCATCTTGCGACAAGAAAGACAAGAACGACCCCGATTCCGGATATTCTATCGTCGGCTCGTGGAAACACACCGAGTACTCGGAGTACTATGGTCAGGAGACAACCACTATCCGTTTCAACGAGGATGGAACAGGTTCTATGACGTATTCGAGCCGTGAAGGATCAAACACGTATAATCTTAGTTACAGTTACAATCAGACTACCTGTATAGGTAATATGATGATGATCTACACGGAACCGGGGTACGGAACGTATTATTACCCGATGAAATTCAAAGTGCAATGGTATGGAGCTAACGCCGCTCTAATATATGTAGCTGATGAAGACTATTATTACGGAGATATTGACTGGGAAGAAATGGGCGTTTTCGAGCGTCAGTAAGTGGTCATGGATAGCGCTGTCGGTTCTCACGGCAGCGCTAATCATAAAGAGCATCTATTTTCGTCAGATGCTCGGAATGGATGACTCGCTCAGCGCCGGGCAAACGGTAACTGCTTATATTGCGGTTACCGCAGTTGCTTTAGGATTAGGTCTCATCGCTTGGTCTTCTTGGAAATGGTCGGCATTGCTGCTACTCATTCTGACGGATCTGTGGTTTATTGCAGGAATATGGTACTACTGCGCAAACACCATTTGGCTCAATTGGCACGCACTCTGCACGGTCTCCGAGTTGCATGGTTTCGAATCATCTATACGCGCGTATCTGAGTTGGTCACAACTTCTTCTTCCACTAACCTCCTTCCTCTCATGGGCCGTCCTTCGGCGTATACCTTATAGGCACGCGGATGAGCGCGCGCGTTTAGGCGTTCTCAGCATTGCGCTATGCGGTTGTCTTTGCGCAGTCGGAGGAAGACTCCTTTTTCCGATGGACGAACATACGCAACTTCGTTCGTTTCATGCCGAGCAGACTTATTTCATTTGTACGCATAGCCCTCTTGCACAAATCGGACTCATCGGTTATGAGGCGGCTAAAGATGGTCTTTTCCGCTGGCACTCTACTCGTCCGTTCACTCCTCGCGAGCAGGAGATCATGGACTCTATCTACCGCGATTCTGTTCCGCCTCATACACCGGAGGGGCATCTGGTCTATATCCTCGTGGAGAGTTTGGAGACTTGGGCTTTGGAGGCAACAGATATAAACGGCTCGTCCGTTTGTCCGCATTTGAATGCCTATATACAAACGCATCCTGTGCTCTATGTCCCGGGCATTGAGACACTGCAGAAATACGGACGCAGCGGAGACGGACAACTGATCGTCCAAACAGGTCTGCTTCCCATTTCATCCGGAGTAGCATGTAAGCAATTCGGCACAAACACTTACCCGAACCTTGCTCATTTCTACTCCCACGGCATCGTCATCAACCCTTACCATGTGCCCGTTTGGAACCAACGTGTGGTCACTTATTCGTATGGTTTTCACCGTCTGGTTAGTCCGAGGAGGTTGTATAACGAGAAAGACCGTTTCGTCATGCAACGCACGCGAGAACATCTGATAGAGGCTTCCGAACCAACGGTTGTCTTGGCGCTAACGATAGACACACATGCGCCTTTCCAAACATCGCGAGACAGCCTGACGCTGGACGACCGTTACTCTTCCACGGAGAAAGACTACCTCTGTAGCGCACATTATACCGACCGTCAAATAGGTCAGTTTTTAGCATGGTCAGACACCGCCTCTGTCATGCAAAATGCTACCATCGTCATTACCGCCGATCATAATCATTTCCCGCGCACGAACGGGCATGGTTTGTGTCCCCTCATCCTCTCTTCGCCGCGCATCAAGGAGTCGGTTTTCTTTTCTCACGCCCTGCAAATGGATATTTTCCCGACCGTCCTTCACGCTATCGGACAAGACGACTACATGTGGCGTGGTTTCGGCATCGACTTGCTCTCCCCAAACGCCCCGTCTTTGCTACAATCCCGTCCTATAACCCTCGAAGAGGCATATTCCCTTTCCGACAAACTGATCCAAACCAATTATTTCGCACAATAATTTGTATAAATAATATGTTATTTGAAATACAAAATCAAATTAATTAACCATAAAAAACAACTACAATGAAACGAATTTCTTTAAATTGGGCAACCTTTTTGATGAGTGTTGCATTTGTAACTATCAGTCTCCTTTTTCCGTCATGTAAAAAAGGAGATAAAATTAACGAAGATTTAGCTATCGCGCCGAAAAACATGACCGGTAAAACACTAAAAGTAGATGGTGTCAAAATTAATTTCTCAAGCAACACCTCTGCTACTATTGTTGATTACATCGGAACAGCAAAACGTTCATCTGTTTCTTACAACCGAACATCTGAAGTAGAAGCAGATTTAAGTTTCTCTTATCTCTCCGAAGACAGCTACACTACTTCGGAGAGATCTTATAGGCTCACACTCTCCTTTGCTGATAAAACAGGAGGAGTTGCAAATGGTAGTTATGACTACTCGCTTACTATAGCTAAAGGGTCGAAATACCAAACACACACTTCCGGTACCTCATCCGTTAAAAATGGCATTTTCACTATTACGGAATAACCTTTCCGAGTCCTTCCGGCTATACAAAATGCGCTGCTCCATGAGGGCAGCGCATTTTTTGGGGAATAAGTTTCGGTGATTCGTTATTTCACTTCATTTCCCTGTAATGTATATCTCTTATCACCACGGAGAATAATCACTTGACCGTCTTTGACGACTTTGTAACTACTAGTAAAGAGTTTCTTTTGCATAATTATTTTGTTTTATGATTAGGAAAGTGCGGTTTTAATATACAAATATATCTTTGATAGTAAGTTGCTTAACCGGACCAAGTGTTTTGAGGAACTTCATATCCAGTTCCTTTGGGTTTCCTAGTATCATGTAGCGGTTAGCGCGGTTAGCAACATGCTCTTTCTGGAATTGCACCACATCCGCTAACGTAAGTTTCTGTACCTCCTGATATACATCTTCGTAGATATCATGATCCCAGCCAAGGTCTTCGAAAGCGATATACGACCATATTGCACCATCACGGACATAGCGGCGTTGTTCAATTTGCTTGATAAGAGCATCTTTGGCATTGTCAAAAGCGGCCTGAGAGAGAGGCATATTACTGCATATCTCGTCAAATGTCACAATACAATCTTTCAGTTTGTCATTTTGGGACACGATACCTTTATCTATATAGTTACACTCGCCCTTATGGTCCGCCATTATATAACCTGCCCATGAAGTATAGCATAACGCACGCGACTCGCGCATTTCTTGGAAAACGATTCCTCCCATAGAACCGTCGAAGTACTCATTGAACAATTTAATAATAGCGATATCTTTGGGATTATAGACCTCTCCCCAATTAGCATATGCGCTCATCATCATATTATTAGCATTATAGGGCACTACAATCACTTCATTGCTATTGACCTTCTGACGCTCCACTCGTTTGGGCTGAATACGCTTGGAGGCATCTGTCTGTGCTAAAAATTTTGAGGATGCCAACATCGATTTTACTTCTGCTTCAGGAAGCGGTCCATAATAGACAACGCGCTCAATCGCAGGCACCAATGCACGCACGCGGGCAAGCAAATCAGCAGACTGCATCTTCTTCATATCTTTAGGAAGCGCCGTACGCATCTTCTGTGTCTCTGCTCCATACATACCGTATTGATTCATATAGTAGGAACATGTCCATTGGTCCTTTTTGGCATCTTCATGCTGCTTGATACAATCGTTTACCAACTCTTTCAATACCTCATTATCGGGTTGAGCAGTCAGCACATGTTCTTCCATCAGCTTCAAAGCCGCCGGTAGAGACTCTTTGAGTCCATAGAGATAGAATAGGCTCTCGTTCTCTTCACTAATGACAAAGGCTTCTGCCGCTTCACTGTATAATGCTTTCTGGTACTGCTCTGTGGTAAGTTTGTCCGTTCCGAGATAACTAAGCATATTGGCAGCAAAACTGAGATATTTGTCTTGATCCGTTCCTTTATTGGTCAATAGCACCAGTTTGCTCAAATCATTCTCCGTGTTCTGACGATAAAGCAACTCCACTCCGTTAGGCAATATGCTACGACTAAGATCCTTATTAAAATCCAGGAATTGCGGTTTACTGCGCTCAGAAGGAGATACCATGAGCCGATCATAGAACTCTGATGTAGCTTCTCGGTTCATCTCAATAGGCGTTATGGCTGGCTTCTCCATCTTTGGAGGATTAGCATGCTCATTATGCTCTTTGAGCACACAAACGTAACTATCATCGAAATAGGTATTGGCCACACGCACCACATCATCCTTTGTCACTTTCTGTTTGCGCGCCAAATCATTCACGATATCCTCATACGGAATCTGATAGATATGCGCTGTCATGAACTTCTGCACGCGTGCAAAGTTAGATTGCAATTGAACTAACTCTGCACGTTTTTTATTCCGAACAATAGCCGCTAATAGATCTTCCGAAAACTCTCCTTTCTTCAGTTTTTCTATCTCAGCCAACAGGATCTGACGAACTTCCTCCAATGTCTGTTTCTCTTTGGGGCTTCCTTTGATTATATATGTGGAATAATCCCCACCCTTGTTTAGATTCGAATATGAAGAAAGCAACATCTGCTTTTGATCAATATCGACATCAAACAATCCGCACTTGTCGTTTTTCAATACATAGTCCATTACAACCAATGCGTCTATATCCTTATGTTTAATGTTCGGCATTTTCCATGCGAGCCATACCTCTGGTGCCTCCTTGCCATAAACGACCGTATCTTTGTGCTCCTTCAGCGCCGGTTGCTCATAATGAATAGGTTCTGGTATGGCCTTGGCCTCCCATTTACCAAAATACGCATCAATCACTTTGATCGCATTATCAAAATCAAAATCACCGGATAGGCAGATAGCTACATTATTCGGACGATAATAAGTGTCGTAGAACTTACGGATATTTTTGATGCTCGGACTCTTTAGATCTTCTTGTGTTCCTAATACGGTATGTTGACGGTATGGGATAGCAGGATACAAAGCCTGATCAATCGCTAATGAGACCTTAAAATAGTCTTCTGTAGAATACATATTAAATTCCTCATAGACCGCTTCCAACTCCGTATGGAAACCTCGGATAACAAGATCACGAAAACGGTCGGACTCTATCATTGCCCATCTATTCAGTTCCGAGGATGGGATCACTTCTATATAACATGTATATTCAGTTCCCGTAAAAGCATTTACATCGGTGGCCCCTATACCTGCCATCAGTTTGTCAAACTCGCTTGCGACTGCGATTTTAGAACTTTCATACGAGAATGAGTCGATCTGGTGATAGATTGCCTTGCGTTGCTCCGGATCTATAGTGCGCCCATATACCTCATATAGAGAATCAATAGCAAGCAGATTAGGCAACTCTTTGGCATAGTTCGTAGTACCGTATTGTTTGGTACCCTTGAACATGATATGCTCCTGATAATGTGCCAAGCCGGTAGATTCTAACGGGTCATTCTGACTACCGGCTCGCACAGCGATGAAGGTTTGAATCTGCGGTTTCTCCTTGTTCTGGGTCAGATAGACCGTCAATCCGTTTTCCAACTTGTAGATACGTGCCTGCATAGGGTCACCTTCTACCGTTTGATACTTGTACTCTTTAGCCTGCACAGACAAGGCCAAGCACGCTACTAACGCAAAAAAGATTTTTTTCATATAATTTATTAAGTTTTCATTAATACACTTCGTATGACCAAGTCCATCGTTTCGGTTTGGGGAGGTTTAACTCGGTGCGATTAAGATTCAGAAAATCATGCACCTCCATATTCCATTCTCCCTCCAAGATGAACTTCTCTCCGGTTCGCAGGGTGACGATCTCAGTAGGTTCGTTGGATTTGTTATTCACATAACTAACCCATTTCTCGATGTCATCGCCTTTGAAACGCAAAGTGCAATCCTTGTCCTTGTACGTAAACTGCTTCGTGGTCTCGTCCCAACTGAACTCCTTCGTCGGCATCATCTCATATTTAGAAGGAAGACGTTTTTTGGTCTTATAAAACATGATAAAACAGTAAACTGTCATAACGACTGTTACCGTAAAAAGCAAAATCGGTATTATAGCTAATTTTTCCTCTTGGTAAACGGGCAGCAATATATACACAATCAACACGGGCAATAAAGGGCAAAGCCACATCATTAGTCCATAAAACATTGATCTTTGACGAGCCGATTTCTCAAGCTCTTCTGCACTCTTAGTGCAGGTAAATGTAGTGGTTTTCATAATTATTGTTTTGTATAAGTATATTTAACATGTACAACAGCAAATAAGGAAGTGGGTTCGCCTTGTATGCTTCCGGGTTTCCACAACGTGGGATTTTGAGCGATACACTCCTCCATCTGTTTGAACAGATAATCTATATCGGCTCTACTCAATGGAGCCCCTTTATAATTCTGCTCACTTCTGGACGCACCTTTTCCAACACGAAGCATTTTTCCGTTCTCATCCACCTCCACATAGAAGTCCGCCTCACAATCTACCCAATTAACACCCGTATTTTTCCCAAAATCAGGCTTTATTTGGATGTTTTCACGGATATACTTACTCAGGGCTTTGGCTTTTCCGGGGTACACAGGCAGCACTACTGCTTTCGTGGGATTTCCTTGTTTGTCGTAGTATGTTTCGACATCCTTATTTTTTTTCGATACAAATAACTTCTTCTTTAGCCCTCCGTCCGGATAATAGTAATACATCGTATCCGTAGAAACTGCTTTTCCTCCTTTTGTGGTCACCCTCTGTAGATGGGGGATTTCGTTTTCTCCATAATGGATTGCACGGCAAACGGAATCGTTCACAAAGAGCTCCTCATAGGATTTCTTGTTGTTCTTATAATAGGTAAACCACCCTTCACGAATCTCCTTACCCTCACCGTTCTTGATATATTTTTGCAACGCAACCTTCTCTCCGCTTTTCTTATCGAAGCTATTAACAAGCAACGTATCTCCGTTTTTAGTTACCGTTCCGCACAACGAACAGGTATCTGCCGAAACGAAAGAATAGATGTGTGTATCGATCCAGCGGACACCATGATAAGTGGTAAAAAACGATTGCATATTAAACATCGGAAGCGTGTCTCCGCTTTGCAAATACCTCTTCGGATTATAGGTCACACGGCGTTCAAAAGAGAACGCAATGGGCTTTCCATCAATCTTCGCCGCAGACCATGGAAGCGCATCTTTGGCATCCATACGGGTAAGGAACGTACCATCATCCTCAAACACCAAAATGGAGCATTTACCAACGGAATCCACTGATACAGAGAGCCGGAAATCTTCCTTGCTATACAACTTGTTGAACCGGAATTTTCTGTTGAAATAGGCATCTAACTCTTCTATTCCTTCCTGCAAAGAAGGAGCACTTAATTCTCCAAAACTACCGTCCTCATGTAACGCTTTTTGAACCGCATTCGGAGTTCCGAAATGATCCGTTTGAACGCTGACCTTTCCGGACGGATAAAACTGCATCTCCGTAATACTCTGCCCTTTTTTGAAGATATAGATACGCTCTTTTTGTCCGTTTGCATCGTACCAAATCACCCTTTTCAACTGTCCGTTGCCGATGATCTCGCTGCAATAAGGCGTGTTATTATGCAAATACAACTGTTCGCCTTCGATGGTTAACGCGTTGCTTTCTGCATGATAGAGATAGTGCTCTATTTTGATGACTTGAGAATTAGCCACATCCTCATAAGTCACCATCATAGTATCCTCGTGCATCCGGATGGAAGCTTTATTGTTCGTTTTAACACCTTTAAACACATTGGAGAAACCGATATTCGGGCTGATTATGGCTCCATTAGGCGCCAAAATGGGTTTGGAGGTGTTCTCACGCTTCACATAGAACGAATCGCCGTCGGTAAACGATCCCATTTTCCGTGCATCCTTCTTCACTTCCGGCATTGCAGTCTCCGTTGGAGGCAATTCATACGAGTAGGATTCTTCCTTTCTGGATTTACCATCTAAACTAAAATTAATCGGCATAGTAAACCTTGCTCTTACCGGCTTATTTCTTTGCTTTCCGGGCTTCCATTTCGGCATCGATTTAATGACGCGAATAGCTTCTTTGTCCAGAGAAATCTCTCCGCTCGACTTGGCTACTCGCACATTGGAAATAGAACCATCTTTCTCCACGATAAACTGACAAATAACCCGACCGTAAATGCCGTTTTCCTTCGCAATAGACGGGTACTTCACGTTTTCCGTCAAAAAAGCACGAAGCGCCTTTTCTCCACCGGGGAATTCCGGCATTTGCTCCACTACCTTATAAACGACATCTTCTTTATCGGCAGCCTCCCATGCTGCCAAAATGTCTTTCTTTTCAGCTTCCTTTGCTGCCAAACTGTCTTTGGGAGAAACCTCCTGTGCCATTACCATCATCGGCATCAGAATGATCAGAAAAAATAAAAGTTTTTTCATGTTGATATTAAAAGTTAAAGATTACAAAATCGGCTGCAAAATTACAAATATTTTTTGATATATGCAAACATTACGTCAAAATTTTGTAAAATTCTTCTCTTTGAGGGTGAGGAAAGGATGAGAGGGTGAGCGGATGAGCGGATGAGAGGGAAAGGGCGTTGAGGGGATACGTGCGGCGAGAACGGAGGGGACGGGGATTAATGGGCACGAAGGAAACGTCCTCGGGGGTCGTGAGGGAGGGCTCGGCGGTGGGAAAAGGCTCGGCGAGACAGCGCCGAGAAGTGGACAGCACGGTGTGGGGATGATCAGCAGAAAGGGACTCCGCGCTGACGCACGGAGCACTCAACAAAGATTGTTCAGCAGTGGGTTGCTGGGCATCAATGGTAGCGGTTTCTACAGCTTGTTGGGCGACAGATTTGAGGTCGCGGTAGATGGAGACGTAAACGTATTGATAGAAACGGGTATAGGGCTTGAGACCGGGTTCCGGTTTGGCGCCTCCTTTGACGACATGGAAATAATGATGGAAGAAACGGAGTCTCCATTCGATGCCTTCCGGAGAGTAATCGTGTTCGAGGGCGTGAGCGAGTTTTTGGGCGGTTTTAATGAGTTCGCGGTTAGCGACGCAGGCTGCAGACCAAGCCTTGGGAAAATGGTAGGTGTAGAGTTGGTGCAAGCCACCAAAACGCGGAACACGGCGGACGATGATGTGCTTGCGGTATTTTTGACCTTGCTTGTGGGAGTTCATCATTCCGCAGTAGTAATTGATGCCATCAATGGGGTATAAATAGCGCACTCCACGGGCGTGAACCTTGGAAACAGCAGGAGAAGGCACCTCTTGAAAAAGGGTGCTTGTTAAAAGCGAAAATATGGTTGTTTTTAGATGTTTGGACATTGGTTGTAAATCGTTGTATATGTGGTTGTTATAAAGTGTTTGCAAATAGCATGGTCTAGGATACATCTTTTCCGGTCTCGATCCACTCTGTATCCGGTCTCGGGCAGAGCCCTTGAAGTGGGTTAGTGGATGAGAGGTTGTCCTGAAATCGGGTGCAAAGGTACGCGTCGCGTTCGACAATCGGTGTGCAAGGGTTTATACCGCTCCGCTTCGTCGGAAGCGACGATCAACGATTAAGTTACTATGTAACAAATATAGTTGTCGTGCTTCCTCCTCTTCCCACAAATTAAAATTTGCGGGAGCCTTAGAGGTAAAACCGATGCCTCCGCTCTCCCCAAGGATTGAAAATCCTCGGGGACCCCAATGCGCACTTTGCGGTGCAAAGGTACGCATTTTTTTTGATATGTGCAAATTTTGGGGCTTGGAAAAGTCAGAATAATGAGATTTTCGGGGCGGAAAGGTGAGTTAGAGGGTGTTTTTGTCGGGATCAGATCCCGACGAGAAGAGCCCCTCCGGCTCACCTGTGAAGAGGGAGGGAGAGGAAGGGAATAGGGCGAAAGGAAGAAAACTGCCGCAAATATGCGACAGAAATGAAAAAGTCCTCTCCGTTCTCGCCGCACGTACCCTCTCAACGCCCTCATCCATCGTCAAATCGTCAATATAGATTAGAAAACGCCATTTTTTTGACCAAAAATTTGCGTATGTCATTTTTTTGTTGTACCTTTGCAGCGGCAAAGGTTTAGAAACATGAGCGAAGTATATACATATCACCCTTCAGCTGCGGAAAGTCGCAATATATTTACGGCTTCGTGCGTTGAGTCGGTAGCTGCAGCGTTACAGCAACCGGCGGATGAGATCTATCGTCGTATGGCGCGAGTGAACTTAATAGATGAGTATATCATTCCATGTTACGAAGTGCTGCATAGCGAGAGTCGCGAGAATGTGACCAAAGATATTATTTACACCCTCGAACTGTGGGAACAAAAACAAGGCATATGATAGAAGTTTATCATGGAGGAACTGAGCCTATTGCTCATCCGTTAGTAAGTGCAGGGCGTGATGGTTTGGATTTCGGTAAAGGATTTTATATAACCATGATGCGCGAACAAGCTGAATTATGGGCTGATAGAATTGCTCGACAGCGTAAGGGCGAGAAGATTCTATCGATTTATGAATTGGATTTGGACACCGTCCGTTCAAAATACAAATACTTGTTCTTTCCTCATTATGATGCCCAATGGCTTAATTTTATTGCCAATAGTCGTACCGGTAAAATGCCGTGGAAGGAATATGATTGTATTGAAGGAGGCATAGCTAACGATCGTGTAATTGATATGGTGGAGGGCTATATTGCCGGAACGGTAAGTGCAGAATATGCGCTAAAAGAACTGAGCAAACATCAACCAAATCACCAGATTTGTATATTAAACCAGCAGGCAATTGACGAGTGCTTGCGTTTTAGGGAGGCTATCAAATGTTAAGCGATGTATTGATGTGGAATAAGATCGGTCGTGTAGTAACACGAATCAGCGAACGTAAGGGTATAAGTGCTTCCCGTGCGTTTGAGTTGTTCTATACCTCTCCGTTAAGTAAACAACTTCACGATCCGGCAACAGGTTTGTACCTTATGGGCGACGAATACCTCGTTCAAGCTATATAATCTTCGCTGAACTCCAAAAGATGGTTCAAGAATGGCTAAACGAACATAAAGATGAACTACAGGAAATGTGGAAAACGCAGAAAATATATAAACTTCCACCTTTGAGAGACTAATATGATACCACGAATTAAGTCATATCAACCCCTTGCGGATTTTCAACTGCTCGTATCGTTTGATGATGGGCGGAGGGTTCGTTATGATGTAGCTGATGACATCAAAACGCTACCTGCTTTTCATGATCTCAAGACGGAGCATGGCTTATTTGAAAATGCCCAATTAGATGCAAGTCGTACCTGTATCTATTGGAATGACCAAATCGATTTAACAAGCGATGCCATTTATGAGTATGGTGTTGCGTTGTAAAAAAAATAAAACCGCTGAACTCCACAGCGTAAAAAGGAGAACAAAAATAACATATGACGCAAACGTGCGTCCCTAAAAGCGTAATAAGCCAACTTGATTCTTTGAAAACTCGACACTTTCAAAAATCATTACACTTCAAGTACGGTTTATGCACGCTCACGTATCAGCGTGAGTTTTCCGTGCATTTATTTGAAGTGTAAAGGTAGTCGAGAACCTCAAAGAATCAAATAAAGTGAACGAAAGCGCACGCTTTTTTATAACGATACATTAATAAAAACAAAACAAAAACATCTGAAAAATATGAACATTGTTAAGAAAATATCCTTCCTATTGTTCACTTTAGCGGTTCTCTTTGCGTGCAAAAAGGAATCGCCCATTGATAC
>ONWR01000005.1 GCA_900321605.1 uncultured Bacteroidales bacterium | reverse complement strand
AAACATATAGTCCATAAACAATATAGCGTGTGTCGTTAAACCGCTTGTTCTCGTTGTGTATGTCATTCAAAAAAAGTAAACATATAGTCCATAAACAATGCTACCAAATGACTCGACGTAGCGTTTCTTGTTGTGTATGTCATTCAAAAAAAGTAAACATATAGTCCATAAACAATAATGTACATTATAATAATCAGATTGAATCTGTTGTGTATGTCATTCAAAAAAAGTAAACATATAGTCCATAAACAATGCCGATTTTAAACTTAACGCTTACCACGTCGTTGTGTATGTCATTCGGACTGCAGTTGTGTATGTCATTCAAAAAAAGTAAACATATAGTCCATAAACAATTCGAGCGGGTAGCGACAAAATGCAGATGGTGTTGTGTATGTCATTCAAAAAAAGTAAACATATAGTCCATAAACAATACTCAATAACTTTACGTTCATTAGTTAATTGTTGTGTATGTCATTCAAAAAAAGTAAACATATAGTCCATAAACAATGGTCATCAGCTACGACAAACGCGCGGATCAGTTGTGTATGTCATTCAAAAAAAGTAAACATATAGTCCATAAACAATCCGGTCCAATACGGATGTAGTAAGTGAGTTGTTGTGTATGTCATTCAAAAAAAGTAAACATATAGTCCATAAACAATAGACTATTCATAAATTACTTAAACACAACAAGTTAAACATTGTTTTAGGATTAGAAAAAGCAGCACTTTCGAGTACTGCTTTTTCGCTTTATAAGTCACTTTTTGATTTCTAAAAAAGCTCCAACTGTTGCACGGGTTGATCGACTTGGATCTCCTTGCAACACTCAAAAATTTGCATATCACCAAACTGTTTATCTGTTATCCGAAGTATCCCGATCTTACCGAATGGAGGCATCCATTTCTTCACGCGCGCAATATGTACATCTGCGTTCTCCGCACTCGGACAATGCCGCAGATAGATACTAAACTGAAACATGGTAAAGCCATCCATCAAGAGTTTCTTGCGGAATAGGGCATACTCCTTCCTGTCTTTCTTGGTATCAGTCGGAAGGTCAAACAAAACCAGTACCCACATAATTCTATATTCACTAAAACGGGTCATAGGCTGCAAAATTACAAAAAATCATGTATTTATGCAAAAAAAAATCCAAAATATTTGCATATGTCACAAAAAAGCCGTATCTTTGCACAACTTTTTTGAATGACATACACAATAAGGATTATTCCGTTGTGAAAACATTCAGGGTGGGAGACAACTCTCGCCCTTTTTTGATGTCTCTCAGTATCCGTCCGATCCGTTCCATCTGTGGGAGAATAATATCGATAATATCGCTCATTTTGACTTAAAGATAACGATTTTCTTTTAATTTGGATAATTTGTGAACGATTTTTTGCATATTTCAAAAAAATGTTGTACCTTTGCAGTCGCAAAAATACAAATACCACTATGACTCATACATTTGTAGCAAGCCGGATTTCCGGCAAGGGGAATGCCATTTTCCCGGACAAACTGATCATCGATGACGACAAAGTGACCTATTACAAAGGCAAAATCATCGGCTATGATCAATCGGTTATCATGCGTGAGCGCATCGGTTCTGTGAATATCTCTATGCACCTGCTCTTTGGTGACATCGTCATTGAGAGCAAAGGCAGCCAGACAATTCATGCAGAAGGATTCACACGTTCTGACGCCAAACGGATTTTGGAACTATTGTCGTAAATTACTACTGTTGCGTTAAATTTGTTGAATATATATGTATTCTATTGATAATTAATTGATTATGACTATATCGTGATTTATTTCTTTGTGTCTTTTGTGAATAATAAAAATCTGCTTCAACTATGTAATCTGTGAACGATAAAGATACTAATTTTTGATCCATTTGGGGTAATTTTAGACGAATCTCATTTCAAAAATAACTTTTTCTTACTTTTTTCGCGGAAATGTTTGCATATATGCGCAAAAAGTAGTATCTTTGCGCAAAATTATGAACATTAATATATCAAGTTCCTATGAAAAGAGCACTATTACCTAAGCATGAGAGATTGCTTCGCGAGTTGGGCGAGAACTATCGTTTAGCACGCCTCAGACGTAATTTGTCCTCCGAGCAAGTAGCCGAACGCGCAGGTATTGCGCGCAATACGCTTATCAAAATAGAAAACGGAGATGAGGGTGTTGCTATCGGTTATTATCTGCGCGTGCTGATAGTGCTTGGATTAGAGGAGGATTTGCGTTCCGTTGCTCAAGATGACATTCTCGGTCGCAAACTTCAAGACGCAGGGCTAACAATCTCAAAACGTGCATCTAAAGCGAAATAACTATGCAAACCATTTACGTCTATTTCGATGATTTTCGTGTAGATTCCCCAATGCTTATGGGGTGTCTGTTTGCACAACCATCTCGTGGAAAAGAGATTTTCTCTTTCGAATTTGACAAGGAATGGTTGAAAACGCCATATTGTCGTTTGTTAGATCCTGATTTACAACTTTTTACGGGACGACAATTCCTTGCTGATACGAAAACGAATTTTGGCATTTTTACCGATTCAGCTCCGGATCGATGGGGTAGAGTGTTGCTCGAACGCCGCGAGTCTATCCGATCTAAAGACGAGCAACAACCTCGCCTGACGCTCATGGAGAGTGACTTCCTTTTGGGTGTAAATGACGCCACACGTATGGGCGCTATTCGCCTGAAAACGAATATAGAAGGAGCTTTTCTGGATGATGACAAACAATATACCACGCCGCCTTTCACTTCTCTACGCGAATTGGAACAGGCCAGTTGGCATCTGGAGAATGACAACGATCCGAACATGCGCAAATGGTTGCAAATACTCCTGACTCCGGGCTCTTCTTTGGGAGGCGCGCGACCAAAAGCGAACGTGTTGGATCCTAATGGCTCACTTTGGATAGCAAAATTTCCAAGTCGCAACGACCGACAGGACATCGGAGCATGGGAAGCCGTTGTTATGCAATTAGCGCGGGCTTGTGGCATCAATGTTTCTGATTTTGACATCGTCCGTTTCAACCAACATGCTACTTTCTTGACGAAGCGTTTTGATCGTACTCAGGATGGTAAACGCATTCATTTCACATCTGCTATGACAATGCTTGGCTATTCGGATGGTAATACCGATGGATGTTCATATCTCGAACTTGCCGAATGGATTAGTCGCAATAGTTGTCAGGTTCAGGAGGATTTAGAAGAACTATGGAAACGAATCGTTTTCAATATTGCAATCAGTAACTGTGACGACCATCTCCGAAATCATGGATTTCTCCTGTCTGAAAAAGGTTGGAAACTGTCACCTGCTTATGATCTAAATCCCTCATATTTTGGATCCGGACTAAGCCTCAATATCGACGAACATTCTAATGCATTAGACTTTGGTTTGGCTGCCGATGTAGCCCCATATTTTGGATTAAGCGCCACTAAATCTGCGCAAATCATCACACTCGTTAAACAGCAGGTTTCCTCATGGCGCACATGGGCAAAACATTACCACATTCCTCGTGAAGACCAAGAAATTATGTCGCAAGCCTTTAAGATAAATTAAGCTTAAAAGTCAAATGAATACCGAACTGATGCACATTCTATCCTCCAAACTTAAATAGAAAGAAATGTAAGCTATGAGAAAGAAAACGAATATTTATACCATCCTCTTAATGGCAATCATCATGATTGCCTCATTCGTCGTTGCCAATAACACGAACAACACCTCCAATACGTCCAACACGTCAGAAACGGAAATAGACACTCAGGCACCTTACGAAATCCCGCGCTTAAATAATTATCAGCCGGAACAAGTGATTGAGCACTTGGGCTATACCGTCAGTTATAATCCCCAATGGCTTGTGCCCAACTGGGTTGCCTATGAGTTAACCAACTCCGAAACAATTGGTGAACAGGAGCGTTCGAATCATTTCAAACCGGATCCGTTAGTTAAGGGAGATCCTGTGACGACCGGCGATTATTCCAAGTCCGGCTATGATCGCGGACACATGGCTCCTGCGGCAGATATGAAATGGTCAGAACAGGCGATGCGTGAGAGTTTCTACATGACCAACATCTGCCCGCAACTTCATAATCTGAACGCCGGGGATTGGAAAGATCTGGAGGAGCTGGCACGTGACTGGGCACAGACTTACGGGAGCATCTATATCGCTTGCGGACCTATTGTGGAAGCCAACTATCAAACGATAGGAAAGAATCATTCTATTGCAGTCCCTTCCGCTTTCTATAAGGTCTTTCTTCGCCGAACAGGCAAAGGCTGGGCATCGATCGGTTTTATTATGCCGAACAAGGCAGGCAACCGACCTTTGATGACATATATGCATACCGTCGATGAGGTCGAAGAACAAACGGGCTTGGATTTCTTCTTTCATCTGCCGGACAGCATAGAATCTCAAGTCGAAAGCACCTATTCCCTTTCCGATTGGACCCTTTCCCGCAAATAAAACCGGTATGATGAACAACGAGGATGAACAATGGCATTGGCAAGAGCCGGAGACTGCATGGAAAGGTGTGGGAATATACCACATAACCATGGTCGTGTCCAGTAGAAAGCCTTTGCTGGGTGAATTGGTCATTCCTGACAATGATCCGCAGCAGGCGAGGGTAGAATGGTCAGATCTTGGTAAACAAGTGCTCTGGCATATGTTGGATTTACCCAAACGGAGACCGGAGATTCATATTATCAGTTATTGTCTCATGCCTGATCATCTCCATGCTATTTGGCATGTTACCAAGACGATGCCGACGAGCATCCTCTCGGTCGTTCGTGGCTTTTGGCAAGGCGAGAAGAAAATAGGGCGCGCATATAGTATGTCTATTACCCCGCATTTAATGCGGGAGAACGAACATACCGCAGATCCGCTCTTTCATGAGATGCCATTTGTACGGCCGCTCTCACGGAACGGACAGTTAAATACGATGGTGAATTATCTCATCCTCAATCCCCAGCGACTCGCAACGAAAAAACTCATGCCGGGATTCTTTCGAGTGCAAGATGGGATTGAAATAGCCGGACGCACCTATAGTGGAGTGGGGAACGCCAAACTTCTACAGGAAAGACATTTTATGCCGGTTCATGTGCGGCGGACAATGGTGGACGAGGCGGAGCACGGAGCAGATCAACGGCTTCGGGACTATAAGAACAGTTGTGTGCTGGCTGCAAGAAAAGGCTCGGTGATGGTCTCGCCGTTCATCAGCGAACATGAGAGAGCGGTGTTGGAGGTGCTTCTAAAGGAGAAACATCCCATTATCTACATCGCAGATAACGGTTTCGGACAGTATTTCAAACCCTCAGACGGTTTGTTTGAAGCAGTGGCAGAGGGGCGTTTGCTTATTCTATCCCCATGGGAGTACAATCCTAAGAAAAAACAAGTAACTCGTGCTGAGTGTGTCGCCATGAATCAAATGGCAGAAGAGATTTGCAGCATCGTCCATTGTTCCGAATGACATTCTGAGTCAAGTTACCATCATCAATAAGTCCGTATTACATCACAAAAACAATAAATCTGCATCAAAAGTGCAGATTTTTTTTGTGTCTGTTCAAAAAAAGAGAGTTTTATTTGCGTAATTCAGAAAAAAGTATTACCTTTGCAGCCGCAAAGCTGCAAATGCCAAGCCGCTGTGCTCTACAGCGTAAAAAAGGGAGTACAAGTGCAAAGTGTTGCACAAAATGATATTATTAATTAGCGTTTGCTATTTGTTCTATAGAATTGGAATGTGGAAGTTTCATATAAGATAGAAAACAAGTCGCAACGTCCGTTGTGTGCGGGCGTAACTTGTCTATCTTAGGGCATTCCACAGCCTCAATTCTTGCGAGTTATTGCCCGCTTTTTTCGTGGCTGTGGAATTATATTAGGATAGTAGCAAATGTGTAAAACAAACGCTACTATGACAGAGCAAGAGTACTTGCAGAAGATTCATGAGTTGGAGAAGCAGGTATTGCGTCTCCAAACAGAAATCAAGAAAAACAGCGAGACGCAATATGGTTTGCGTTGGATGGATGTGCCCGAAGCATTTGAGGCGGAAGCCGAGAATGCTGTTCCCACATTGGAAGAGGTTCCTGATAAAGCTATCTCGAATGATGATGGCAAGCCCACACATATTCTGATTGAGGGTGATAATTTTCACGCACTCACGTGTCTCAACTATACCCATAAGGGACAAATTGATGTCATCTATATCGATCCTCCGTACAATACCGGCGATGATTTTATTTATAAGGATAAGCGTATTCTAGATAAATATCCAGATGGTTCTATTGTCCCTGCAGATCATCCTTTACGTCATAGTTATTGGCTGTCATTCATGCAAAAGCGTTTAGAACTGGCTAGAAATTTACTTTCCGATAGAGGTGTTATCTTTATTTCTATAGATGACAACGAACAAGCCAACCTTAAACTACTTTGTGATCAAGTTTTTAAAGGTGGAGAGTTTGTATCTAACATCATATGGCAAAAAAACTATGCGTCCAAAAACAATTCACAAGGAATACCTGCTGCAACAGAATATCTTATAACGTATAGTAAAGCCCCAGATTGGACACCTAATAGGCTTGCAAGAACGGAAGAAATGGATGCTAAATATAAAAATCCTGACAATGATGTTGCTCCGTGGCGAAGTGATAATCCATGTGCACCGGGAGCTGTAAGTCACCAAGGAATGGTATATGCTATACAACATCCATTTACTGGGGAACTATTATATCCATATAATGGAGCTTGTTGGAGATACCAACAAGAAGATTTATTGGAAATAATGAATGGTTGGTGTAACTATGAACTCAAAAATCTGAATGACGACGAAGAAAGAGCTAAGGTGTGCGGTATAACGGCAGATAAAGTAAGAAAAGAGGTAAAAGGAATTGTACTTGCTCAAAGTTTAGAAGAATCAAGAAAACAAGCTAACATAGTTTTAAATAGAGGACAATGGCCGAAGTATTATTTCACAAAGAATGGGAAAGGCGGAATTGCTCGTAAAACGTATCTAACAAATGTAGAAGGTCGCTTAGTTACCTCTTTTTGGCCATTTACTGAAGTAAATCACACGGATGGTGCGAAAAAAGAACTGAAGGAGATTTTCAATAAGGAAATTCCATTTGACACTCCCAAACCAATTGATTTGGTTAAACGGATAGAAGAAATTGCTTCACAACCTTCTTCTATCATCCTCGATTTCTTCGCCGGATCAGGTACAACGATGCACGCGACGATGCAGTTGAATGAGGAAGATGGCGGACATAGGCAATGTATCTTGGTACAACAGAACGAGAATAATATCTGCGAGGCAGTTACGTACGAACGCAATAAACGTGTGATGCAGGGCTACACCAACGCAAAAGGAGAAGCGGTTGCAGGTCTCGGAAACTCCATGAAATACTACCGCACGGCGTTTGTGGGCGAGCATAAGATTACCGACATTACCGATGCGGACAAAGTGGCTTTGACGCAGAAAGCCGGTTGTCTCTTGGCTTTGGGAGAAAACAACTTAGAGGAGATAAAGACTGCCAAATCGTATCAGATTTTCCAACTCCGCAAGGGTGACAAACCGACGAATGATTTTGGTTATACTGCGGTTTATTTCTCCGGCAACCTCCTGCAATTTGCGGATTTCCGCCGAGAGATAGAGCAGATACAAGCAGCTCACACGTTAACGCGCATCGCGGTCTATGTCTTCACATGGGGCGATCCTTCTGTTTTTGAGAATGAGTTTGATGACCTTTCGGGTATTACCATCAAACCAATTCCGCAACCGATTTTAGAGATTTATCAGAACATCCACCAACTATAATACGTTATGGCTCAATTTAATATGCTTGCGTTTCAGCAAAACGCAGTAGAAGAATTAACGGCACAGTTCAAAGCCATCTGGTTTGCCAACAATGATTTCAAACACGAGATAGTGTTTAAGTCGCCCACCGGCAGCGGTAAGACGTTCATGGTGTCTAATTTCATCAACGGTTTGCACACGCAGCCCGATTGGAATGAGGATGTTGCGTTTGTGTGGATTACGTTCTCGGACGATCTGGCGATGCAGAGTAAGCAGAAGTTCTTTGAGTATTTTCATCCGAATATCGGCAATCAGTTACTGACCGTACAGGATTTCAACCAAGGTGTGCTTAAACGGAATGACATTCTGTTCCTGAACTGGCAGAAACTATCGACCGAGAAAGCCGACAAACGTGTTCTTCGTCGTCCGGAAGATGAGCGCTTATACAAAGAATCCGGTTTCTATTTCGAAGATATAGTGGAGCGCACGCACGCGGAAGGACGGCAGATTGTGATGATTATTGACGAGAGCCACAAGAACGTGACCGACCTTGCTATCAAGACCGTTATTGATCCGTTGAACCCGAAGATTATTCTCAAAGTGTCGGCTACTCCGACTTCCGAACCTTCGATTAGCGATGTACGACGCAACCGCGCAGGATTTGTAGAGGTGGAGCGACAAGACGTGGTGGCAGCGGGCTTGATCAAAGAAGAAATCATCTCGCAGACCGAGGAAGATCTGAATGTGTTTGAGAATATCGACCACGATTATCTGCTTTTGGATTTGGCGATGGAGAAACGTGCGGAACTGAAAGCCGAATGGGAACGTGCGGGAAAAGATATCAATCCCTTGGTGTTGATTCAGTTGCCGGATGACGATAAGAAAACAAAAGACTTAGGCGTCAAACGCAAAGAGGAGATAGTAACCGATTATCTTCTCAAGAAAGGTGTTCCGGCAAATCACATCGCCAAATGGTTTGATAACAAGAAAGAGAACATCGAGTTTATCTCCGACGGCAATAATCCGGTGGAATATATGCTCTTCAAATACGCTGCCGGAACAGGGTGGGATTGTCCGCGTGCACATATTTTGGTCATGTACCGCGAAGTCAAGTCCGATACCTTCCGCACGCAGACACTCGGACGCATTCTGCGCATGGCGGTTCCCGGAGCAGACTTGAGCGGACATCCGGCTCTCAAAACAGGATATCTCTATACCAACTACCGCCGTAATGAGGTGCAAAACCCTAAAGACAGCACGGAGAACAGACCGAAAACCGCTATTTCTAAACTGAGTGTGGAGCAGCAGACTTCCGCTGCTTTGGAGCAGTTTGGAACAGAGGTGGCGCGCACGCTGTTTGATACCATTCCTGCTGCTAATCCCAATGAGGTATCAAAACAAGTGACACAAGTGATGCCGCAGGTGATCCAGAAAGCACAAGAGACCGCGCAGAAGATACAGGAAATCCGCGATACCGAGCACGATTATCACAAACGCGTAGAACGGATTGAGGCAGAGAAACAAAATCTGCAACATACCGTGGAAGCCGTAGTGCCGACACTCTTTGCCGCCGATGAACACCAAGAGCAGAAAGAAGCTGCGATGCAGGCCATCATCCGGCAAGTAGCGCAAATGACTGCCGGAGTTGCCGGTGTGCGCGATCAGGATTTAGTAGTGGATCCTATTCTCAAATCCGATTTTCAATCGCGTGGTGACTACGGCGATGTGGGACGTGCGAGTGATTTTCAATCTTCGTTTATAGGTACGTTCAACCGCTATTTCGGTTCTTCCGAAGAGAAGATACCTACTTTAGCAGAGCAGCAACAGATGCTTCGCGCGAAAGGTATAGATCCCGATGAGCGATACGAACGAAGTGTCATGGCGGACGCGCATTTCCGTAATTACGATGAGGATATCAACAATGAATACGGACGCGATGTGATGGTAGAAGTCTCGAATAACGATGTAGAGAAACTCTTCAGTTATCGCTGCTATGAGATTTTGCAGGAACAGACGGAAGATGATACCAAATTAGGCAACATCGCCCGTTCATGGGCGCCTCTCAAAGAGGCTTTGCGGCAGTGGTTCTCCATCGGTTTGACGAGTTATTCCTATATCAGCCAATATAAGGTCTTTCTCAAAGATACAGACCGCAAAGAAAATAGTGTCTTCAAGCGTGTGATCGCGCAAGCCTTGCGGGAATATATCCCACAGCGTGACGAGGCGATGAAACGCAAAATGGAGCGCATAGCCGAGCAAGAAGCGGAAGTATTCACCATCAAGGCGCAGTACGCATATACCGAGGATATGAAGGAGTTTCAGGCGGCTACATTAAGCATCGTTAAGCCATTCCGCTTGTTGGAGAACTACGCCGGACGGGAGAATGAGGTTCGGTTTATCCAATTCTTGGAAAGCAATCCGACGAGCATCGAATGGTGGTTTAAGAATGGAACCGGCAAAGACGCATTCGGTATTCGCTATACGGATCATGCTACCAATAAAGTGCGTATTTTCTATCCCGATTGGATTATCAAGTTCCGCGGTCAAGACAAACTCGGAATCTTCGATACCAAAGGTGGCTTCACGGCGAATGAATCAGAGGTGAAAGACAAAGCGGAATCTCTTGCTGCCAAAATAGCGAATCTCAATGCCAATAAGGACAAACGCTATATTTATGTCGGCGGTATTGTGATCCAGCAGGAAGGTTTGTGGTTGTATAATGATGAGCAGCACTACACCAACTATGCCGCCAACAAATCTATCTGGAAGAACTTCCCTGATTTATTCAAGTAAATCTGCTGTATAGAAAAGATGATTTTCCCGATTTGTATCTAATTAGGGTGGGGCAGTGAGCCTCACCCTAATTCTTATTTACCCACCACGGGCAAATGATTTATTACGTATTGTAGAGAAAAAAATCAATAAAGTAATCCAACTTTCAATAGTGCAAATTTTAAAAGAAACTGGATAATATGGTGTTAATAATGTCCATTGTAAGCTGTAAACGTTAATTATTTTCGGTTTCAGCGCACAAAATTACAACAAAAATTTGAAATATACAAGTTTTTATGCTAAAAAATGCAATTTATTTTATTTTTTGATCCTTTTTATTCATTTTCGACAAACCCTTTAACGTCACGTAGTGACCATTTACCCATTAACGTCACGTAGTGACCATCTTAACCGTTTAACGAAAAATCCACGATTTTTCTATATTTATTTGCATATGTCAAATATTTTTTGTACCTTTGCACCGAAAATACAAAAACAATCACATTAAATACAACATCTATGGCAAAGTACATCTGTGACGTTTGCGGGTACGAATACGACCCCAGCGTAGAAGGCAAAGCGTTTAACGAACTCCCAGAAGACTGGGTTTGTCCCATCTGTGGAGTGGGGAAGGACCAGTTCTCCGAAGTATAATCTACGGCAAAGTGAAGATCGTGGACTGTTTCGAAGGCGTAAAGAAGTAATCCACGAACACTAAAAATAACCACGTGCAAATACGTGGTTAAATGTTACTGAAAAATATGCTAAAGAACAAAAGATAAACTAAATAAGAACTAAAGATGAACTAAAAAAGAACGAAAAAAGTGCTAAAGAAGAACTAAAGAATTATGTAAAATAAGGAGGTAATATGGCACAAGCAGAATTGAGTCCGGGTATAGAGAGTTTGCGAGGCAAACTTGCCGGTTATTCAGGATTTCAGGCTCGTTTTAAGAAATGGAAAGATGATAGCGGAAGAGTTATCAAAGTGGGACCGCAGGAGATTTTCAAAAGAAGGAGCAGGGATTACAAACAAAGTCCGCGTACTGAGGCAGAATCGGCTCAGGCGAGAATTTGGAAGGATGTTTGCCGAGAAGCAAGCAAAATAATTCATGACAAAAATCATCCGAGATATGCTGAGTTACGGGAAAGATGGAATGCACAGTTTAAAGGCGGAGGCGATCCGTTTTTGAAGCAAGGAGAAGAAAAGGCAAAGATATACGGGATGTTTCCGGTGTTCGTGCGAATGGTGATCCTGAAGGAGATGAAAGAGGCACAAGGGTGAAATTTTAGACAAAAACCAATAAAACCCTTTGAGTGCTTTAGAAGCGTTGCTTCTTTTGCACATTAATACTAAAATCTGCTTGTAAGCAAGCTTCCAGACAGCTTTTACTACTAATGTGCAAACTCGTACGAGTAAAAGCACTCTGCCATAATGGCAGACGTAATGGCAGAATTGAATGATGGCATAATTGTTGTACAAATGATCATGAATTGAAATATATACGAAACAAACCTAATCGTGATTATGTAAAATAGCATATTTGGAGAAAGACCCTATTATAAGCTTATGGAAGATAATAAATATATTGAAGACGTGCAAATCGTGCAAGCCCAGATCGAGGAAGCCAAGATCGATGAGGCGCAGAGCGAGCATGCAAAAGAAACAAAAGTGAGCGACGACACCATCTATGACGTGCTGCCGATTAAGAACACCGTGTTGTTTCCCGGTGTGCTGTTGCCTATTGCGGTTTCCAAGAAAAACAGCTTGAAACTGATCAAAGCAGCCAACAAGGACAACCGGCGTTTGATCTTGCTGACACAGAAAGATGGCAAAGTGGCAGACCCCAAAGTAAACGACCTGTACTCGCTTGGTGTGATGGCTCGAGTGCTGCAGATCATCCCTGTTCCGGAAATGGGTAAAGACACGATGATGGCTATTTTTGAGACTTTTCATCGTGTGCA
Organism: uncultured Bacteroidales bacterium; assembly: GCA_900321605.1. Classification (GTDB taxonomy): domain Bacteria; phylum Bacteroidota; class Bacteroidia; order Bacteroidales; family Paludibacteraceae; genus Colicola. The sequence goes on along the minus strand of ONWR01000005.1, from coordinate 92,577 downwards.
AGCCATTGATTTTCACGAAGTAGAAGGTCAACTCAAGGCTCATGCCATCGAGATGGATGAACGTATGCCGCTTAGAGGCGAGAAGGCTGAGTTTAAGGCTACCGGAGATAATATTCGCGAGACAATCGTGAAGATTTTAAGTGAGCGGGACAATGCTCCTGCGGGTTTGCAGACATCTATTCAGAACATCAAAGACAACTCGATGATGATCAATTATGTCTGCTCTATCTACCACATGCCGACCGAGCAAAAACAAGGTCTTTTGGAGATTCACTCGATGATGGAGAGAGCCGAAGCTCTGCTGACCATTTTGCAGAAAGACTTGGAGGAGCTGACCATCAAAGCGGATATTCGTCGTCGTACGGCTGAGAAGATCGACCAGCGGCAACGTGAGTATTTCCTCCAGCAAGAGATGGAGACCATCAAAAAGGACCTTGGTACGAACGATGACAACGAGAAAACGATCCAAGAGTTGCGTGAACGTGCCAAGTCCAAACAGTGGTCGGAAAGCATAGCTGAGCGGTTTGAGAAAGAACTCAAACGCCTTGAATATATGCATGTTTTCTCGCCGGACTACTCTACCCAACTGGATTATCTGAACACGTTTTTGGAGTTGCCTTGGGGCATTTATTCCGAGGATAATTATGACATGCAGCACGCCAAAGAGGTGCTCGACCGAGACCACTATGGTTTGGAGAAAGTGAAGGAGCGGATTGTCGAATACTTGGCTGTACAACGCCAATTGGCGCTTCGCAGCAAAAAAGAGAAAGATTCGCATCCTGTGAAGTCCCCTATTCTCTGTCTGTTTGGCCCTCCGGGTGTTGGCAAGACGAGTCTCGGAAAGAGTGTAGCGGAAGCCCTTGGAAGGAAATACGCGCGTATCTCGTTGGGCGGTTTGCATGACGAGGCGGAGATCCGCGGACACCGCAGAACATATATAGGTGCGCTGCCCGGACGAATCATCGATAACATCAAAAAATGCGGCACGTCGAACCCTGTTTTCGTGCTCGATGAGGTGGATAAGATCGGAGCGGATTACAAAGGAGACCCGACAGCCGCTTTGCTCGAAGTGCTCGATCCGGAGCAGAACAGCACGTTCCATGACAACTACCTTGACGTCGATTATGACCTGAGCAAAGTGCTGTTCATCGCTACTGCCAACAGTCTGGAGACCGTTCCGCGTCCTCTACTCGACCGAATGGAGCTGATCGAGATGACCGGTTACCTGCAAGAAGAGAAAGAGGAGATTGCCAAACGGCATTTGATCCCGAAAGAGCTGGCGAACCATGGTCTGAAAGCAAGCCAGCTGAAGTTCAAGAAAGAGATCCTTGCGCATATAATAGATGATTACACGCGTGAGTCGGGTGTGCGTTCCTTGGAGAGACAGATTGCGACCATCTGCCGTAAGGTAGATACCAAACTGGCGCTTGGCGAGGAATACAACGTGACCGTGACACTGGACGATCTGCGCAGTTATCTGGGGCAGAAACGGTTCAGCCGCGATTCTTGGGAAACCAATAAATATGTGGGTGTCGTTACCGGTCTGGCTTGGACGCAAGTCGGCGGCGAGATCTTGTTCATCGAGACGAGTCTGAGTCAGAGCAAAGCGCCGTCGCTCACTTTGACCGGAAACCTCGGCGATGTGATGAAGGAGTCTGCCACCTTAGCGCTCGGCTACGTCAAAGCGCACGCTAAAGAGTTGGGTATCAAGCCGGAAGTGTTTGAGAAAACAGCCGTTCATATCCATGTGCCGGAAGGAGCGATCCCGAAAGATGGTCCTTCTGCCGGAATCACGATGACAACAGCTCTCGTGAGTGCGTTTACCAAACGTCTCGTCAAACCGCGGATAGCTATGACCGGTGAAATGACGCTTCGTGGCAAAGTGCTGCCGATCGGCGGTGTCAAAGAGAAACTGCTTGCTGCCAAACGTGCCGGAATAACGGATAACATCCTCTGCGAGGACAACCGAAAAGATGTGGCAGAGATCAATGAAATATACCTGAAAGGACTGAATCTGCACTTCGTGCATGACATCAGCGAGGTAATCGAAAAAGCACTCCAGTAAGAGTGCTTTTTATGTACAAAGGGACAATGTACAATGTACAAAATACAATTGTTGATTATTGACGATTAGTATAAAACTCTTCAAAGGTATTATCGGTATAATAGACCACAATACGACTGATCTGTTTAGGAGGAGCTGCAGGAGTCTGCGGCTCTTCTTGTTTGGCAGCCCGTGGTGTGTTCTTGTCTTTCGGATCCGGCGGCAACTGATCAAACAAACCGGCTTGTTCACCCGGAACAGTACGCCACATCACACCTCGTCCGGCGATCAACCATTCCGGATTGAGCGTCGGATAGCGCTCCATGATACGTTTCATCACATCGAGGCTCGGATTATTACGTCCTGCCATCATATTACTGATCGTTCCGGGCTGCACACGAATTTCCGCAGCAAACTGCCTTGCTGTCAATCCCAAGGATTTAATAACACTCTCAATGCGTTCTTTTTCACTCATAGCCAACTTATTTAAAAATATTCGATTATCAGAAAAGTAGCCTAAAAACGCACCTTTCTCAAATCGGGTGCAAAGTTACAAAAAAATATCGAAATACACAAATATATACACATATTTTTGTGATTTATTTTATGTTATTTGTGAACATATAGGATTTATGTCCACGTTCACAAATGCAACCACCCTTTCCGTGGAACAATTTACGACAGGTTTAGAGCCCCGATACACTACTCTCGCCAATGATCTGTATATATACTTGAAATACATATAGTAATAATAGTGCAGATAAATTCTATAAATACCACATATTATGCACTTTATATAGTTCTTAAGGTGCAAATACGTAGTCATTTCAGGCATATTTGCCTAAGTACCCAATATCCTTGTAGTAATACTTTAAGTAATGTGCATAAGTATTGAAAATCAGCCTATTATACTTTAAAAATACACGCATACGACGCTACTAATATGCTCTAAAATGGCGGATGTTTGATTTTTCGGTTGCCTATAGGAAGCAGGAATAACGACTACTCTACTCTATGGGCTGAGGAGGTTGTGTAAAGCGTGAACCGGATGCTTTTGCTGTTATTTGAAAACGTCACATTTGTTTGTATTTTTGCTTGAAAATATATTCACATTTATTGCACACAAAAAACGAATTTTTCTCTTGCATAATTCACAAAAATGTAGTACCTTTGCACTCGATTTAAGACAAAGACATTATTCAGCGATTTTCGCCATTAAACCATTAAATAAATTTTTAACTATGATGAATTGGATTACATTGAAACAGCAAACGCAGGATTTTGTCCTGCGTTTGTTCGTTGAGTCTTCGGGAGATCATTCTACCCCTTCAACTTCGTATTACACCAACGCACATTGCGGAACTTACTGCCGAATGCGTCAATGATCATGCTCGTACACCTTATATATATATTACTCGTGGCGTTCTTCGTGACGAAGATGTTTAAAGAGCAAGTTGACCGTAATGATGGCAGCAGTGCCGATGATGGCTTCGGCAAACATTCCGAATCCGCAAAGGCCTCCTATGGCAGCTGCACACCAGACGGTAGCTGCTGTCGTCAGACCTTTGACGGTATCGCCGTCTTTGAAGATGATACCGGCTCCAAGGAAACCGATACCGGAGACCACTTGTGCGATAATACGGCTGTTATCTCCGCCAATTATCGTTGGCGACATGAGCACATATAACGCGCTTCCTATAGCGATGAGCGAGATCGTGCGCGTGCCGACCACTTTGCCGTGCAACTCACGCTCCATTCCCATCACATAGCCCAAAGCCGTTGCTAACACAATCTTGGTAATGACCGTTAACCAATCGGTCTGTAAGAAATTGTCAATCATGGTATTTGCCTTTAAAATTTTCGGCAAAGATACTAAAAAATTTGCACATATCAAAATATTTTTGTAATTTTGCAGCAAATTAAATCATTAGACATGATACTCTATCCTAATTGCAAGATAAATTTAGGTCTTCGGGTCATTCGTAAACGCCCGGACGGTTACCATGATTTAGAGACCGTTTTTGTGCCTATTTACGGGCTGCACGATGAGCTGGAAGTGGAGAGAATACAGAATACAGATCGCTTTGCTGACAGAATACAGACTAATAATGATGGATTGATGTTTTCTCAGGAAGGCATTGCGGTCGATTGTCCGGCAGAGGATAATCTGATTGTGAAATGTTACCGGCAAATGAGAGCTAAGTACCCGCAGATCGGAGATGTAGCTGTGCGGTTTAAGAAGAATATCCCTTTCGGAGCAGGTTTAGGAGGCGGCAGCAGCGATGCAGCGCATATGGCAGTTGCTCTTAATGAGCTGTTCAGTTTAAGGCTGACGAAAGAGCAATTAGCGGCAGAGGTGAAGCCTTTGGGAGCCGATTGTCCGTTCTTTGTGTATAATACCCCGTGCTATGCCGAGGGCATCGGAGATCTGCTGACGCCTGTTGAGTTGGATCTGGAGGGAATACGGATCATTATGATCAAACAGGAAGAAGGCGTAAGCACGAAAGAGGCGTATTCGGGTATCACCAGACATCCGGAGGTAGCCGGAGAGATACAGAAGGCTGTCGCAATGATGCGACAGAAATGCACAGAAATTGATGATACTATTTTTGTGAATGATTTTGAGGCGACAGTCTTCCCGTTGCATCCTCAGATAGCGGCAATCAAAAAGCGTCTGCTGGACGCAGGCGCTTTTTATGCCAGTATGAGCGGTAGTGGCTCAACCGTTTTCGGGCTTTTTAAGAACGATCCGGAAGGTCGTTCCGACGCCCGTTTGGCTACTCTTAAGGAGGAGTTTGCCTCCATGGTATTGCTCGACGATACGTTTGGCAAGTGGAAGTCCTAACCCCCAGCCTCTCTCTTTGGAAGTGAAACCCGGCTCGAAGATTCGACGCTGGGTTTTTGCATCAATACCCTTTCCTGTATCCGTAATGTCGATCATCACATCGTGCTCATTCTCATGGAGTTGGAAGACGATAGATCCATTTCCGGAGATCGCATCCACAGCGTTCTTCAGCAGGTTTTCCACGACCCATTGCAGAAGTGGCGCATTCAACATCACCACACGCTCTACGTTGGATAGACAGCTGTCGTCTATCGTGACCCTATTAGAGATACGCGCACGCATGTACGCAACAGCGTTTTGCAGCACAGGAATGATATTCTCGGCTTGGAGTGCGGGTTCACTACCTATCTTCTGAAAACGATCGGCAATCATCTGCAAACGGTCGATGTCTCGCTTCATCTGCGGTACGTACTCATCGTTCGGATATTTGTCAGCGAGCAGTTGTTGCCAAGCGTTGAGCGACGAGATAGGTGTGCCGAGTTGATGCGCCGTTTCTTTGGAGAGACCGACCCATAGGCGGTTTTGTTCGCTGCGTTGCGCGGTAGTCATCACAAAGACCGAGATGGTGATGAAGATGAGGATCAACGCAAACTGTGCGTACGGCACGTAACGCAGTTTGGTCAGCAGACTACTGTCATCCCAATAGATATACTGGGTCGTCGATTCATCAATCTTCAGTTCGATCGGACCGTGGTGGGCTTGATTAGAAGATTTGAGGATTTGAGGAGCTGAAGATCCTTCCACATTACGGCTTGCAAGGACTTTGCCGTTCTCGTCGCAGATATAGACAGGGATAGTGGTGTTCTTCTCGATGATCGAAGAGACAAAATCGATATCCGCATCATTGTCCGCGAGGATGAGTTGCCGTGTGGCATCTGCCCAGATGGACATATTCTTCTTCTCCTCATCTTGCAGCGTCCGAGCTAAGTTATTGGTAAACAATACGGAAATAGCCACGATGATCATGGCTATTACCAGTACTGTTGTTCCAATTTGACGGTTAGACATAAACAATTTGAAAATTCAAGGATTTGAATATTCGAAGATTATCCTAACATCGTCAGGAGGACACCTGCGGCAACGGCAGAACCGATGACACCGGCTACGTTCGGACCCATAGCGTGCATGAGCAGGAAGTTCGAGGGGTTCTCCTCTTGTCCCACGGTCTGCGATACACGTGCAGCCATCGGAACGGCGGACACACCGGCAGAACCGATCAGCGGGTTGATCTTCTCTTTAAGGAAGAGGTTCATGAACTTAGCCAAGAGCACTCCACCGGCGGTACCCAAACCGAAGGCTACGATACCCATCGAGAGGATACCTAAGGTCTTGAGGTTGAGGAAACTGCCTGCTGTAGCGGTTGCACCCACCGAGAGACCGAGGAAGATGACTACGATGTTCATCAGCTCGTTCTGTGCGGTCTTGGTCAGACGATCCACTACTCCACACTCTTTCATCAGGTTACCGAGCATCAGACAGCCGATCAGCGGAGCTGCGTCCGGCAGGATGAGCGCTACGATAGCGGTGATGATGATCGGGAAGATGATCTTCTCTGTCTTGGAAACCGGACGAAGCTGACCCATCTTGATTGCGCGTTCTGCTTTGGTAGTGAGCGCACGCATGATAGGCGGCTGAATAACCGGAACCAACGCCATGTAGCTATATGCAGCGATAGCGATCGGGCCTAAGAGATGCGGGGCAAGCTTAGAAGTCAAAAAGATAGACGTCGGGCCATCTGCTCCACCGATGATACCGATAGAACCGGCTTCAGCAGGGCTAAAGCCCATCGCGTTAGCACACAGGAAAGTCACGAAGATACCGATCTGCGCAGCTGCTCCAAGAAGAAGCGACTTCGGGTTCGCAATCAGCGGACCGAAATCCGTCATGGCTCCCACACCGATGAAGATAAGACAGGGATACACACCTGCTTTGACACCGATATAAAGCACATCCAGCAGACCGGCTCCTTTGAGGATCGCGCCATACGAGTGGTAAGTCGGGCTGTTAGGATCCAGGAATGCTGTCCATAACTCATCATGGAACATGCCTGCTCCCGGGAGGTTGGTAAGCAACATACCAAAGGCGATAGGCAGCAACAAGAGCGGCTCGTATTTCTTATGAATGGCAAGGTATAGCAGGAAGAAGGACACCAAGAGCATCACGCCTTGTTGCCACGTCATCTGCATGAATCCCATGCCTTGAAAAAATTCCAAAATATTCATTTTGCAATTTTCTTAATTAAAAATTAAAAATTAAAAATTAACCCAAAACGATGAGCAGATCATCCTGCATAACGTTTTGACCCGGGGTAACGGCAATCTGCTTAACCGTTCCGTCAGCCTCTGCCATGATAGCGTTCTCCATCTTCATGGATTCAAGGGTCAGAAGGGTGTCACCTTTCTTTACAGCCTGTCCTTCGCTAACAAGCACCTTCACTACAGAACCGGGCAGCGGGCTTTTTACCTGAACACCGGCAGCAGGAGCTGCAGCAGGTTTCGGAGCCTCTGCTTTAGGAGCAGCAGGAGCAGCTGCAGGCTTCGGAGCAGGAGCAGGAGCCGGTTTAGCTACAGGTTTGGGAGCCGGAGCAGCAGGTGCCTCGGTCTCTACGGTATATACTTTGCCGTTAACGGTTACGTTCGTTTTTCCGGCCTCAATGGGTTCTACAGCGCACTTGTACTCTACGCCGTTGATTTTAAATGCAAATTCTTTCATAAAAATTATTAATTTTATATGTGGTTTCTTAGAAACCCACATTATTCTTAGCCCTTTCGGGCACGATTAATGTGGTCTAAAAGCCCACATTGTTCTTAGCCCTAAAGGGCACGATTAATATTGGTTCAAAAACCAATATTGTTCATACCAATACTTTTTGTATTCCAAGCTGTCTCGTGTTGTTTGAGCGAGATCATAGCTGTTGGAATGTCATGTGTAGCGTCGCACGCGAGATAAAGGGCGTACGCGATAGCAGCGATGTCTTCATCACCTGCCTGCGCAAGAGCCATGGCGATAGCGGCTTTCTCGGGCTCCGAAGGAGCGCCCGCAGCAGGCATTGGAGCCTGTGCGGGTTTGTTCTCTTTCGGCGCTTTCGGTTCCTTCGGAGCTGTCGCTTTCTGCATAATCCATCCGAATCCCATCATGATGAATACGAGGCAGAAGAGAAGTCCGAGAACGATTCCGAAACCGAGTCCGGTTACAATCCATGTGTCTGCGGTTACTGCGAGTAATACCATATGTAATTAAAAATTAAAAATTAAAAATTACGAATTATAATGGTATATTCGAGTGTTTCTTGAGCGGGTTAGTCAGACGCTTGGTCTGCAACATCTCAAAGGCACGAATGATGCGGCTACGGGTGTAGCGCGGCTCAATGACATCATCGATGTAACCGCGGTTAGCTGCCTGATACGGAGAAGCAAACAGATCTTTGTACTCTGCCTCTTTCTCTGCAATGAAGGCTTTCTTCTCTGCGGGATCTTCGATAGCCTTGATAGCCTTGGCTTGAAGCACACCCACTGCTCCACTTGCTCCCATTACCGCGATCTCTGCGTTCGGCCATGCGTAGCACATATCGCCGCGGAGTTGCTTACAACTCATCACGATGTGCGAACCGCCGTACGATTTGCGAACGGTAATAGTAACTTTCGGAACGGTTGCTTCGCCATAAGCGAACATCAGTTTTGCTCCATGATCGATGATACCTGCGTACTCTTGTCCGGTTCCGCAGAGGAAGCCCGGAACGTCAACAAGGGTCAAGATCTGGATGTTGAAGGCGTCGCAGAAACGAACGAAACGTGCTGCTTTACGGCTTGCGTCGCAGTCCAGCACACCGGCAAGCCAAGACGGTTGGTTAGCGATGATACCGGTCGAGCGACCATTGAAACGAGCAAAACCGCAGATGACGTTCTTCGCGTAGTCTTTGTGAACCTCCATGAAATCGCCGTTATCAACAATCGTATTGATGATCTCGTGCATGTCGTACGGTTTGTTCGGGTCAGCCGGAACGATGTCGTTCAAGTTGTCATCCACGCGGGTGATGTCATCGGTACACTCTACGCGTGGAGCCTCCTCCATGTTGTTCTGCGGGATGAAGGAAACGAGACGACGAACTTCTGCAAGTGCCTCTTCCTCGGTTGCAGCCACAAAATGGGTCACACCGGATTTGGTAGCGTGGATCTTTGCACCGCCGAGTTGCTCAACGGTCACGTCTTCACCGGTAACGGACTTCACTACCTTCGGACCGGTGATGAACATATAACTGTTCTGCTCGGTCATCATGATGAAGTCGGTCAACGCCGGGCTATACACAGCTCCACCGGCACACGGACCGAAGATCACGCTGATCTGGGGAACTACACCGGAAGCAAGGATGTTACGCTCGAAGATCTCTGCGTAGCCAGCAAGTGCGCAAGCACCTTCTTGAATACGTGCGCCACCCGAGTCATTCAAACCGATGATCGGCGCTCCGAGTTTCATAGCCTGATCCATGACGTTGCAGATCTTAAGTGCCATCGTCTCGCTCAACGAACCACCGATGACGGTAGCGTCCTGCGCAAAGACGAAGACCAGACGGCCATCGATCGTACCCGAACCAACAGCTACGCCGTCGCCCAAGAACACTTTCTTCTCCATGCCAAAATCATGGCAACGGTGCGTGAGGAACATGTTCACTTCCTCAAACGAACCCTCATCGAGCAGCATGTTAATACGCTCACGGCAGGTATAACTGCCCTTTGCGTGATGCTTCTCAACCGCTGCTTCACCGCCTCCGGCCATCGCCTTCTCACGGTTTGCAACCAATTTGTTTAATTTTTCTGTATCCATAAAAATTTATTTGAAAATTTACAATTTGAAAATTTGAAGATTAAATTTACAATTTGAAAATTTGAAGATTAAATTTACAATTTGAAAATTTGAAAATTAAATAATGATTTATCAACTACAAATACCTCATACCTAAGACATCAGAGTTTTTTAAATATTTGATAAAATTATAAATAGAAGTATTTAAGTTGATGGCTCTTTCTATGTATTCCTTATAAACCTCATCGGATATAAATTCTACATCCTTGGCACGATGTAATTGACTGCGCACTTCTCCACAAGATCCCTTTGCAAAGTACAAGAATTGAATAAATTCCTTATTATTCTCCCTTTCAAATCCCTCAGCTATGTTATCCATTACTGATCCAATAGCAGCACGGATTTGTCCGCAAAAACGGTAATCTTTAGAGAACTGATCAGTTGATGATATGCGATAAATATCTTTAGCAAGAACACGTGCATCTTGCCAAATAGGCAAATCTTCAAACCTCGACCAAGTTGCCATAATTTTCAAATCTTCAAATTCTCAAATCTTCAAATTTATTATGCCGGTTGTTGGCAGAGCTCGGTCAAAACACCCTTTGTAGATTTCGGATGCAAGAACGCAATCATCAGGTTCTCTGCGCCTTTGCGCGGAGCTTTGTCGATCAGCTGGATGCCTGCTGCCTCGCACTCTGCCAGTGCTTCTGCTACGTTCTCTACGTTGAAAGCTACGTGGTGTACGCCACCGCGACCACCGTTCTTCTCGATGAACTTAGCAATTGTGGACTCAGGGCTCGTCGGCTCCAGAAGCTCGATCTTCACTTCTCCAACCTTGAAGAATGCGGTACGAACCTTCTGATCCTCAACTACTTCAATAGAATAACACTTGTTCCCTGTAAGGAACTCAAAGAAGGGAGCAGCCTCTTCGATAGAGGTAACTGCAATTCCCAAATGCTCAATGTGAGTTGGTTTCATACTAAAACTTTATTTTTTAATGAATATATCAAATGTTTATTATAACTCGTTTTTAAATTCGCTTTTCTTATCATGCAGATGGATAAGAATAATATCGAAGAGCGGCAAATCGAGATATTCGATGTCGAAATCCAATTCGCCTTCAAAATCTTTCGGCATCTGAATGCCCATTTTGGTTCCTCGCCAAATACTGTTTGTATTAGAATCCGAAGATTTCCATTCGCTGAGGTTATAGACGCCATAGACAGAACCGACCTTGTCCTCTCCTTCTACGATAACCACGCGGCAAGTGAAATTGGTCATAGAGGTCTCGTTCACTACCCTAATCTGGTTGTATTTCTCTTCGGGACCACCGACCACAAACGTCATTTTACTCTTTGCCATTGCGGCGAAAGCCATTAAAATGGCAAAAAGAAGCATAAAAAGCCTTTTCATATGCATTTTCAATGAATTGTTAAATACAAAATCGGCTACAAAGGTACAAAAAAAAAATGACATACACAATAGTGTATGCCACTTTTTCGCAAAATTATTAAAATTATACACATAAATAAACGAAAAAAGCGCACCGAAATGCGCTTTTTGAGGATCAACCAAGCATGGTTGATGGCGATTACTCTTCCTCGTTCTGAGTAGCAGCGTAAGCAGCAAGGAGTTTCTCCTGAACGTCTGCCGGAACGAGTTGGTACGAGTTGAACGACATCGTGAAGGTTGCACGTCCACCGGTCAGCGAACTGAGAGTCGTCGAATAACTCGAGAGCTCTTTCAAAGGTACTTGTGCTTTGAGGCGGGTAAACGATTTCTCAGTCTCCATACCCATTACCATACCACGACGACCGTTGATGTCCGACATCACATCGCCCATGATCTCCGACGGAACGAACACTTCAAGGTCATAAACCGGCTCAAGGACTTTCGGGTTCGCCTCTTTGAAGGCTTGTGCGAACGCGTTACGGCCTGCCAGACGGAAGGAGATTTCGTTCGAGTCAACCGGGTGCATCTTACCATCATAAATAATGACGCGCACGTCGCGTGCATACGAACCGGTCAACGGGCCTTGCTCCATACGATCCATGATACCCTTGACGATAGCCGGAATGAAGCGTGCATCGATAGCACCGCCGACGATGGAGTTGATGATGATCAGTTTACCACCCCATTCGAGGTTGATCTCCTGCTGATCCTTTACAGAGATCTTATACTCCTGATTACCAAACTTATAGGTCTCCTTAACCGGCATACCTTCCTCGTACGGTTCCACGATCAAGTGAACCTCACCGAACTGACCGGCTCCACCGGATTGTTTCTTATGACGATAGTCAGCACGAGCTGCCTTCGTGATCGTCTCACGATACGGGATCTTCGGCTCGAGGAACTCAACCATCATCTTATCGTTGTTCTCCAGACGCCATTTGAGGGTACGCAGGTGGAACTCTCCTTGACCGGAAACGATCATCTGACGAAGCTCTTTGGACTGCTCTACTACCCAAGTCGGATCCTCCTCGTGCATACGAGTCAAGAGTGCTGCGAGTTTCTCTGCATCAGACTCAGTTACCGGCTTGATAGCACGGCGGTAACGCGGCTGCGGATAAACGATCGGAGCATATTGGTTGTCACACTCTTTCGCATTCAGCGTGTTGCCCGTACGGGTATCTTTAAGCTTCACAGTAGCACCGATGTCACCTGCCTGCAACTCATCTACGGCAGTACGGATCGAACCGGCAACCTGATAGAGCTGTGAGATACGCTCTTTCGAGCCGCGCTCCATGTTCAGAAGATCATCGCCGTTACGAACGGTTCCTTGCATTACGCGGAAATAGTTCACCTCGCCGATATGCGGTTCCACAGAAGTCTTGAAGACATACAGGCTTGTCGGAGCCGAAGCGTCCGGACTGATCTTCTTGCCATCCACCGTCGGATAACTGAACTGTGCAGGGCTCGGAGCCATACCGTTCAGGAAGTCCATCAGACGACGAACACCCATATCTTTGAGACCCGAGCAGCAGATAACCGGGTACATCGAACCGTCTGCATAAACGGATTTCAGACCCTGCATGATCTCTTCGTCAGTCAGACCTTCGCCGAGGAACTTATCCAACAGCGTCTCGTCTGCCTCTGCTGCCTGCTCTTGAAGCTGCTGACGCATCTCAGCCACCTTATCAGCGTACTCAGCGGGGATGTCCTTCATCTCAGGAGCTCCACCCTCTGCTTTCCAAACGAGCATCTTGCCCTTGAGGACATCGATAGCAGCGTTGAAACCTGCTCCGGCATTCACCGGGAACTGGATCAGCGTACACTTATTGCCAAAGTTCTCCTTTAATTGCGCGTACGTGCGCTCGAAGTCTGCGTTCTCGTGGTCGCATTTATTGATGACGAATGCCAGCGGTTTGTGTGCTTTCTCAACGAGACGGAAGTTGTTCTGCGTGCCCACTTCCACGCCGCCGTTCGCGGAGAGGACGATGAGCGCCGAGCCGCACATCTGGAGAGCTGCTACGGTTCCACCGCAGAAGTCGTCCGAACCTGCGCAATCGATCACGTTCAGTTTCTTGCCTTCGAACTCAATGTTACAAACTGTGGAGAAAACGGAGTAGCCGTACTCTTTCTCTACCGGGAAATAATCGCACACGGTGGATTGCTGCTCAATCGAACCGCGGCGTTTAATCACCCCGCTTTCAAACAACATCGACTCCATGAGAGTCGTTTTACCCGATCCCGAGCCGCCCAACATAGCGACGTTCTTGATCTCAGATGCTTGATAAACTTTAGCCATAATGTGTTAGTATTTAAGGATTTTTTATTGTTTTGCAAACTCAATGTAGCAAAATCGGGGCAAAATTACAAAAAAAATTGCACATATGCAAATAAAAATGTATTTTTTTGTAAAAAATATCGTTCTTCTGTTTCTTTTCACCCCAAATGACCCTGAAAATGGTAAGAATGAACGATTATTACGCATCCCGTACGTCCACGTAAGATGCCTGCTCCTTCCTGACTCCGTTCCGAGTCCGTTCCAAGTCCGTTCCAGTACCGTGAATGATTAACGAATAAATAACGAATATATAACGAATAACTAAAGATTAAAATGCTCTGTATTATATACTTTGTATATAATACTATATAGAAAGGAGAAAATGAATGGGGAAAAGAAAAAGTCCGAAGTTATAAAAAAATGACATTGCACTATTTGCACTATTTGCACTTTGATACGTGAAAGTGCAGAAAGTGCAAAAAGTGCAAAGCAAAAAAATACAATTTTTATACAAGCGGCAAAATCGGAAGAGGATTTTTTAATCTGTCCAAAATTACCTAAAATGATTCCAAAAAATATAAAACGGCGAATTGAGCTAATTAAGCGAATTTTTTCTGTTCACAGGAGGACACAAAGGAAGCGAAAGTGCCAAAAGTGCTGTAGGACGATTGTCAACTATTTTAGGAAAGTGTCAACATATTTCAGGAAAAGTCAGGGGTTATTTTACCTCTTGACCAGTAACGGTATAAGTTTTATCACCGCTCAGAATATAGACATTGCCGTTCTTGATCAGTTTCTGTGCTTTATTGGCGGGGTTGACATATACCTCAGGCGCCTGGGTCGGCGTGCTCGATTCATACACTGCCCGCAGAACGATGCCGTCATTAAGCATACCCTGCTCTACCCGCCAACCGACAAAGGTAAAGCCTTCGATATACGGCTCGAGGGGAACTGCCCAAGTCTGGGACTCCATGTAATGGAGCGTGCTATCCTGCTTGAGATAGGTCACGCTGACGATCTGGTCCTCAAACTGCAAATCAGTCGCTACACCGATGATATTGGCAAAATCCTTCCATACATCTGCTGCGCGGTAGAGGTTGATATAATCGATCGGCACGTAAAGAATACAGGTCTGCTTGTTGACATTATAAACCGCACGCGACTGAAGGGATTGCGGGGTAATAGCGTAGTTATGAATGCTCACCAGTTTGGAGCAGTTGTAGAACGCATCCTGACCGATTGTCGTCACCGATGCCGGGATAATGACATCCTCCAGCGCTGTACAGCCTTCCAACACACTGGTAGCCACCGTCTTGATGCCTTTCGGGAACTCGAAGTTCTTGAGGGACGTACAGAACGCAAACGCATAGGTACCGATACTCGTCACCGATGCCGGGATTGTTACGTTCTTGAACAGCGAACAACCGTTGAATGCGTATTGACCGATGGTGGTCAGTTTCTCCGGCAGTGTAACGCTGTCCAGTTTGTTCATTTGGTAGCACAAATAGCCGGGAATGGTCTTCACGCTGTCGCCAAAGACGAAAGAGGTAATCTGCGAACCATAGAACGGCGCGTTATCGCCTGTACCGACAGAACAGTTAGCCGGCAACCAAGTAACGGACTTGGTCGGGTTACCTTTGAACGCACTGCTTCCGATGCTGGTTACCGTACTCGGGATTGTGACCGACTCCAACTTACAGTTCTGGAACGCCCGCTGATAGATCGTGGTTATGCCTTCGTGCAGGTTCACGTTCTTCAGCGAAGAACAGCCGTAGAATGCATCCTGATTGATGGTGGTCAAAGTCGCCGGTAATTCAATGGACTCCAACGACGAGCAGCCCTCCATGAAACTGATGGGCAGTGTCTTTTGCGTTACCGGCAAGTTGATGGATTTGAGATTCGTGCAATTCATGAAAGCATATTGACCAAGCCTGTTGACCGAAGCCGGAAGCACGATTGTATCCAACAGACTCATGTTCTTGCAGATATATGCCGGCACAACCTCTACGCCGTTCGCAAAAGTGAAAGAGGTAACCTGCGAATTGGTGCTATAGAACGGCGCGCCGTCGTTTGAACCGATAGAGCAGTCTGCCGGTTTCCATACAATCGTGGTCGTCGGGTTGCCCTTGAAAGCGGCATTGCCGATAGAGGTAACCGTACTCGGAATAGTAATCTCCGTCAGGTTACAGTTATAGAACGCACGCAGGTTGATGGTCATCAGACCTTCTTCCAAGTTCACGGAGCCTAATTTCGTGCAGCCGTAGAAAGCATCCGTTCCAATAGTGGTGACGGATGTCGGCAGAGTGACAGATTGCAGGTTCGTCAGGCCCTCAAACGCACTTGTCCCGATACTCGTCACAGGATACGTATAGTTGTTATAGGTCACGGACGCAGGGACTGTGACGGACGTATAGTCTTTATAGACGGACTTGTCCGAACTCTGGTCATTGACCACTTGTGCCGTAGTCGCACTCAACGAATAATACAGATTGCCGATTTTTACGGTTTCGGCATACAGAGTTGTTGCGCTTACTATCAGCGCAAGAAACAGTAATCGTGCCCGTAGGCTAAAAAATAAATATTTTTTCATGTCGTGAGTAAATTAAAAGTGTGAATTTTAGTAAAATAATGTCATTTTAATGCAAAGGGCGGTGGTGTTCGAATTTCCAACGCTTGTGTTGCAATGTCATTTCGTTGCGGGTTTGCGGTGTGCAGAAAGTATCTACAAATCGTTCCCAGATATAGTTTACCGCCAAAGAAGACGGATGAACCAGATCGTCCGCATAAAAACGGTAGTCACGCAATTCGTCAAGGAGAATTTCGTAAGAAGGAAAATAGTGAACGCTGCGCTGTATGACCGCTCCGCTGTAAGACCGCTCCACTGTAAGACCGCCTTCGGCTGTAAGATGTTCGATTGCCATTAAAAGCGTGGCTTTGGAGAGTTGGTTCTCATGCAAGCCGTCTTTGATGTGACGAATAGGCGAAACGGTGAAGATCCAATGTTTATCCGGATATCGCTCGATGATCGGTTGCCAAGCTGCTACTATCTCTTCCACCGTCAACCGACGACGTGTGAACCGATCGGCAGGCAGTTTATGGCAGTTTCCGACAATCTCTCCATTCATCTCATAGATCCAAGCTGTTCCGAAAGTGACGATGACGACCGTAGCTTCCTGAAGCGCCTTTTGCATCGTCTCGATGGACGCTTTTACCGCCTCTTCGGCTTCTTCACGCGTCGGACGAGAGAACGAACCATGGTGCATCATCGAATGCCAGAGACCCTCGTGATGTACGATGTACGATGTACAATGTACAAAGGTGGAATGGATGGCATTTGCTATCGAGAGCGGATTATAGAGCGTGCCGAACGGATTGCAGGTGACGGACATATTCCGCTGCTTCATCTGCTCGCCGATCTCGTCTGAGAAGCACGAACCCAACATAAGGATTTTGTCCTCATACCCGATCTTCCTTTCGGAAGGTATCGTATCCACTATCGTTTGTAATTTAATCATCTCTTCTCTACCCTTTCATGTGGCTAACTATTCAAACTGCATCACTCTCGCAGGACTGATTTTGGCGATGATCATAGAAGGCAGAATGAGTATCGCCAACGACACGACGATCGTCAGCACATTGAGCGCAATCAGCCAACTCCATGCAAAAGTCACCGGCACAAAATTCACATAATACGTAGTCGGGTCAAGGGGCATCAGATGACCGAAATACTGCACAGCCGCAATGCCCAAACCAAGTATATTGCCCCACAACACTCCTTTTCCGATGAGCAAAGCCGCTTGCGTCATGAAAATCCGCCGCACAAACCGGTTGTCTGCTCCGAGCGCCTTCAGCGTACCTATGAGATTGACGCCTTCGAGGATCAGAATGATCAGCCCCGAAACGATATTAAATCCCGCCACAAGGAGCATCAGTATAATGATCACCACCACGTTCATATCCAGCAGATCGAGCCAAGCAAAGATCGCCGGATTCTGCTGATGCAGGGTCTGTACGTAATACACATGATAGCCGTTTTCGTCCATCTGCCGAACCGTAGCAAAGTAAATCTCATCCGCCACTTCGTCCAAGCGGTTGATATTATCTATCAGGATTTCTACGCCCGAATAGACATTCTTCTCCCATGATTGTAGTCTTCGCGCCGTTTCGAGCACGGTTAACACAAACAACTCATCGTACTGCTCAAAGCCCGTATCATAGATGCCGGAGATGGTAAAACGCCTTGCACGGACATCCGAATCATCCACAAAATAGGCATACACAGCATCGCCCACATGGAGTCTCAGTTTGGCAGAAACGGTACGCGAAAGAAGCACTTCCTGCGGTTTCTCAGGCAGCGCACCTTCCACCAGATTACGGGCAAAGAAATCCCAATAATCGGTTCCTTTAAGTACCATCCCTTGAAAGGCAGAATCGGTCTTGAGCATACCGGGTTTGGTGATGAACGGAGCCGCTTGAACCACATGATCAAAACGTCCCAACTGCGACAAAAGACTGTCGGAAACCTCTATCGGTTGCAGATCATACGTGTTGTTATTCTCAAACGAAACCACCTGAATATGTGCTCCGAAACCCGCCACTTTCTGAGTGATCGTCTGCTTGAAACCGACCACGATACACACTGTCAGAATCATCACCATCACTCCCACGATCATACCAGCCAAAGCGACCCTTACCGCAGGACGGGAACGGCGGTTTTCTCCCTGTTGGGAGAAGTAAAGTTGCGAGGCAAGTACTATTTCGGGACTTAATGGCATGATTTTTGTAGTACAATCTGTATGATGATTAAACGTTTATTTATAATTCTGTCCATCACCCTTTCAGCAGGGCTGATGATGGCTCAAGAGCCTGTTTCGGATCGTCCGCAACGTACGCCGGAGGATGAGGCTATCAAGCAGACCGTGCGTCTCGTACGCGAGTTGGATATCAAGGACTCTGTGCGTTTTGATACCTTGTATAAGATGCATCTCAAGTACGCGCGGGTTCGTCAGAAAGGTCTGACACGTGCGCAAGAGATGGAGCGAATGAACGCTATTTATGCGGAGCTCAAACGTCTGCTCACAGAGAAAGAGTTCGATCAGTTCATGAACCACCCTGTCGAGCAGCCTCGCCGTCCAAGGGGTGCGAACAGGATGCTGCCGGTGAACGCAACACCCACCGACAAAGCGCCCAGTACGCCAGAACAGCAAAAAGCGAACCAATAAACAAGCCCGCCAATATATCTCCCGGGTAATGAGCTCCGAGGTACATCCGGCTATAACAGTTCAGAGCCACCCAAGTCATCAGACCTGCGGTGGCTATTTTATTCCTATAAATCAGCGAGAAAAGCAGACCGCACGACATCGTATTCGCAGCATGACTGCTGCAAAAACCATACAAACCGCCTAAATAGCCATGTACCAAACGAATCGGATCGATAGCCGGTTCGTGCGTCGGACGCAAACGGCAAATCCACGGTTTGAGAATACCACTGCAGGTGTAGTCGCTCAATCCAACAGCAACGCCAAAAGCCACCAAGATCAGCAGAACGGTCTTCCAGTTCCGGTAGCGATAGACGATTAACCCCACTAACAGCGCGTACAACCACATCCAAGTCTTCGAACGGCTGATAGTCCACATAGCGGCATCTAACCATTCATTCCCATGACCATTGATCCACAATAATATGTCCGAATCTAACGTGTAAAACATCATTTTAACTATTCATTAAAACCGCCGTATGACAAGCCACGATAGCAGCCGTCTCTGTGCGCAGACGAGCCGCTCCCAGACTCACCGGCATATAGCCGTTCTGTATTGCCCATTGCACCTCTTCCGGCGAGAAATCGCCTTCCGGTCCGATAAGCACGGTCGTTTGATGGCCTCGCACAATCTCGTTCTGCAAAGCATGTTTGCTGTCCGACGAGCGGTAATGGGCTTGCAGCGACTCATCTTCCTCGTCCGACATACAATGGGCAATAAACTTATCTCCCTCTATCTGCAGCTCGGTCATCTTAGTCAGCGGATGAAGAATCGGAAAACGCGTCTTCAAGGACTGTTTGGCGGCAGAAACAAGGATCTTCTGCAACCGATCCATGTTCACCGTCTTGCGTTCCGAGTGTTCGCAAAGCACAAGCGTCAACTCATCTACTCCCATCTCCACACATTTCTCGATCGCTAACTCCGTTCGGTCGATGTTCTTCGTCGGTGCAATAACCATGTGAATATGCCCCTCATGAAGCGGCTCAGGCGTCGCTACGGAACGGATCTCCACCTCGCAATGCTTACGATGAGGATTAGTGATCACGCAATGATAGAGTTGCCCTATTCCATCTGTCACGAGTATCTCATCGCCTGCACTACGACGCAACACCTGCACGCAATGCGCACTCTCTTCTTCCGAGAGCGTCAACGTCGTTGCTATTTCCGGGCAATAAAACAAATACATCTATTTGAAATTTACAGTTCCGATTCCTTCAGCCTTTCTGCGTTCTCAGCAACCTGCAGGGCATCAATCACGCCTTGTATATCGCCGTCCATGAACGCTGCCAAGTTATACACCGTATAACCTATTCGGTGGTCGGTAATACGTCCCTGCGGATAGTTATACGTGCGGATCTTGGCAGAACGGTCGCCTGTCGAGACCATCGTCTTACGCCGCGCGGCAATGTCATCAATATATTTCTGATGCTCCTTATCGTATATCTGCGTGCGCAAGCGTGAGAGCGCGCGTTCCTTATTCTTAGGCTGATCACGCGTCTCGGTACACTCTATCAGGATCTCTTGCACTTCACCCGTATTGGGGTTCTTCCAGTTATACCGCAAACGAACACCCGACTCCACTTTATTGACGTTCTGACCTCCTGCTCCACCGGAACGGAAAGTCTCCCATTTGATCTCGCCTTCGTTGATATGCACTTCAAACTCATCCGCCTCGGGCAAAACCGCAACCGTAGCTGCCGATGTATGCACACGTCCTTGCGTTTCGGTCACAGGCACACGTTGCACACGATGAACGCCGCTCTCATATTTGAGCGTTCCATACACATTCTGACCGGTCACATTGAAGATGATCTCCTTATAACCGCCGGAAGCGCCTTCTGTAAACGAAGAAACGGAATACTTGAATCCTTTGATTTCGAAGTACTTACAGTACATCCGGAACAGATCTCCGGCAAAAATAGCCGCTTCGTCACCACCTGTTCCGCCACGTATCTCCATGACAACATTCTTGCCGTCCTCTGGATCCTGAGGCAGCAGTTGGATCTTCAGTTCCTCTTCCAGTTTGGGGATCTGCGGTTCTAACTCATCAATCTCTGCTTTCGCCATCTCTTTCATCTCCGGGTCAGACTCATTGAAAAAGAGATCCTTAGCGTCCTGCAAATCGGTCACCGCTTTCTTATACCGATGCGCGCACTCCAACACGCGCTCCAAATCATGGTAATCGCGGTTAAGTCGCACATAACGTGCCTGATCGGCTATCACAGACGGGTCTGTAATCAACAGACTCACCTCATGAAACTTAGCCTCTAATCCTTCTATTTTTGATAAAATATCCAATTTTTAATTCTTAATTTTTAATTTTTAATTTCCAAGGTACGCTTGTAGCGTGTTTTGCAGTAAACTAACAATGGTCATCGGTCCAACACCTCCGGGAACAGGAGTGATATACGACGCTTTCGGAGCCACGTTCTCAAAATCTACGTCTCCCACCAGATGGTATCCGCGCGGCGAATCATCCTCCACACGATTGATACCCACATCGATAACCACCACCCCTTCTCTGACCATGTTCGCTGTCAACAGATTCGGAACTCCTGCAGCCACGATGATGATATCCGCTGTCTGACAGATAGCCTCCAAATCGCGGGTCTTGCTATGACAGATCGTCACGGTTGCGTCTCCGAGCGACGAAGCGCTCATGCCCGGCAGACTCAGATACGGACGTTGCATCAACAGCATCGCTATCGGCTTGCCGACGATGTTCGAACGCCCGATAACCACCACATGTTTGCCTTCCGTCTGGATGTCATAACGCGCCAACAGTTCACGTATACCTCTCGGTGTTGCGCTCACCAAGGAAGGCAGACCTTGCACCGTTCGTCCCACGTTCTCCGGCGTCAGACCATCGACATCTTTCCGGTAATCGATTGCCGAAAGGACGGCGGATTCGTTGATATGTTCCGGCAGCGGTAACTGCACAATAAACCCGTCCACGGACGCATCTCTGTTCAGCCGTTCTACCTCTGCCAACAGTTCCTCTTCTGTGATTTCTGCTTCCAACGCCACACGCTCTGCCTCAATACCCACTTCCGCGCAAGCCTTGATTTTATTGGCAACATACGTCTCACTCGCCGGATTATGCCCAACGATAACAACCGCCAATTTAGGCGCGCGAAGTCCTTTTGAAACTATCGACGCTATCTGTTCGCGCAACTCAGCGCGGATCGTTTGTGCTATGTGTTTACCGTCTAATATCATTCTGCTGATTTCTTTTCTTCCGTTTCTTTGACGCGAACATCGTTCTTCTGAGCCTGTTTCCAGCGTTTCATATTACGCCAGATATCCTTCCATTCCCGTTGAGTAATATACCATGTGTTCTCACGACGAGGAGGACGATACACATGGTGGCTCTCGGTCTGCACACGTCTAATTGAATCCACATTAAACGCCTGTTTGATACTATCGCCGGCGATCAAAGCGTCCTGTTTCTCTCCTCGACGAATATCCAACTCATCCACTTTCATCTCCGTTCGGGGATCATCCATCGGCATGGACCGGAACTCATGAACGAACATCTGCACGACCTTGTATGCGCCGAACAGCAAACCGACCACTACGACAAACATCAGTCCGTAGTATGCCTGTTTGTCACGCATCTTCAACCATCCGCCCCAACTATTGGTGTAGCGGCTGTCCGACCCATGGTGATGATGGTGACGGTGTTTCTCCTTCTTCTCACCCCATCCCGGTTGATATATCTTCTCCTCCGACAAGGTACTAACGTTTTAACAATTTAACATTTTAACGTTCACGCAGTGAACCATTTTAACGTCTCTTGAATCCCATCTGTTGCACTTTGCGCATCATCTTACTTGTCTGCTCAAACTGCTTGAGGAAACGATTCAACGCCACAATATCCACACCGGCTCCTTTGCAAATACGGCTCTTACGACTACCGTTCAGCAATGCCGGATTCGAACGCTCAGCAGGGGTCATCGAGTTGATCATCGCCTCAATAGGTTTGAATGCATCGTCGCTGATCTCCACACCTTTCAGGGCTTTGTCCATGCCCGGAATCATGCCCATAAGCTCTTTCATCGAACCCATCTTCTTGATCTGGTTCAGCTGACCGATGAAGTCATTGAAGTCAAACTGGTTCTTGGCAATCTTCTTGCTGATTCGCCTTGCCTCCTCTTCGTCGTACTGTTCCTGCGCACGCTCCACAAGACTCACCACGTCACCCATACCAAGGATTCGGTCTGCCATACGAGACGGATGGAACACATCCAATGCTTCCATCTTCTCACCCGTTCCGATGAACTTAATCGGCTTGTTCACCACGCTGCGGATACTCAATGCCGCTCCACCACGGGCGTCACCGTCTAATTTCGTCAGAATAACGCCGTCAAAATCCAAACGGTCGTTGAACTCCTTAGCCGTATTGACTGCATCCTGTCCGGTCATGGCATCTACCACGAACAGCGTCTCCGACGGCGTGATAGCTTCTTTGATAGCCGCTATCTCGTTCATCATCTGCTCGTCCACAGCCAAACGACCGGCGGTATCGACGATCACTACATCGTAGCCGAATTTCTTCGCCTCGGAGATAGCATCCTGCGCTTTCTTCACAGGGTTCGACTCGCCTTCTCCTGTATAAACTTTCGCCTTGATCTGCTCACCCAGCACACGTAACTGCTCGATAGCTGCCGGACGATAAACGTCGCAAGCCACCAGCATCACTTTCTTACCTTTCTTCGTTTGCAGGTAGTTAGCCAATTTCGAAGCAAAAGTGGTCTTACCGGAACCCTGCAAACCGGACATCAGAATAACGGCAGGATTGCCTTTGAGGTTGATTTCCTGCGCTTCACCGCCCATGAGAGCCGCCAACTCGTCATGTGTGATCTTCACCATCAACTGTCCGGGACGAACAGAGGTGATCACGTTCTGACCCAAGGCTTTCTCTTTCACTTGGTCGGTAAATTGTTTAGCGGTTTTGTAGTTCACATCCGCTTCTAACAATGCCTTACGGATGTCCTTGACCGTCTCCGCAATATTGATTTCAGTAATACGGCCTTCACCTTTCAAGATCTTAAAAGACCGTTCTAATCGTTCGCTTAAATTATCAAACATTTTACACCTAATTTAATTTGGCTGCAAAATTACAAAAAATTTTTGACATACGCAAGTACGCGCGCATTTTTTGTATCGTTTTATTACTCCAATATCCATTTTTAATTCATAATTTTTAATTTTTAATTTCTAAAATTTGCATATATGCAAAAAAAGTAGTACCTTTGCACGCAATTTTGATTATTGAATATGGAAAGAAGAGTAAGAGTTCGTTTTGCGCCCTCTCCAACTGGCGCTTTACACATCGGCGGTGTTCGTACCGCATTGTATAACTACCTGTTTGCCCGTCAGCACGGAGGCGACATGCTCCTTCGTATTGAGGACACCGACTCCACCCGTTTCGTACCCGGAGCTGAGGAATATATCCTCGAAGCACTGGATTGGCTCGGTATCGGCATCGACGAGGGTCTTCGTCTGAAGAAAGGCACAAAAGAGATTGAAGCTGTCGGAGAACACGGTCCTTATCGTCAGTCTGAGCGTCGTGAGATCTATCACCAGTACGTGAAGCAGTTGCTCGACTCCGGTCATGCATATATCGCTTTCGACACGCCCGAAGAGCTCGAAGCCAAACGTGCTGAGATCCCCAATTTCCAATACGACGCACGCACGCGCCTTCAGATGCGCAACTCCTTAACGATGTCCGCAGACGAGGTAGCCTCCTGCATCAGTGCAGGATCTCAATACGTTGTTCGCTTCAAAGTGGAGCCGAACGAGGACGTACATGTGCATGATCTCATCCGTGGAGAGGTGGTTATCAACTCCAATATCTTGGACGACAAGGTGCTCTATAAATCCGCAGACGACCTGCCCACTTACCATTTGGCAAACATCGTGGACGACCATCTGATGGAGATCTCGCACGTCATCCGTGGTGAGGAATGGTTACCTTCTGCCCCGCTCCATGTGCTGCTCTATCGTGCATTCGGATGGCAGGATACGATGCCTGAGTTCGCCCATCTGCCTTTGTTGCTCAAGCCCGACGGAAACGGCAAACTCTCCAAACGTGACGGTGACCGTCTTGGTTTCCCTGTCTTCCCATTAGAGTTCCACAACCAGAAAGATGGAACGGTCTCTTCCGGTTATCGTGAGAGCGGCTATCTGCCCGAGGCGGTTATTAACTTCCTTGCCCTGCTGGGTTGGCATGGATCCGGAGACCAAGAGATGTACACCATGGACGAACTGATCAAGGACTTCTCGCTCGACCGTGTGTCCAAATCCGGTGCTAAGTTCGACTACGAGAAAGGCAAATGGTTCAACCACCAATACCTCCAACTCCGTTCCAACGAAGAGTTGGCAGAGATGTTCCGCCCTGTTCTTGAGGAGCACGTTCGTAATAACGAGATCACGTCATTACGTAATAACGAGGAAATCGCCAAAATCATCGGTTTGACCAAAGACCGTGTGAACTTCGTACCCGAACTCTGGGAGCAAGTCAACTTCTTCTTTGTTGCCCCGACCGAGTATGACGAGAAATCGCTCAAGAAACGTTGGAAAGAAGACTCGCCGAAGCACATGACAGAACTCATTACGCTCCTCGAGACCGTTTCTGAAGAGGATTGGCATAAAAATGAACAAATTGTAAATGACCAAATGGTAAATACACTTTGGCATCTTGACAAAGTGGTGATGCCTTGGATTGAAGCGCACGAATACGGTGTCGGCATCGTCATGAATGCTTTCCGTATTTGTCTCGTTGGCGCAGCTCGTGGTCCGCATATCTGGAATATTACAGACATCCTCGGCAAAGACGAAACGATTCGCCGCGTCAAAGCAGCCTTGGAGAAATTAGGATAAAATCCATCTATTAGGACCAAATCATTTTAGCAATTTACACATCCCAATACCAATAAACAGCAGCTTTTCGAGCTGCTGTTTATTGTTTACACTCATCGTTTGGCTTATTCAGCTACCGGCATCGTTGCTTTCTTATGCTCATGTTTGCCGTGCTTTTCGCCACAAGGACCTTCATGTTTGCCACATTGCTTTCCACAAGGCTTATCGCCCGGCTTGAATCCCTTACCGCAACAGGGCTTTCCAAACGGCTCATTGAGATGAAGAACCCGCTCTACCTGACGTGCGCTGAGGTCTTTGCGGAACTTATCATAGTACTTTGCTTGCAAATCCGCAAACTTCTTCATCTCCTCAAAACGCTGTTTCGCCAACTGATCCAATTCAGCATCGCTCAGTTCCTTGCCTTGCTCACACTTCTTCTTGTCCTTCTTGGAAAAGAGCTTTGCCTTCTCTGCTGCGTACTCGCGAAAAGTAGCTGCAAACTTCTCGGCTTGTTGATCACTCAACATCAGTTCTTAAGTCAGATGCTGGATCTTCAACTCCACCTTTTCTTCCTTACTAAGTTGCTTACCTGCGAACTGTTCTTTCTTCTGTTCCTGCGCGCTGATATTAACCGCAAGAATGGCGCTAATTGCCAGAATTACAATCTTTTTCATACCAATAAATTTTAAAGGGTTACACATTCACAAAGGTATTTACAAACATCGTGCCAAACTATTTTCGGAGCAAAAAAAAAGAGCCCCGAAGGACTCCTTTCAAATGTATAAAAAGGATCTTTATACGCATGTATAACCGCCATCAACAGGAAGTGCTACGCCGGTGACATAAGTTGACGCATTGGAAGCGAGGAAAACTACTGCGCTGTCCAGTTCGCCCTCATGACCGTAACGCTCCATCGGGATAACCGTCTTGGCATAGTTAGCGAAATACTCGGACTCCAAGGTCTCTTTGGTCAGCGGGGTAATGAAATAACCCGGGCAAATGGTATTCACCGTAATACCGTACTTACCCCATTCCGCCGCCAAAGCGCGTGTCAGATTGACAACACCGCCTTTTGCTGCATGGTAAGGCGAAGCGGGCGCAATCTTATTACCCACAAGACCATACATAGATGCGATATTGATCACGCGACCGTAGTTATTCGGGATCATGGATTTCTTGGCTACAGCACGAGCCACACGGAAGGTACCAAAGAGATCAATCTGCATCTCATTCTCAAACTGCGCATCGGTAATGTCCTCTGCGGGAGCTACTGCTCCTGTTCCGGCATTGTTGACCACAATATCGATGTGTCCAACTTGTTGGAGTGCCTCATCTACCATGGTTTCTACCGCTTCGGTCGATGTGATGTCGCATTGGAGCGGTAACACCTTGACGCCGTACTGAGCCTCGATAGCTTTCTGTACTTCTACTAATTTCTCGTAACGACGAGCTATGATCACTAAGTTCGCCCCACGAGCAGCCAACGCATTGGCCATCTGCACTCCTAAGCCGCCCGAACAACCTGTTACCAACGCCACGCGGCCTGTTAAATCAAAGATATCTTTCATTTCTCTTATCGTTACTTTTGGATTTACTTATCCCACTTGTACCTCTGCATTGATCTTTCGGATCATGCCTTTCAGGACATCTCCGGGACCAAACTCATAGAACTGAGTTGCGCCGTCCGCAATCATGTTTTGCACGCTCTGCGTCCAGCGAACGGGGGCTGTGAGTTGTTTTAAGAGGTTTTCGCGGATAGTTTCAGGATTCGTCTCTGCTTTGGCAGTGACGTTCTGATAAATCGGACAGAAAGGTTTGTGGAAATCCGTTTTGAGGATCGCAGCCTTCAGATCTTCTGCGGCAGGCTGCATCAACGGAGAGTGAAATGCACCGCCCACATTAAGACGAAGCGCACGACGAGCTCCTGCTTCTTTGAGCGCCACACAAGCAGCATCTACTGCCTCCACCTCGCCGGAGATAACAATCTGTCCGGGGTTGTTGAAGTTAGCAGCAACCACAACGTGGTTTGAAGTAGTTTGAAGGTTTGAGCCTTCGGCTTGTTTGAAGTTGTTTGTGATTTGGTCACAGATTTCGACTACTTTCTCATCGTCAAGACCAAGAACGGCAGCCATCGTGCCGGGGTTCGCCTCACAGGCAGCCTGCATCGCTTGCGCACGCGCGGACACTAATAATAAGGCGTCCTCAAAACGCAATGCGCCACATGCTACCAACGCGCTGAACTCACCCAGACTGTGTCCGGCTACCATGTCGGGCTTCTCGATGGTCATCAGACGTTGTGCTACCACCGAGTGCAGGAACACTGCCGGTTGCGTCACTTTGGTCTGCTTCAGATCATCGGCTGTGCCGTTGAACATCACATCCGTCAGCGAGAAGCCAAGCAGCCTGTCAGCTGCTTGGAACATCTCGCGGGCTTCTGCGTGTGCATCGTACAGATCTTTGCACATGCCCGGAAATTGACTTCCCTGTCCGGGAAAAACAAATGCTTTTAGCATTTTCGTTTAGCTTTAATGGATTAGAGCACTACGGGTTCGCCCATCAGACCGCCCATAAGAATTACTACGAGCAGTGCCAAAATAGCATAGAACTCAGGGAAAGCGGCCATGATCATGGTACCTGCAGTCACATTGTGACCACTACCGGTAGCTGCCACACCATTGGCGCAAACTTGTCCTTGACGGATAGCAGACAAGAGAGCAACCAAACCAAGTGCGATTCCACCACCGAGGATTGCTGCTGCTTGCAGTGTCGTAATACCTGCGGTGAGGTACTTCTGAACCATAAAGTAACCTACGAATCCGTAGATACCTTGTGTAGAAGGCAGAGCGGACAATAGGATGTAAATACCCATTGCATCCGGGCGTTTCTTTAATGCACCGACAACCGCGTTACCGCACATTGTCAAACCATACACACTACCTACGCCGGACAGACCGACCATGAAAGCGATGCCAATAAAGGCGAGAATCAAATTTAATGTCATAATATTATAATGTTTAATGTTGAATGTTTAATATTTAATGTTTAGCAAAAGGTTTGTACTCTTTTCCTCCTCCTTCAAATCCGGCATTCTTATAGAACTCAACGAAGGTAAGACGCATCGGGTGTACCACCGATGAGATAAGACACAACGCGAAGTTCAGAGAGTGACCAAAGACAAGGATAAGCAATGTAGGAAGCCATCCTATCCAGCTTGGACAAGCGCCGCCGGCCTGCAATGCAAGCGCATTGAAGACATTTCCGAGAATACCTCCGGCGAGACCTAACGCAAACAGACGGATATAGCTGAGCACATCGCCCAAGAGACCACTGACCATGTTATACGTTCCCCACAAACCTCCTCCGACATTGAGCAAAAGGACCTTGCGATCGGGGTTGCTGTAGAACAGGATAAACAATGCGCACAGACCCAATATACCATAAATGGTATATAAGCCTATCGGGGAGAGTGATCCGGAAAGAGCAAACCAGACGATAAGCGTCACCAATGCAACCAACCAAGCGCAGTCGTATGCCGCATATTTAAAGCCGTCACGGAGCGTAATCTTCACCACCTTAAAGCCCATGGCAAAAAGAATCTGGAAGATACCAATCAGGATGGCAAAGACCATCATCGGATGGTATGCGCCGCCCATGAAGTGTACGGTAGCATTCGTCTCCGTTATGAAATACTGCTTTACCGGAGCAAGCACTGCTACTTCTTCCAGGTTGATACCAAAGAACATGCCGGTAAGAATGCCTACGACCATGGTCGTCAAGCCCATGAATACGCCTAGCCATCCCCACTCCTTGAGTTTCGGAGCCTTGAAGATAACCGCAAGTCCGGCAAGCAGGATAACCAGACCGTAACCGCCGTCACCCAGACACAATCCGAAGAAGAGCATAAAGAACGGGGCAAAGAACGGCGTCGGGTCTAACTCTGCGTAGTTCGGTAAAGAATAGAGCCGCGTGATAGGTTCAAACAACCGCGTATAGAAGTTATTCTTCAATTCGATGGGAGTGTTATCTTCTTTTGCCGGTTCCTCCGATTCGAAATATACCTGTGCGGATTCGAGCATCGCATTCAGTTCTGCTTCTTTATCAATCGGACAGAAGCCCTCAAAGAGACAGAGCGAACCTTCTGCGAGTTTATCGGTAGAGAGCGTAACTCGCTGCCAATCTATCTGTTGACGTGCTTCTTTGAGTTGCTCTTTGATGTCCTCCAAGTTTGCCAACTGCCATGCTTCAATACGCGCATTGGCTGCCGCCATGAGGCCTTTGAGGTGCTCCACTTCCTGCATATATTGTGCAGCCGATTTCTCGGGAGCAGGTAATAAAGTGGCATCGTTTTCGAGAGCTACGTCGTTTTCGTTATTTTCATTTATGCTAACGAAATAGGTCTTACCCTCTTTCTCCGAGACTTTTATACCCCACTTTTCCTGATACGCATTGGCACCACAAGAGTAGAAACGAAGTGTATAACCGGCTTTGCTCAGCGCATCAATACGCTCTGTATCGAAATCACCCCAAACGGCAACTTGAGAAGCCGCATTTTTGGCATCTTCGATGCTTTGTTTGATGTTTGCGAGTTCCTGAATCAGTTGATCCGGAGCACCTTGCTTGAGCAAATGGCGGAGTTCATCCTCATGCTGGAGAGCAGCTTGCAGTTTCTCATCATCTTCGATGAGACCTGCTGCTTTCTGCGTGATATGTACTACGCCAAGGTCACGAAGCTGCGTCAGGAAGGGCTCATAATCACGATGGAATACCAAGAAGGTATATTTCTTCATTTGCGTAATCATGCGTTACCTCCTTTCTGCTTCAGTTCCTCAGCCTCGCGAGCTTCTTTCTCACGTTTGCTCTTAATGATTTTCTGACTTGATTTATTCAGATTCTCTTCGTCTTCCATAAATCGTTTGATTTTACGGATAGCCTCCTGATAACCGGGGATTTGCACTTTCTCAAAGAGGTTCACTTTCTGCGTCGTTTTCTTACGCGCATATTCCAAGAGATCCACTTTGCGACGTACAAACTCCTGACGGATACCCACATCGGCTATGGTCTTGAGCTGCTCAAAACCATCTGCAAACCATTTGGGCGACGAGAAGAGCGAGAACTCTTTGGTGGAATAGACGACTTCATCCAACACAGGTACGCGTACGCCCGCAATCTTTTTAATAGACATGCGCACGTCGTCCACGTGGATAAGCGAAGTGTCAAACTCACCCCAAAGTGCAATCATCTGGTCGTAATCCTTAATACGGCGCTCGACTTCTTGATCCAATTCGTCGAGTTCGTGCTTCGCCTTCTTTACTTCCAAGCGCAGAGCAGTCTCTTTGCTTTGCAAAGTGGGCAAAGACCGTTGCCGCATCTTCAGATCTTTCTCCAAAGTCTGCAGTGACGTTTTATTAAACTGGTAAGTTATAGCCATGGCTATTTTCTTATTTTCTCATTTTAAAATTTTCTCATTTAGCCGGCCAATATTTCTCCACAAGAGCGGCTTTGATGTTTACCTCTTCGGGTTTGAAGTATTCAGCGAAGAGCTGCCAAGCTACGTCGAGCATCTGAACGGTATTGATGTTCACGTCGATAGCGAGGATCTCACGGCTGTAGTCGCGTGCGAACTTCAGACAGCGGTTATCGTAGTCGGTCAGATCGAAACCGTTCTCTTTCTTGGTCTTGGCGTTAGCTGCGTCGGCATAGAGACGAACGGCAGCGTTCATTACCTGCGGATGATCTTCGCGGGTCTTCTTGCCGGCAACCAACTGTTTCAGACGAGAGAGCGAACGGAACGGATCGACGATGACTTTACCGATTTCGGAGTCACGACGGAGATAGAGCTGACCCTCTGTGATGTAACCGGTGTTATCCGGAATAGCGTGTGTGATGTCACCACCGGAAAGGGTTGTTACGGCGATGATGGTGATAGAGCCACCACCGATTTCCTCCGGGAACTGAACTGCCTTCTCGTAGATCTTAGCAAGGTCCGAATAGAGCGAACCCGGCATGGAGTCTTTCGAAGGAATCTGGTCCATACGGTTCGAGACGATAGCCAAGGCATCGGCATAGAGCGTCATGTCGGTCAAGAGAACAAGCACTTTCTCGTGTTTCTCTACTGCGAAATACTCTGCGGCAGTAAGCGCCATATCCGGAATCAGAAGACGCTCAACCGGCGGGTTCTCGGTCGTGTTGACGAACGAAACGATGTGGTCAAGCACGCCGGCATTGGAGAAGACGTTCTTGAAATAGAGGTAGTCATCGTTGGTCAGACCCATACCACCAAGGATGATCTTGTCTGCCTCTGCACGGAGAGCTACGTTTGCCATCACTTGATTGTACGGCTGATCCGGATCCGCGAAGAACGGAATCTTCTGTCCGGAAACGAGGGTGTTGTTCAGGTCAATACCTGCAATACCCGTAGCAATCAACTCTGACGGTTGTTTACGACGAACGGGGTTCACAGAAGGGCCACCGATTTCTACGTCCTTACCCTCGATAGCAGGTCCGCCATCAATCGGGTCGCCGTACGCATTGAAGAAACGGCCTGCGAGTTGGTCAGAGACCTTCAGACTCGGAGCCTTGCCAAGGAATACCACTTCTGCGTTGGTCGGAAGACCTTCGGTTCCTTGGAACACCTGAAGGGTCACCTCGTCACCAAGGATTTTTACTACCTGTGCGAGTTTGCCGTTGACGGTAGCGAGCTCATCGTTACCAACGCCCTCGGCTTTCAACGAACAGGTCGCTTTCGTGATCGCAGATATCTGCGTATATATCTTTTGAAAAGCTTTTGCCATAATAATTTACGATTTAACGATTTACGATGTACGATTTATTTACGATTGTCATTATTTACGATTTACGCAGCAATCTGCTTCTCCGCAATAAGGGCATCGAGTTTCTTGCGGTAGTCTTCAAAGTCTGCGGAATGGAACTCACAGTAGTTCATCTGTTTGCAGAGGTTGATGATGCGTTTGAAGTAATCGATGACGTCAAGGAAGTTATCGAAATCGTAGTCATGATTGCAGATGTCCATTACGAGACGCAACATATACTGCTGACGATCCAACGGACAAACGGCATCGATCTTATCGAAGGCATCCTGCTGGAGAATGACGAAGTCGATGACTTCGGATTTCCAGAATGCCTCGTGGTAATCTACAGGCACACCATCATCACCAAGGATGTTGATCTGCTCCTGAATCTCTTTACCGCGTTGCAGGTACGTCTTCATGTCGTTCACCATCGGCAGCCACTCTTTGTCAATCAGATTAGAGATATACTCCTCAAACTCAGGGTATTCCACATATTTGGAGTACGAGTCAATCGGGTTCACAGCCGGGTAACGTTTGCGGTCGGCACGAGCTTGTTCCAAAGCGTAGAAACAACGTGCCACTTTCTTCGTACCTTCGGTAACCGGCTCTTTGAGGTTACCACCGGCAGGCGAAACGGTACCGAGGAAAGTAACAGAACCGGTAGCTCCATTATTAAGGTACACGTAACCTGCGCGCGCATAGAACGCGCCGATGATAGCGGAGAGGTCCATCGGGAAAGCATCCTGTCCAGGAAGCTCCTCCAGACGGTTAGACATCTCACGGAGAGCTTGTGCCCAACGGGAAGTGGAGTCCGCCATAAGGAGAACACGCAGACCCATCGAACGATAGTACTCGGCGATGGTCATGGACGTATAAACGGACGCCTCACGAGAAGCGACAGGCATGTTCGATGTGTTGGCGATGATGATGGTACGCTCCATGAGCTTACGTCCTGTGTGCGGGTCCTCGAGTTCCGGGAACTCGGTAAAGGTCTCTACGACCTCATTCGCACGCTCACCACAGGCAGCGATGATTACGATGTCTGCCTCGGCTTGTTTGGAGATTGCGTGCTGAAGCACGGTCTTACCGGTACCGAACGGACCAGGAATAAAGCCTGTTCCACCTTCACAAAGCGGGTTCGCTGTGTCGATAGTACGAACACCTGTTTCGAGGAGTTTGAAAGGACGCGGTTTCTCACGATAAGCGAGGATCGCTTTCTTTACCGGCCATTTCTGAACCATGGTTACCTCATGGTCGTTACCTTCTGCATCGGTCAGAACCGCCATCACTTCGTTGATGGTGTACTCACCAGCTTTGGCAATGGATTTCACGGTATAAGTACCTTCAAAGACAAAAGGCACCATGATCTTGTGCGGCTGATGGTTCTCATCTACCTCACCAAGCCAAGCAGCAGCTTCGACCTTATCGCCGACTTTGGCGATAGGGGTGAATGCCCATTTCTTCTGCTCGTCAAGCGGGAAGTTGTACTCACCACGTTTGAGGAACACACCTGTGAGTTTGTCAAGGTCGTTCTGCAGACCGTCGTAGTTACGGCTGAGCAGACCGGGACCGAGTGTCACCTCAAGCATGTGACCTGTGAACTCCACATTGTTGCCCACTTTCAGACCACGAGTGGACTCGAATACCTGCGCATATACATTGACGCCGATGACTTTGATGACCTCAGCCATCAGTTTGGTCTCGCCAACATAGATGTAGCAAATTTCGTTTTGCGCAACCGGACCATCAACTGCGACGGTCACCAAGTTGGCAATAATTCCTTTAACTTTTCCAGTTGTCATATAGAATAATTAATAATTAACAATGAATAATTAATATCTCGCTAGAGTAATTAACAATGAATAATTAATATCTCGCTACGCGTCAAGCTTTACTCCTTTCTTCATGTCAGCTACGAGATCACGGAAGATCTTTTCGCCTTCTTCGACGGTGAGGATAGACCAGCGATGGAGCATGATAGCTTCAAGGTAATAAGCGAACACCATCTCCGGAGAGAAGAAATCAAACTCCGTGCGCTCTTGGAGCCATCCGAAGCGGATTGCATCCATCGCTTTCTCACGCTCCATGAGGTTCTCTATCTGCGCGAGAGAAAGGATCGCTTGGTAGTCGCCCGGAAGCTCGTTCAGACCGAAGTCCTTTTGAGAGGTGTGCGTGCGTAGTTGCTCCGCCACTTCGCCTTCTCCCACGATCTGGGTCTTGACATCAAAGCCGTGCTTGCGGCATATTTGCGCCACGAGCACGTTGTTCATATCCTGATTAAAGCCAAACCATTCCCGAATGAAGCGGTTCTTAGCCTTGAGACCCTGCTCCAATGTCTCCTCATTCATAGGCGCACGAAGCAAGTCCAACAAGGTCTTGTCGGACGCAGCCAACTGCTCATCGAACAACTCATCGAGTTTTTCGAGACTAATGGGTGCGTCTGAACCTGCTTTCAACTCAGGCAGTCCGGCAAGTAAATATTCGTAAGTCATGAGATGTACGATTTAAAGATGTACGATGTACGATTTATGTACGATTTAAAGATGTACGATGTACGATATATGTACGATTAAAAGAGCATCTCAACGAGTTGGGGACGGAGCATCTCTTTGAAGTACGCAATGAACTCTGCGTCACCGAAAGCGAGCTTGTAACCGCCCTTAGCAGGCTGAACGGTAAAGTCTGTCTTGATACCTTTCACCTCTGCGATCTTCACACCTTTGTCCAAGAGCGCTTTAGCGTTAGCTGCAAAGTATTTCTTCAACGCCTCTGCATCCTTAGCTTCTATCAGCACTTCTCCATCTTTCGCCATCTGCTCAGCCAGCTTTGCAATCAGACCCTGCATAAACTTCGCATCCGCAGTAGCGGCTTTTACGCTGTCTGCAGCAATTTGGTCAGAGAGCAGATTGACGATCTCCGTCTTAACGGCGTTCACACTCTGCTCCGCATACAGTTTTAACTCTGCGCGTGTTTTCTTGTCCAGATCAGCAGACTTGGTCTCTGCTTCAGCCACCAAGGCAGCGGCTTTTTTCTCTGCCTCGGCAATGATAGCAGCTGCTTTTTCATTCGCCTGCGCAACAATCTCTTGTGCCTGCGCATTTCCTTTCTCTACGCCTTCAGCATAGATTTTCTCAGTGATTTCTGATAAGTTCATTGTGTATATAGATTTTAATTATTCGCAATTTGGGCGCAAAGTTACAAAAAATTTTTGACATATGCAAGCAAATATGACTTTTTTTTATATTTTGAGAAAATACGACAAAAAGTATATAATACTAAAGTATTATATAGTATATAGCGTGAAAAAGCGTGTTTTTGGACAAAAACAGGTGTCTATCCTATGGGTATCCTTTGGGTAAGTTTGGGGTATCCTTTGGTATGATATCGTAGTTGCATCGTATTTGGCTGTAGAAAGCCCCGTTCTTACCTCGTAGTTGAGCGGTAGTTGAGCAGTAGTTGAGCCGTAGTTGAGCAGTAATTGAGCAGTAATTGAGCCATAGTTGCTCTGTTCTTTAGGAAAGAAAAGAAGAATTTTGAATTTTTAATTCATTTTATTTGCATATGTCAAAAAAAAGTTGTACCTTTGCACGCTATTTTAATTTGGCTAATTACAGACTTTTATTTTATGGGTCAAATACTGACTCGTAAAAACGAGACAGACTCATAAAAAAGAGAGAGACTCATAAAAAAGGAACAAACTCCGGAAAACAAAAAAGGAACAGACTCCGGAAAACAAAAAAGAGAGAGACTCCGGAAAACAATACTGATTAAGATAACAATACAGATTTATGATAACTATTGAACAATTGAAAGATGTACAGCTGCGTGCGGATAAGTTAAAAGCGTACTTGCAGATAGACGAGAAACGTATTCAGTTGGAGGAAGAAGAACTGCACACACAGGCTCCCGGTTTCTGGGATGATGCGAAAGCAGCAGAGGCACAGATGCGTAAGGTGAAAGGCATCAAACGATGGATCGAAGGTTACGAAAGTGTTCGGGCTGCTGTGGAAGAGTTGTCTCTGAGTTTTGATTATTACAAAGAGGAGCTGGTGACGGAAGAGGAAGTGGATGCTGCTTATGCACATGCACTCTCTGCCGTGGAGGATTTGGAGATGAAGAATATGCTTTCGCATGAGGAAGATCAGATGCCTGCGGTTTTGAAGATCGTTGCCGGAGCCGGTGGAACAGAAGCCCAGGACTGGGCTGAACAGCTCATGCGCATGTACCAGAGGTATTGCGAGAAACATGATTACAAAGTGACGATTGCGAACTTGCAGGAAGGCGATGAGGCAGGAATCAAGACAGTTACCTTCAATATCGAGGGTGACATGGCATATGGTTACCTGAAATCCGAGAACGGCGTTCATCGTCTCGTGCGTGTTTCTCCTTATAACGCGCAAGGCAAACGAATGACTTCTTTTGCTTCGGTGTTTGTAGTGCCTCTGATTGATGATACAATCGAAGTGGAAGTGAATCCAGCAGGACTGAGTTGGGACACCTTCCGTTCGTCCGGAGCCGGCGGTCAGAACGTCAACAAAGTGGAGTCCGGCGTTCGTTTGCACTATAAGTTCGTCAACCCGCTGACGAATCAACCCGACGAGATCGTTATTGAGAATACGGAGACACGTGATCAGCCTAAGAACCGTGAGAACGCTTTGCGTCACTTGCGGTCACAGCTCTATGAGTTGGAGTTGGAGAAAAGGCGTCAAGCTCAAGCGAAAGTGGAGGCTGGCAAGAAAAAGATCGAATGGGGTTCACAGATCCGTTCGTATGTCTTCGATGACCGTCGTGTGAAAGACCATCGTACGAACTATCAGACTTCGAATGTGAATGCCGTTATGGACGGAGACATTGATGCCTTCATCAAAGCGTATCTGATGGAATTCCCTGAATAAAGAGAGAGTGACCAAGATGAAGACAAAACTATTTCTATTCGCCCTGTTAGCTATGATGTCCTTTGCGTGGATCAGCTGTAACAAAAAGGACGAAGCACCCAATGAGCCGCCTTCTTCCACTACGGAACTGGACGGTACTCAATGGGAAGGAAAGCTTGACAGTATTAGTCTGAAATTGTCGTTCGTAGAAAATCGATGCTATCTCTCGACAAATCTTCCCGAAACAGCAGCTGATGGTACTTATGCCACCAAGAATAACTCCAAGGTGTATATTGTCATCAAAAATGTAACAGGAGACCGGGGCATCGGCATGTATAAAGGAACGCTCATCATCGGGACATATGACCTTACTGAGAAAACGCTGACCTTCCATTTGGTCGTGGAAGAAACTCCCGTGACCGTTATTTTTAACCAAGTATTAACGAATTAAACAAGTATAATATGACATTTATTTCTATTTTTGCATCTCTTTTGCTGAGCGCAAATAGTGTAGCTGACACAAGCGTTGTAGTCAGCGAACCGACTGTTATTAGCAGCGACACCATCGTACAAACGGTACTACCCGACTCCGCCGTCATCGCAGAGCAGCATATCCAAGACACAGCTGCTGTAGTGGCTAAGGACACTACCGTAGCCGAGAAAGACACAGCGGAAGGTTGGCATTTCACCACTGTGGACAGCGTAGCTATCACGCCGGTTAAGGACCAACATCGCAGCAGTACTTGCTGGGCATACTCTACCCTTGGTTTCTTGGAGTCCGAAGTGCTCCGTACGAAGGGCAAAGAAGTGGACTTCGCAGAGATGTTCGTAGTGAATAAGACGATGATGGATCGTGCTACGTACTGCGTACGGATGTATAACGATGTGAAGTTTGCGCCAGGTGGTAGCGCATATGACGTGATCTACTGTATGAAGCACTACGGCCTCGTGCCGCAAGAAGCGATGCCGGGAATCCGTTACGGTTCAAGCCCTGCGGATACTCTGCCGGTACATGCGGAGTTGGACAAGGTGGCTTCGGGTTATCTGAATGCACTTTCGGGACTCAAGAAACTGACTCCGGTTTGGCGTGAGGGTTTGCAGGCTATTTACAACACGTATTTAGGCAGATGTCCGAAGGAGTTCAAGTATGAAGGCGAGATGTACACTCCGCAGAGTTTCGTAGAAGAGCTGGGTTTGGACGCAGATGATTATGTATCGCTGACCAGCTATACGCATCATCCTTTCTATCAGACTTTTGCACTTGAAGTGCCGGACAACTGGCGCATGGATCAGATGTACAACCTGCCTATTGACGAGCTGATGCGTGTTATTGACAATGCCCTCAATACCGGTTATACGCTTGCTTGGGGCGCCGATGTGAGCGAAGTTGGTTTTACCCGCAAAGGAATTGGCGTCATTCCCGATGATGACAAAGGAGCAGATCTGACCGGCAGCGACATGGCAAAGTGGGTCGGAATGACCAAAGACCAGCAGAAAGAAGAGCTGACCAAGAAACCTCTGCCGGAGAAAGAGATCACGCAGGAGATGCGTCAACAGGCTTACGACAACTGGGAGACCACGGATGACCATGGCATGCAGATCTTCGGAACCGCCAAAGATCAGAACGGCAAACGGTATTACATGGTGAAGAACTCATGGGGAACGATGAAATCGGACTACAAGGGTATCTGGTACATCAGCGAGGCGTTTATGAAATACAAGACGAATGACGTGCTCGTTCATAAAAACGCTATTCCGGAGGATATTCGGGTTAAGCTGAAGCTTAACGTTAAATAGTTAAAATGGTTCACTGCGTGAACGTTAAAGAGTTAAACTGTTAAAAACGTGGTAGCAGAAGGTATCTATAAAGACCGTGGGAGCAAGTTCCTTGCTTTTGCAGAGCCCATAAGGGATGAGGAGCAAGCGAAAACACGTATTGCATGGTATAAGAAGAAATACCATGACGCGCGTCATGTATGCTATGCTTACCGTCTGGGCGCCAATTTATGGCGGACCAAAGACGACGGCGAGCCTCACGGAACTGCCGGAGCTCCTATACTCCGCTCTATCGATGCCCGTAATTTGGATAATATCTTGGTAGTCGTAGTTCGTTATTTCGGCGGCACACTCCTTGGCACAGGCGGACTGATGGTCGCTTATCGCGAGGCGAGCAAGGATGCGCTGGACAAGTATATGAGTACGGATAATTGATTTGGATATATGAAAAATGATTTTAAGGATATACGCGCTTATCGTGTGGGAGGGCTGTTGCCCGTAACGGATTTTCTTATTCTGTTTCCGCTCCTTCAGCTGCTTGCATGGAGACGTGCGAAAAGTCTCAAATTGGAGTTCCTTGGCGACAAGAAAGTGATTGAGAAAGACATCCAACATGGCGCGTTCTTTATCACGAACCATCGTGACATCGTCATGGATGCGGCTTGGCTCTCTTATCTGTTGCGTACCCGTTATTTCATCCGTCCGTTCATGGGAGTTGGCAATAATCTCTTTGCCAAACCGTGGATAGAACATTTTATGCGTTTCAACCGTTGCTTTGCAGTCAAACGCGGTGTTGGCGCACATGCACAGTTGGAGAACTCCAAAGAGCTATCTGCGTACATCCGTCAGCTGCGTGACCAAGGTAAGTCGATTTGGCTTGCACAACGTGAAGGGCGTGCCAAGGACAGTAATGATCTGACGCAAGCGAGCGTGCTGCATATGCTGACCATGGGAGAAGGAGACCTTTATGAGAACATCAAAGCGCTTAATATCTGTCCGGTGAGTATCTCGTATGAGTTCGATCCTTGCGACTACCTCAAGGCAGCAGAGATGCAACTGAAGCGTGACAATCCCAAATGGCGTAAGTCCAAGCGGGATGATGTCATCTCGATGAAAACAGGTATTAACGGTTACAAAGGACGTGTGGTCTATCGTCTGACGCCGAGTATCAATCCCGAGATAGATGCGATGTTGGCGGAGCACCCTGAGTACCGCGAGCAATCGAACCACGATCAGTTGCAGCATATATGTGACCTCATCGACCGTCATATTCATTTGGGCTACGAGCTTTTTGAGCGTGGCACGGAATTTGATAAGTACATTGAGAGCAGGCTTGCGTTGATTGACATCCCGAATAAAGACGAGGTGTTCCTGCGCGAGAAACTATATGAGATGTACCGCTTCCCGGAGATCAACTACCGGAAAGCAAAAGAAATGTGTAATTAAAAAGAGAAAGATAATACAATGAAAAGAGCTATTTTCCCGGGATCGTTTGATCCTTTTACCGTCGGCCACTATGATATTGTGAAGCGTGGTCTGGAGTTATTTGATGAGATTATTATAGGTATCGGTCGTAATAGTACCAAGAAAGAGACTTTCCCGATTCGAGAGCGTGAGGAAGCAATCCGTAAGATCTTTGCAGACGAGCCGCGTGTCAAGGTGGCTATTTATGATTGTCTGACCGTTGATTTTGCGAAAGAGCAAGAAGCACAGTTCATCCTTCGCGGAATGCGTTGCATCGGCGATTTTGAGTACGAGCGCAACATGGCGGAGGCGAACAAGCAAATAGGCGGCATCGAGACCGTGATCCTCTATACCCGTCCGGAGTATGCACACATCTCCTCTACCCTCGTGCGTGATTTGTACGCTTACGGAAAGGATGTTAGTGAATTTGTTCCCAACACATTAAGATGAAACGAATCGTTCTAATAGGTCTGTTGTCTTTGGCTCTCAGTCCGCTGTCATCTGTCATAGCACAGGACAGACAAGCCACTACCCGTGCGGATGAGTGCGTCAATATCTTCACCGATGTGCTGCGTCAGGTGGATGTGAACTATGTCGATACCCTCAACTACGAGGATCTGACAGAGACAGCCATCAACGCGATGCTGCGTAAGATAGATCCTTACACTATCTATTATCCCAAGAAGAAAGACAAGGACCTGCGTATGATGACTACCGGCAAGTACGGTGGTATAGGCAGTATTATTCAGCAACGTCCGCGTCCGGGAGTCAAGGCAAGCAAGAAACCGTCGAAAGACAGCCTTTGGACGTATGCCGTGAACCCGTATGAAGGCAAACCGGCTCAACGCGCGGGCGTGCAGGCGGGTGATCGTATTATATCTATTGACGGTAAGACGACGAAAGGACTGACCGTCAGCGAGGTGAGCAATAATCTTCGTGGCGTACCGGGTACTACTGTGGTGTTGGAGTTGGAGCGTGAAGGAGTTGAGAAACCCTTCAAAGTGTCCATTGTTCGTGAGGATATTCATTTAGATCCGGTGAGTTATTACACCGTCTATAAAGCTGATTCTCTGTCCGAACCGGTGGGTTACATCGCTTTCGGAGAGTTCACGGAAGGCTCGGCACAAGCGTTCACCAACGCGCTGGACGAGTTGTATTACAACCAAGGTGCACGCAAACTGATCATCGACCTGCGTGGAAACGGAGGCGGCATCGTGGATGAGGCGATTCAGATAGTGAACCTCTTTGTGGATCGCGACATGACCATCGTGGAGACCCGCGGCAAAGTGGCGAATAGCAACCGTACATACAAGACCCGCAATAACCCGCGTTACAAAGACCTGCCTTTGGTAGTGTTGGTGGATAAGAACTCTGCTTCGGCAAGCGAGATCGTCTCCGGTGCTCTGCAAGACCTTGGAAGAGCCAAACTCATCGGTCAGCGTACTTTCGGAAAAGGTCTTGTGCAGAACGTGCGTCCGGTAGCGTACGGAGGACATATAAAAGTGACAACCAGCAAGTACTATCTGCCTTCCGGTCGTTGCATTCAAGCCATCGATTATAGCGAGCGGCAGAAAGGGCACGAGCTCAAGAAAGACACCGCAGGAGGTATTCTGCCGGACATCGTCATGGACGACTCCGCCAAAGTGGATGTTTGCTACTCGCTGTATATCAATAATCATTTCTTTGACTACGCTACCCGCTATCATCGTTTGCACGACAGCATAGCTGATCCTAAGTCGTTCGAGCTGAGCGATGCAGAGATCAATGATTTCTGCAACTGGTTAGAGACCCGTGGCTATAAATACGAGACGGAGACCAGCAAATTCTTCGACGACATGCTCAAAATGGCAAAACACGAAGATATAGACTCGGCTACCATAACGAAACTCGAAGCCTTGGAACCGGTTCTCAAAGCCGATTTCAGAGAGGCGATCCTCCGCAACAAAGAGGAAGTCAAACAGATGCTTGGAGCCGATATCGTACTGCGCTATTACTATCAGAAAGGACAAGCGGCGTACCAGTTACGATTTGACGACGAACTCAAACGAGCACTCAAAGAACTACAATAAAAACAAAATATGCCCAATGAAACTACCAGAAAATGAATCACTTCTCCCCATAAGGGATGCAAGTCCCATATGGGCCTCGCTTACAGAGGAAGAGCGTGCCTATGTCTTAGAACACGCCAAAGTAGTACGATTCGTCAAAAATGAAATCATTCACCATGCCGGAGACGAATCCATATACGCTTGGCTCCTATTGCGCGGCAAGGTGCGTATTTACAAAGAAGGAATAGGTCAACGCCAACAGATCATTCGTTTGCTCAAGCCCCATGACATCTTTGGCTACCGTGCCTGCATAGCCGGAGAACCCTATAATTCAAGTGCCAATGCGTTCGAGGAAAGCGTGGCGTACCGCTTACCAAGAGAGGCATTCATTCATCTGCTTCGAACCAACGGAACGTTCTGCTACCAAGTGATGCAGACCATGGCAAAGGACTTAGCGATTGCGGAGATTCAGACCGTTAACCTCACTCAGAAACATATTCGTGGGCGTTTGGCAGAGAGCCTTTTGCTGCTTCTCAAGAACTACGGATTTGAGAACGATGGCACGACCTTAGCGATGTTGCTTCCGCGAGAAGACCTTGCTAATATGAGTAATATGACCACCAGCAACGCCATTCGCACCCTTAGTCAGTTTGCACAAGAAGGGCTGATTGCCATTAACGGCAGAAGGATTAAGATTCTTAACGAAAAGGAATTGGAACATATATCCCGTTTGGGATAAAAAGAAAAATCGCCGAGCGGCGATTTTCTTTTTGTCTATCATCGGTCTTGTTTAGTCCATCATCTTACCCATATTGGAGGATAGTTGAACCATCTTGTCGTAGTCTTCCGGACTCAGATCGTAGAAATAGAAATTACGCGGGTCAATGGGCTTGCCGTTGTAATGTACCTCGTAATGGACGTGCGGACCTGTTGATTTACCGGTATTACCCACCAGAGCGATGACATCGCCTCGTTTGACCTTCTTCCCCACTCTCGCAAAGATCTTGTGGCAATGAGCATAACGGGTAGCATAGCCGAAACCATGATCTATCTCAATGGTCTCGCCGTAACCTTGTTTCCATCCGGCAAAAGTCACGACTCCGTTTCCCGTTGCATAGATATCAGTGCCTACAGGAGCGGAGAAGTCCATTCCTTCGTGGAAACGGCGGATATGATAGACCGGATCGACACGCCATCCGTAACCCGATGCCATTCGTTTGAGGTCTTTGTTCAGCACAGGCTGAATAGCCGGGATATTCTCCATGCGCACCTCTTGGTTCTTCGCCAACTCCAAGATCTCTTCATAAGAGCGTGTCTGAACATACAGCTCTTTCTCCAAGATATCTACCTTACGCTGGATATCAGACGCTAACTGCGTATTGGTCATTCGTGCCAAGGAGTCATAATAGGACACCTGTTGTGCGGCTCCCATACGCGCGCTCATGGGAATCGGCTCTGCTCCTAAGATAGCACGGTAGAGATTGTCGTCCCTCTGCGAAAGGTCGGACACGATAATTTGCATCTGATCCACCTGTTTCTCCAATACTTCCATTTGCGCCGTGAGGTTGCGATTATACTGCATCAAAGATGCCTCTCGAGGCGATGGGAAGAAGTACAAAAAAGTATAGAAGAAGATCACACCGAGGCATACACCTCCCAAGATATAACCTCCTGAACGGCGAATCCAATAACGGAAGCCGTGCTCAATACGCTCTAATTGCAGCGTGTCCGGGTTTATACGATATTTTTTTGCCATAATTAGTGTCGGTTAGTGGGTTTATTGTAGTGCGGTTTGGGTTTATAGGGTGTTTTGGTATCTTTGTACCAGAAAAAATACTGATTCTGTTGTTTCTTCTCTTCCGGTGTTCGTGCCACATAAACGGGTTCGCCTGTGTACGGATTGATGCCGGTATAGAACATCGTCGTGGATAGCGTCATCGGTGTTGGCGTGAAGTCCTGCACTTGTTCCGGACGGTAGTGCATTCGTTTGGTTTCGTCCGCCAACTGCTGCATGTCCTGCTTTGTACATCCCGGGTGAGAGGAGATGAAATACGGGATCAGTTGCTGGTTGAGTCCTGCTTCCGTATTGAGGCGCATAAACAGTTCCCTAAAGCGCAGATAATTACTCCAACTGGGCTTTCGCATCATCTTCAGTACGCTGTCCGAACAATGCTCAGGTGCCACTTTCAGCCTTCCCGATACATGACGTGTGATCAGTTGCCGCGCATACTCCTCACTCATCAGATCATAGCGTATTCCGGAGCCCACAAAGGCGTGCTTGACATAGG
Organism: uncultured Bacteroidales bacterium; assembly: GCA_900321605.1. Lineage (GTDB taxonomy): Bacteria > Bacteroidota > Bacteroidia > Bacteroidales > Paludibacteraceae > Colicola. The sequence goes on along the minus strand of ONWR01000005.1, from coordinate 47,779 downwards.
GCAACTTATCCACCGTCTTGTAGATATCGATCACAGGACCGAAATCCTGATTCAGATTCTTGCATATATTCGGTTGCAGGCAACTGGCTCGTGCGCATTTCTCACAAAGGCTCATGTCCTTGCCGTGCATCATATACATGTTAGCCGATGGTCCTCCGAGATCCGAGATGACGCCATGCCAATCCGGTAATTGGCTCAACCGCTCTATCTGTCGCAAAATCGATTCCTTCGACCGACTCACGATCTGCTTGCCTTGGTGAGCCGAGATCGTACAGAACGAGCAACCACCGAAACAGCCTCTATGCATGCACACCGACCATTTGATCATCTCATAGGCCGGAATATGCTTGTCTTTGTATTTGGGATGAGGCGTATATTGGTAAGGCAAATCATAGATGGCATCCAACTGCTCCGTAGTAATAGGCGGATAAGAAGGATTGACTACCACCCATTGTTTGCCGACCGGCTGTACGAGTGTTGTCTGATGAATCTTGTTGGACTCGATCTCCATCAGACGGAAGTTCTCGGCATGTTTGCGTTTGTCCCGCAACGCCTCTTCATGGCTCGCTAACATAATAGCGCCCTCGGGTATCTCGGTCTTATCGGAAGTCAAGAATGCTGTCTGCGGAACGGAATGCAAAGAATCATTCTTTTTATTTTGAATTCTCTGCGCAATCTCCGTCATCGCCTGCTCGCCCATGCCGTACACCAACAAGTCTGCTCTGCTGTCCACCAAGATAGAGGGCATCAGTTTGTCCTGCCAGTAGTCATAATGGGTCAACCGCCGCATCGATGCCTCAATACCACCTATTACCACCGGCACATCCGGATAGATCTGTTTGAGGATTTGGCAATACGTGATTGTACAATAATCCGGTCTTGCTCCGGGTTTGCCTTCCGGCGTATAGGCATCATCCGAACGTCTTCTGCGAGCCGCCGTATAATGGTTTACCATCGAGTCCATGCTACCGGCTGACACCGCAAAATACAGACGCGGACGACCGAACTTCTTGAAATCACGGAAGTCTCCATGCCAATCCGGTTGAGGAACGATGGCTACGCGGAATCCTGCTGCCTCTAATACCCGCCCTAAGACAGCGGCTCCAAAAGACGGATGATCGATATACGCGTCACCCGTGAAGAAGACGATGTCCACTTCATCCCACCCTCTCAGATCCGTTTCTTTTCGGGTCGTGGGCAAGTATTTGAGCAAGTCTGCCATGTTTAGTCTATCTGCAGATCCAAACGCTCTTTGAGTTGTACCAAAGCAGGGTTCTGCTCTGCCATCAGTTTATATTTCTCTTCCGCCGTAAAAGCCATCTGCTCTTGGCTGAATTCCGCCTGAACCAACTGTAGCTGCAGATGGTTATTATGCAGCGTTTGGCGCAACTGGCTCATTAGTCCCGGCAGCGCTTTGCGCATCTCAGCCATCTGCCAAGGATTCGGCATCTGTATTTCTGCCGTCACGGAATCTACCAACTTCGGCGTGTAGTTCTCTATCAACTCTTTAAGACGCGGTTCCTCCTTGTGAGTAGCAGCCAGACCAACCCACGCGTCTCTGAGTTGGTCAACTGTAAAAGGGCGGTTCTGATCCTCCTCGGTCTGGGGCTGAGCACCGGTAGTTTGCGGAGCAGCTGAAGGTGCTTCTTTCTTTATACCAAGTCCCAGGCTGATGCTCGGCATCTTGGGAATCGAAGGAGCAGCTTGTGGAGCCGCCGGTTGCGGAGCCGGATTCGGCTGAACAGCTACGGTCGGTTTAGCCGCCTGAGTCGGTTGAGGAGCTACCGTCGGCTTCGCTTGCCGGGGAGCAGCATTCGATTGCGGAGCTGCACTCGGCTGAGCCGCTGGAACGGTCTGAGCCACACCTAATTGGCACAACTTAACGAGTGCCAATTCGACCGTCAGACGTTTGTTACGCGCTGTGCGGTAATTGATGTCACAGGTATTGAGGATATCCAAGGCTTGGAAAAGCCAAATGGGATGACACCGCTGTGCTTGCTCTCCGTAACGCTGTCTCATCGCCTCTCCGGTTTCCAACAAGGGCAAGGTCTGCGGATCTTTGCTCACCAATACGTCACGCAGATGTTGCGCAAAGCCCGTCACAAAATGTCCGGCATCAAAACCATGATTAAGCACATCGTTGAACAACATCAGCGATGCCGCTACATTATGCGCAAGCGAATTGTCCGCCAGCGAGAAGTAATAATCCGCATTCAGCACATTGAGTACCGAGATCGTCTGCTCGTACGAAATATTTGTGCCACAGAAGGCGACCAACTGGTCGAAGATAGAAAGCGCGTCACGCATTCCGCCATCGGCTTTCTGAGCCACCACATTGAGCGCCTCCTCGCTAACGGTGATCCCTTCTTTCTGCGCTACGGATTGCAGATAAGCGATCGTGTCCGGCACGGTAATACGGTTGAAATCATACACTTGGCAACGACTCAGAATAGTCGGTAGCACTTTGTGCTTCTCGGTCGTAGCCAAAATGAAGATGGCATATGAAGGCGGTTCTTCCAAGGTCTTGAGCAGCGCATTGAACGCACCGGCAGAGAGCATATGTACCTCGTCGATGATATAAACGGAGTACTTACCTATTTGCGGCGGAATGCGCACTTGGTCGATGAGCGAACGGATGTCTTCCACCGAGTTGTTGGACGCCGCATCTAACTCATGAATATTGAACGACCGTTGCTCGTTGAACGCTTTGCACGACTCACACTCGTTGCAGGCATCGTACCCGTTTTGCGGGTTTAGACAGTTGATGGTCTTTGCGAAGATACGGGCACAAGTGGTTTTGCCCACTCCTCGCGGACCACAAAACAGATACGCATGTGCCAGATGGTTCTGACGGATAGCGTTCTGAAGCGTCTGTGTCAACGCCTGTTGACCCACCACCGACTCAAAGGTCTGCGGACGGTACTTACGCGCCGAAACAATGTAATTTTCCATATAGTTGTTTATTTATGTGCTATACTATAAATATATTTCTCATTCTCTACGGTCTGAATGCGGAACTCTGAATTCTTAATTCTAACATCTCTCAGTTGTTCAAACGACACGATGCCTATTCCTTGGGCTTTGACCAGTGCCTCTTTCTGGGTCCAAAGACGGGTAAACGCTCGTGCCGGATCTTGCGCTGAGCGGATCTCTTCCTGCTCGCGCGCGCACATCGTGCGTATTATAAGGTCTTCATCTGCCCGACGGATACTCTCTATATCGATTCCCACCGGCTCATCATCTATCGCCACTGCTATTCCTTCCTTGCAATGACTAATCGAGAAATATGGTCCGTCGGGTATATACGGTTTCCCGTGTTCATTATAGCTCCACTCCCCCACTAATCCACTCATCTCACGGAGCATCATCCAGCTCTTCAGGCAGCAAAACAGCCCCAACAGATGCTTGTACCGCAACGCTTGTTCGCGTCGCTGCGTACTGACGAGAGGGATCATCCGTTGCACTTCCTCCGCCGTGCATTGCTCCATATGATCAAATACCGCTATTTTCAACGGTCTTCCATTTTCCTGTAAGGTACATCACCCTTGCCGCCAAATGGGCAAAATAGGCGATATACAAAGCCTGCGTGCCACAGAACGGAAATGTGGCTGCATACAAGCCCACAAAAGCAACAGCCGCCCAGATCATCGCATTGCGAATCGGTATACCTGCGGTAGCGCCCACATAGATTCCGTCCCACATAAACGCCAAGGCACTGACAATCGGCATCGCTATCAACCATCCCATATACTGCTCGGCGGCTAAGAGCACATCGCTATCATTCGTCATCAACGCCATGCATTCATCGCCCCAAACGGCATATATGGCGGTGAAAACCAAGCCCACGCCGATGCTCCAATTAAAGAGCGTCCGCACTACAGCTTTCAACTTATTTCCCTCCCTTGAGGGGAGGACAGAGGAGAGGTTCTCTCCAAACGCTTTTCCCACTAACGCTTCGCCTGCATAGGCAAAACCATCTACGAAATAGGAGAAGAACATAAACAGTTTCATGATAATACTGCTCACGGCTAATTCTGTATCTCCGTACAGGCTCGCTATGGATGTGAACCCCACATAGATCACCATAAAGCATAGCGAGCGGATAAACAGATTGCCGTTGAGCGCCATCATCCGTTTGATCTCCGTCCAACGCATAGCCGCTCTCCAAGCGTCCAAATCTCGGAACAAGGTCAGCCCTGTATAATGGCTCAACACGATCACTCCGGCTAACAGCAGTCCGCTATATTGCGCAATGAGTGTACCCCATGCTACCCCGACTACTCCGAGCGGAGTATGGACTGCCAGATAGTAACTGGCAGCCATATTCACCACGTTTACCAAGATATCCACCGCCATGGGCGAACGGGTATCCTGCATGCCGATGAACCATCCCTTGAGGGCGAAGAGCGAGAGGGTTGCCGGAGCTGCCCATATACGGACATAGAAATACTCACGTGCAACCGACGCCACTTCGTCCGAACAAGGCACAAGCGCCAACACAACTGTCACAAACAGCCATTGTATCGCCCAGATAGCCAATGCTGCCACCATGGCGATTGTCACGCTCTGCCTCAGTATCTTTCCGCACTCCTCAGGGATCTTGGTACATCGTACATCGTCCTTTTGTCCTTTTCCATAGGCTTGAGCAGTCAAACCGCTGGTTCCGACTCTGAGGAAACCGAAGTTCCAGTACAGCAAATCAAAGAGCATTGTGCCGATGGCTATTCCGCCTATGGCAGCTGCGTCACTAAGGTGTCCCACAATCGCGGTGTCCACTATTCCCACCAAAGGGATAGTTACATTCGCCAAGATACTCGGAACAGCGAGTCGCAATATTTCTTTATTGGTCGTTTTCAACGATGTCAAATAAAGAGAAGGATCATCAACTGTCCTGTTAACACACGCAGGAACATCGTCAACGGATAGACCGTTGAGTACGCTACGGCAGCACGGTCATTCGCCGAACTCTGCGAGGTAGCATAAGCCAATGCCGGCGGGTCGGTCGTTGAGCCTGCTATCAGTCCCATCAGCGTGAAATAATCGAACTTCATCCATTTGCGACCGATGAAGCCGATGATCAGCAACGGCAACAGCGTGATCAATACACCATAGCCGATCCACATGTATCCTCCGCCCAACAAGGTCGGAATAAAACTCTTACCTGCTCCAAATCCGACAGCCGCCAAGAACAGCGAGATACCGATCTCGCGGATCATAAGGTTGGCAGACGAAGTGGTATAAGTCACCATGTGATACTTAGGTCCGAAAGCACCCATTAAGATTGCCACAATCAGCGAACCACCTGCCAAACCGAACTTGAACGGCTGACTCAGCCCCGGAAGCATCAGCGGCAGCGAACCCAATATCACACCCAGCATGATACCAAAGAAAAGCGATGCCAAGTTCGGCGCATCCAGTTTCTTGGTCGAGTTACCAAAGGACTGTGCCACACGCTCTACGGCTTCCGCTTCACCCACTACGGTCAGACGGTCACCTATTTGCAAACGCAGATCCGAAGTAGCCAACAGCTCCACTCCGGCACGACGAACACGGCTGATAGTGATCTGGAATGCCTCTCGCACTTTCAGATCGCCGATACGTTTGCCGTTGTACTTACGTCTGGTCACATAGATGTGACGGTTCACCAGATGCACATCTTTCTCTTTTTCTTCCCAAGCCACATCTTCCGTTTCGCCAAGCAGTAAGATGGTACGTTCGTTCTTCATGTCTCCCACAAACCGCACTCGGTCACCGACATGCAGCACGGTGTCAGCATCCGGCATAAACTCATTGCCTTCCGAGTTCATGATACGCGTCACCACGAGGTTGACATGCGTCAGCAGTTTGAGATCCCGCACACGTATTCCTTCTACCTGCGGATTCGTCAGTAGCATGTCAATCGTCTTGATATGCTGCTCTTCCCCTTTCTCGGTCTGTACTTTCTCTTCCTCTTTCTCTAATTTGATGCGGAAGATCCAACGGATGAGCAACAGCGAGAAGATAATACCCACCACGCCTAAGGGGTACGCCATCGCGTAACCCGATGCGATGTCCGGATTAGACACACCCATCGTGTCCTGATAAGCCTGTTGTGCAGCTCCGAGACCCGGCGTGTTCGTTACGGCTCCAAAAAGCACACCCGTCATGGTTGCGATGTCCACACCGCTCACCACGTGGATCACATATGCCGTCACGCAGCCTAAAAGCACAATGCTCGCTGCCAACAGATTCAGTTTCATACCGCCGTGCTCAAAGGATGAGAAGAAACTCGGTCCGACCTGCAAGCCTATGGAATAGACAAACAGGATAAGACCAATATCCTTGGCAAACGATTCCACCAGTGGATCAAGCGTCATACCAAAATGACTACACGCAATCGCGCAGAACAAGATCCACGTAATACCCAAACTAATACCTTTAATCTTGAGTTTTACACCCAAGTAAATTCCGATAGCAATGGCAAGGGCAAGCACAAAAATGGAATGTGCTATGCCCGTGCCAAAGAATAAATTTGTTAACCAGTTCATTATTATTTGTTTTAATACTCATTCAGAGCCATGAGCAGTGTGTTTTATTTAACCGTTTGGCCAAACGCACTGTATTCCTTCTCGCCGCGAACGATCACTACTTTGCCGTCACGGATCATCTTCTTCACTTGCTCATTACTGGCAGAAGCCGCGTTCTCAATGCCTTGGGGTTCTTCGCCTGCACGAAATCCGAAACCACCACGACCATTCGCCTTACGAACCGTTATTCCGGAATCCTCAGGGAATACTTCGCCTTTCAGTTTCGAACCAAGCATCAGTTCTGCATTTCCGTTAGGCGCCTCTACGAGGTAAACGGCATCGTCCTCGATATTCTCCAGATCACAAACAGCCTGCTTAGCGTCCTCGGCTGCGGTACTTGCCCATGCGCCTAAAGTACTTTCCATCGTGTAAGCCGCAGCCTGATCAGCACTCAGTACGGTCTCGATATCTTGGGTTGCGTTACCGCTCTTCTCGTCCACGAAAGTCACCACATTGCTTGCCGGTGTCAGTACGGTGCCATCTGCCAAATGCGTGTTATACTCACCGAAGACAGGCCATGCGTTCGGGTTCATCAGTTTCTTCGTCCAACGCTGGATGTCGCTGCTCTCAAAACTGAATTCACCGGCACTATAATCCACGAGAGAATTGAGGAAAGCGCATTTCGGTGTATTGTTCCATGCACGACCCATCGAAACAACCGGACACTCACTCTTAATCGTACAACCCTCGAATACGTATCCCGCATCGCTGGCAATACCGTTGTTGGCAGTCAACGCATCGCTACCACCACCGTTCTTTTTACGCTTCTCGCAGTACAGCAGGTTATTCTTGAAATACACACTACCGTCACCGCAGATGAAGTCCACCGTTCCGTGAATCTCGCAATCCTCGAAATACTTCACAGCTCCTTGCAGGTTGCTGTAATACGTATCCTGATAACTCAACAGCTTCACGTTCTTGCAAACGGTCTGCGTACCTTGATCCCACAAAGCTACTGCACGACCATTATCGTTCTTATAGTAATCCAATGCATTCTGCAGCGTCAGATCTTGCAGGTACGTACCCGATACGTTCTTATTGATCTTCAACGTAGCCGTCTGGTCGATAGACTCTTTCGCTGCATCCGGTGCATTCTTGATGATCGTACCTTCCATCGATTGACCGACAATAGAGATGTTATTCTTACTGATCGTCGTCAGAACAGTCTCGCCAAGGTCATATGTGCCATTCGGCAAGAAGATCTTATCGCCCGCTTGAGCTTGTACCAGAGCCATGAGGAACGAAGCTACGTCACCTGCCGGCACTACGAAATAACCGGTCTCCGGATCTTTTTCCATGAAATCAAGCACGTTATAAACCACTACTTTGTGGATATACTGTTTAGCTGTCCAATTGATGGTCAACCATCCTGCTTCACCTGCGTATTGAGCAGTCAGTTCTGTGCCATCCGGAGTCTCTTCCTTCACTACGGAATAGGAAGCCAGCTCTTGCTCACCTGCCATCACTTTAACGTCGCCGCTCTCCGAATACTTACAAAGCGTCACTACTACCACTGCATTGCCTGCTACCTGCACGCGGATCGAGCCATCGGCTGCGAAATACCAGCCGTGTGTACCATCATGGAATGCACCGCCGTTCACCTCTACCGTCTCGTGATCCTCCGGATAGAAAGTCATATCGGCGAAGTTATAGGTCTGCACGCTTCCTACGGTAGCTACCTCAACCGGCGTCACTTTCGCTTGGATCGTCGTGTTTCCGGTGATAGGGTCACCGATCTGCGCTTTCTTGTTGTTCGTATAGAACCATCCGCGGAACGCATAGCCTGTTGGTATCTCAGGCAGTACGCTTGCTTCCGGCAAAATGCCCAATGCCGCGCCTTCATAAGTCTCCACACGGCTCAACTCTACTCCGTTCTGGTCTTTGAAGATGATCTCACACGGAATGATATCCGTTGCCTCTGCGAAGAAATACGGTACGTAGGTCTGCGAGCCGAACTCGAAGGTCAGCACACCGGCATCGCCCAGATACATGTAGGTCACGTTCTGATTATAGTTCGGTTTTTGTTCTCCGCAAGCTTCCTTATTGCTGATCGTTGCGTACACCTCACCGTCTTTCTTCACGGTAATGTCTGTTTGGCTATGCTGACAAGCACCGATGGTAAATTTCACCATGCCGTCCACCGGCACCGTGATCGTACCGCCTTGCACGCCATGCTGACCGCCGTTGTAGGTCGGGCAATCTACCACAACACCATCCGGCAGACCGGCTGCGGGCTCAAGAACGGTATAAGGATTATCACGGAACTCAATCTTGAAATCTACAAACGTACGCGCTACATCCTCTACAAACTGAATCTTCTGCAGCGCCGTCTCCGTGTTCACACCGCGGCAGAGGTAGATATTGTTCTGTTCTGCCGTCAACTCGATCACTTGCGTACCGTACTCGGTCTGTTGACCGGTCGTAGCGTACTTGGTGTCACCCCTGGTCTGCGCACTTGCGTCACCACTCCAGTTCCAGACCTCAATATCGGCAGCATTGCTACCGCTACGCGGACCGAAACTCAGTTTCAACTTACCCGGCACCGCTGCCTTCGTAAAGCAGCAATAACCCGAGCTGTTCAACTTGATACCCTTCAGACCGTTGTTCGTGCCTGCCGCATCATTCACTTTGTTGTTGAAATACAGCCCATTGTCCGGACTGCTACTCGGAGCTGCCTCCGTGTAATCCCATAGCAGGTCATTCGGTCCTGCCAACATGGCTACGCTCATCAGAGCACCTGCCACGAAAGAGAAAAGCTTTTTCATTGTGTTATAATTTATTTAGTTAAATGATTGTTTTTTCATTTACACACTACTTCACGCTGCAAAATTACTAAAAATATTTCATATACACAAGACCTTGAAGATTTTTTTATAAAAAAATCAGCACTTATCTCCCTTCTTTGCCTAATTATTGCAAAATATTTTGCACGCGCGCTTGCGTATTTCAAAAAAAAGTTGTACCTTTGTAGCCGATTTTGTAAAATCCTAAATTGTAAATCGTAAAATCGTAAATAGATGAATATTTCGTACAATTGGTTAAAACGCTACATTGCGTTGACAGATGACGCTGAGACTGTAGCAAAAATTCTTACTTCTATCGGTTTGGAAGTGGGTACAGTGGAGACCGTAGAAACCATCAAAGGTGGTCTGAAAGGTCTCGTAGTGGGAGAAGTGTTGAGTTGTGAACCCCACCCTAATTCCGACCACTTGCATATCACCAAAGTGAATATCGGCGAGGGAGAACCGCTGCCGATCGTTTGCGGAGCACCGAACGTGGCTGCCGGACAGAAAGTCATTGTGGCTACTATCGGAACGGTTCTCTATGACGGAGATCAGTCCTTCACTATCAAGAAAGGCAAACTGCGTGGTGAAGATTCCTTTGGTATGATCTGTGCTGAAGATGAGATCGGTGTGGGTTCCGACCATGCAGGTATCATCGTGCTGCCTGCCGATACGCGCGTGGGTATGCCCGCACGTGAGTATTATAATGTGCAGGACGATACCATCATCGAGGTGGACATTACGCCAAACCGTTCCGACGCCGCTTCTCACTACGGCGTAGCACGCGATCTCTATGCGTACTACAAAGCCCACGGACAGGAAGTTGCACTCACCAAACCCTCTGTAGAGGAATTCGACCAACTACCAACGACTAATGACCAACGACCAATAAGCGTCTTCGTGGACGCTCCGGACGCTGCTCCGCGTTATTCTGGTCTCTATATCAAAGGTGTGGAGGTAAAAGAATCACCGGATTGGCTCAAGAACAGCCTGCTCGCTATCGGTCTGCGTCCGATTAACAACATCGTCGATGTCACTAACTTCGTCCTCCACGAGTGCGGACAAGCGCTCCACGCCTTCGATGCAGACAAGATAAAGGGCAACGAGATCCATGTTCGCTATGCTCGCCAAGGCGAGAAATTCGTTACCCTCGATGGCGTAGAGCGTGAGATGGACAGCCGCGATCTGATGATTGCCAACAAAGAAGAAGCAATGTGTATTGCCGGTGTCTTTGGCGGACTTGAGAGCGGTGTAACCGAAAATACCAAGAACATTTTCTTGGAGTCAGCCTATTTCGACCCAGTGACCATCCGCAAGACCAGTCGTCGTCACCAGCTCCAGACGGACGCTTCTTTCCGTTACGAGCGTGGTTGTGATCCCTGCAACACACTCTACATCCTCAAACGGGCTGCTCTCCTGATCAAGACGCTCTCAAATGCAGAGTACATCGGAGGAATCCTAGACCATACCGCCACTCCTGAGCTTCTCAAGCCGTGGCCTGTTACTATTGACATCAATCGCGTCAACTCTCTTATCGGCAAAGCCATCGGTGAGGACACGATCGAAACGATCCTCCACGCATTGGAGATCAATATAGTCGCCAAACATGGCGACTCATGGCAGTTGGAAGTACCGCGTTACCGTGTGGACGTACAGCGTGAGTGCGACGTCGTAGAAGATATTCTCCGTATCTATGGATATGACAATGTCGAGTTTCCTGAGAAACTGAACACCAGCCTTGCATATGGTCTCAAGCCGGATCCCGAGAAACTGCGTCGTAAGATTGCAGAGCAACTCACCGCACAGGGCTTCAATGAGATCCTCAATAACTCGCTTACCAAAGTGTCGTACTACGAGCCGCTGACCCAACTGACGCTCGATACGTGCGTCAAGATCATGAACCCCTTGAGCCAAGATCTCGGTGTGATGCGTCAGACCCTGCTCTTTGGCGGTCTGGAGTCCATCGCTCGTAACGCCAACCGTAAGAACAGCGACCTCAAGTTCTACGAGTTTGGTAACTGTTACCATTACAAAGCAAATCCTGCTGCACGTGAGCACAACCCCGAGAACTCGCTCGTCGAGTATTCCGAGGAACCGCATTTGGGTCTTTGGCTCACCGGTAATAAAGCCGCACAGACTTGGGTACGCAAGGAAGAGAAAACCACATTCTACCAGCTCCACGCATATGTGAACAATATCCTTGTGCGTCTCGGAGTCGATCTCTCCAAAACGACCGTAGAGCGTCTGGAGAACGAACTCTTCTCGGATGGTCTCGTCCTCAAAGCCGCTAACGGCAAGGCACTCGGCTTCATCGGTATCGTCAACCGCAAGCAGCTCAAAGCTTTTGACATCGACCAAGAAGTGTATTACGCAGACCTCGATTGGAACCAACTGCTCAAGCAGAACAAACAATACAAAGCTGTCATCAACGACCTGCCTAAATACCCAGAGGTGAAACGTGACTTTGCGCTCCTCGTGGACAAAGCCGTTGAGTTCGCGGATCTCGCACGTGCTGCCTTCTCCACGGAGAAGAAACTGCTCAAGAACGTCTATCTGTTTGATGTCTATGAGGGTAAGAACCTCGAAGAAGGCAAGAAATCCTATGCCCTCTCCTTCATCCTCCAAGATGCAGAGAACACGCTCAAAGATACACAGATCGAGAATATTATGAACCGCCTAAAGGCAACATTCGAAGAGAAATTCAATGCTACCCTCCGCTGATCAAAACGAAATATTAAAACGTCGCACTTTTGCGATCATATCGCACCCGGATGCCGGAAAGACGACTTTGACCGAGAAACTCCTGCTCTATGGAGGTGCTATTCACGTAGCCGGAGCAGTCAAGTCCAATAAGATCCGCAAGACTGCCACCTCGGACTGGATGGAGATCGAGAAACAACGTGGTATTTCCGTAGCCACTTCCGTCATGGGATTCGACTACGCCGACCATCATATCAACATCCTCGATACTCCTGGTCACCAAGACTTTGCGGAAGACACTTTCCGTACGCTTACTGCCGTGGACTCAGCCATCGTCGTCATCGACTCCGCGAAAGGTGTCGAAGCGCAGACTCGCCGACTCATGGAAGTATGCCGAATGCGTAAGACACCGGTCATGGTGTTCATGAACAAGATGGATCGCGAGGGTAAAGATCCGTTCGATCTCATGGACGAAGCGGAAAAAGAACTTGGTATTCATTGCACGCCAGTAACTTGGGCGAACGGACAAGGATTGAAATTCGAGTCTGTCTTCGCGCTCAACAATCGCCCGTCAGAACTTACTCCGAAACTGGAGGAAGACCTTGAAATGATTGATGGTGTATATCCGGAGTTTGACAAAGAAGCATACCTGCGTGGTGATCTTGCACCTGTCTTTTTCGGTTCAGCATACAAGACCATCGGTGTGCAAGAACTCCTTGATTTTCTCGTAGAGAATGCACCCTCACCTCTTCCTGTTACCGCCGAAGAGCGTACTGTAGAACCGATGGAAGATAAGTTCACAGCCTTCTGCTTTAAGATCCACGCGAACATGGATCCGAACCACCGCTCGTGCATCGCGTTCTTCAAGATCTGTTCCGGTAAGTTCCTGCGCAACACCTATTATTATCACGTGCGCAAGGATCAACAGATGCGTTTTGCTGCTCCGACCTGCTTCATGGCGCAAAAGAAAGAGACGGTTGATGAAGCGTTTGCAGGAGATGTAGTGGGTCTGCCCGATACCGGAAACTTCAAGATCGGAGACACACTCACTTCCGGCGAACACTTGCATTTCAAAGGTCTTCCGTCCTTCTCGCCGGAGATGTTCAAATACATTGACAACGCCGACCCCTTGAAGCAGAAACAGCTCGATAAGGGTATCAACCAACTCATGGATGAAGGCGTAGCGCAGCTCTTTGTGAGCCAACTTAACGGTCGTAAGATCATCGGAACAGTGGGACAACTCCAGTTCGAGGTTATCCAATACCGCCTTGAACACGAGTACCAAGCTAAATGCAAATGGCAACCGCTCCAGATGTACAAAGCCTGCTGGATTGAGTCCGACGACGATGCCGAGCTGGACATGTTCAAGAAACGTAAAGCGCAGTATATGGCTACGGACAAAGAAGGCCGTGATGTCTTCATGGCGGACTCCGCTTATGTCCTTTCCATGGCGCAACAGGACTACAAACATATCACGTTCCATTTCACGAGCGAGTTCTAGAAGACTAGAGAGACTAGAGAGACTATAGAGACTAGCAAACAACAAAAACAAAACAATATGAAAAACAGATCACTTCAAATCCGCCTCATCGTTATGAACTTCTTGGAGTTCGCTGTGTGGGGCGCGTACTTAACCTCAATGGGAACGTACCTTTTCAAACAAGGTATGGGTCATCACATCGGATGGTTCTACTCTATCCAAGGTATCGTCAGCCTTTTCATGCCTGCGTTGATGGGTATTGTGGCGGATCGTTGGATTCAGGCGCAAAAGACCCTCAGTCTTTGCCACGCCTTAGCGGGTATCTTCATGTGCGCTGCAGGTCTCTATGCCTATACGGCAGAAGATGTGCAGTTCGCTACCCTCTTCTCGCTCTACACCATCTCTGTAGCGTTCTTCATGCCGACCATCGCGCTGACGAACTCGGTGGCTTTCAATGCCTTGGTAAAAGCTAAAATGGACACGGTCAAGGACTTCCCACCTATTCGTGTGTTCGGAACTGTGGGGTTCATCGCCACTATGTGGTGTATTGACCTGCTCGGTTTCCAAGCTACGCCTTGGCAGTTTGTCGTTTCCGGTGGTCTGAGTATTCTCTTGGCGGCTTATTCGCTCACCCTTCCGGCTTGTGAGATCAATAAGACAGAAGGATCTGTGGATCTCGTAGAAGCACTGGGTCTCAAAGCTTTTACGCTCTTCAAACAAAAGAAGATGGCGCTTTTCTTCATCTTCTCGATGATGCTCGGTATGTGTCTGCAAGTGACCAACAGCTATGCCAACCCCTTCATTACCTCGTTTGGTGCTATCGAAGAATTCGCGAATACGTTCGGTGTACAGCACGCTAACATCCTCATCTCCATCTCGCAGATCTGCGAGGCACTCTGTATCCTTGCTATTCCGTTCTTCCTCAAACGCTTCGGTATCAAGAACGTCATGCTCATGGCGATGTTTGCTTGGGTATTCCGCTTTGGTTTCTTTGGAGCAGGTGATCCGGGTATGCCGGGTGTGATCTTGTTCGTGCTCAGTTGTATTGTTTACGGCTTCGCCTTTGATTTCTTCAATATCTCCGGTGCGCTTTATGTCGATCAGGAGACCGAAGAAGCACAGCGTTCGTCGGCACAAGGTCTCTTTATGATGATGACCAACGGTTTAGGAGCTACTATCGGAACGCTCTCAGCGCAAGCGATTGTCAATAAACTCGTCATGGCAGAGGAAGTCACCTCGCAAGGACCGCTCGCTATTTGGGATGGTTGGAAACAAGCCTGGTACATCTTTGCATGCTTTGCCCTCGTCGTTGCCATCGCTTTCTGGCTCTTCTTCCCGAAAACCCCGGTCAACAAAGACCTTGAAGTGAAACATTAAATCTCAAATTTCAAATCTCAAATGTTCCGCAAGGAATTATCATATTATTTCTCTACGCCGATTGCGTACATCGTTATTGGGCTTTACCAATTGGCAATCAGTCTCTTCCTTTGGGTGATACCCGGGCAATGGAACATCATTGATTCCGGGTATGCCCAAGTGGACGGATTGTTCCAATTGAGTCCGTGGCTCTTCATGCTGCTCTGTCCTGCTTTGACGATGCGCTTACTATCCGAAGAGCGACAGTCAGGCATTTGGGATCTTATTCGCACCAAACCCGTCTCGCTAACACGTATTATGCTCGGTAAGTATTTTGCGGCATGGACGTTAGTGTTAATCGGTCTGCTGCCATGTTTTGTACACTATTTTGTGGTAGCATACATGGCTGAACCGATGGGTAATCTGGATAGCGGAGCATTCTTGGGTTCGTTCATCGGCTTGATCCTCTTGAGCAGCACGTTCATGGCAATCGGTTTGCTTTGCGCGACTTTCAGCAAAAGTCAGATCGTTTGTTTCATCTGTGCCGCATTGAGTTGCTTTGTGTTGTATTGGGTGCTTTTCCAAGACCACTACTCTTCCCTTTCCCGCGGTGTCTTAGATCTCCGCGATGTAGTCTTCTTTGTTTCGATTGCTATTATTGCTATCATAGGAGCCATCTTCACAATAGACCGCCTCACAAAGAAATGACCAACGACTAACGACTAACGACCAACGACTAATGACAAGAATAGGCATTTTATCCGATACTCACGGTTTGTTGGACAAACGCATCTTTGAGCATTTCAAGGATGTAGATGAGATTTGGCATGCCGGAGACATCGGCTCCGACATGGTACTTCATCGTCTTCGTGAGTTCAAACCCACAAGGGCTGTCTTTGGCAATATGGACTCCGGCGATGTGCGCTATTCGCTTTCGGAGTTCTACCGTTTCCGGGTGGAAGATGTCAACGTCTTTATGACCCATATTGGCGGCTATCCCGGACATTATAACCCTTGGCTCATTCCGTGGTTCCGCAAAAGTTTGGAAGCAAAAACTCAATCGACTAACGACCAACGACCAGCGACCAGCGACCTCATCGACTTATTTGTCTGCGGTCATAGCCATATTCTGAAGGTGCAATACGATCCACTTTATAAGTTCCTCACCATGAATCCGGGAGCGGCCGGAAAGCAAGGATGGCAACCCTGCCAAACGCTTTTGCGCTTTACCATCGATGGTTTCAAAATTGATAATTTAGAAGTCATTGAATTGGAAAGATTATAAATTTATAGTTCAAAAATGCCCTTTTTAGTGAAAAATGAGTTTTTTTTTGACGATATATGCTATAAAACATATAAAAAGATTTGGTCATATAAAAAAAAAGCAGTACCTTTGCACCGGATTTGAAAATTGACAAGTCCACTTTACAAAATAGCCACTTGTAAATGAGCAAATGGCACTTGATGAAGACCAATCTTTTTGTACCTTAAATAAACAGACTAATACCTTAGAAAAACAGGCGTCGTGATGACGACTGTTTTCGCTTTATAAAGGACCTCTTAACTATATATAACTCCCGCCCACTCTTCCGAGTGACGGGAGTTACATTCTTATTGGTATATGGGTTCGTAGTAACAAATTTTTCAATTTTTTTTGCATAGTTGCAATCGGCACTGTCAACTAATTTAGGATGATTGTCTACTTTTTTAGGAAAGTGTCAACAAAGTTAGGAAGAGTGTCTACTAACTTAGGAAAATAATCAAAAAACTGTCTACTAATTTTAGGAAAAGTCATTTTGAACTATAAAAATTTGCATTGGCACTTTGACACTTTTGGCACTTTCTTTCAAAATGTCAATAATACCCTATTTTTTCCGTTCGATCATTAACATTTTGATACTTGTAAATCATGGCTCTACTATCAAAAAGATAGAAAGTGCCAAAAGTGTCAAAAGTGTCATGTCATTTTTTTATTATACCTCTCAGGCATTTTCAGACCGGAAAAGCTTATATATTCCTTATATATTATTTATTCATTCCTTATTCATTAACCTTACTAAGTGCTTACCGAATCCTTAGCATCACCTAAGCATGAGAGTACACGGAGAGTACAGGATGAGTACGGCTAAGGTCTAGGATACCCTCGTGATAACACCGATATACGTCCGTATTTGGACCATACTTATCCTGATTTCGAGATATGTTGGCGCAAATTTGAAGATTTTCGATTGATTTATTTCAAAATGCTTGCATATATCGAAAAAAAACAGTAACTTTGCAGCCGAAAGTTGCAAAGCTTATGGGACAGTTAGCTTTTTTGAAGACATTTATACTCGTGGCCATTCCTTTAGATGTAAATGACAATCGTCGTCATATTCATGTTTTTAAGAAAGGTAGTCGGCATCTACGTTCGGTTGCAAAAATATGGATTGAGAAAAACGGCGAGAAATGTATAGAGATTGCAGAATCTGAGCTAACGGCCAAAGAGAATAACATGATAGTAGCGGCGATTGATCGGCACTGGGAGCTTCTAAATGATCAAATTTCGAAGACTTTCCGTGGAGAGAAACCGCAGCCAAAAAATATTGAAAAATAAGGAGGAACAATTATGTGCAAGATTCCAAATGTAACATTAGGTATTAAATCATTAGATTTCACAGTTCAGCGTGGTAAGTTTTCCGCAAAACTGACAGACGGGCGTGAAATCATTGTTCCGGTGTCTATGTTCCCAGACATCCAACATTTATCTGTTAAGAGGCGGAATGAATGGATGATTCTGGACGACCAGTACTTTACCTTCGAGCACATGAGTCGCATCTATTCTGTGCTTGACTTGTTGAAAGCCGCATAAGGTAAATTGCCCCTCTCCATGACGTAAAACAGGAGATTGCGCAAGCGTGCGCGAACATGTTGAAATAAAGCGTTTACACGCTTGTGATCTGATGGTTTGACATGATACCTATGGGAACAAAAGAGTCCAAAAATAGATGGATGGCAATCGCTTTGTTCTATGTAATTGCAGTAATTGTACGTGCGCTGGCATTGAAATACCAAGACCTCGATACCTATACGTACGTAACATGGCTATGGAATTGGGCACGTGGCATTGGTCCTTGTTTGGGAGCAATCATCGCAGTACTCGTCTTTAAGCGAAAATTCTATTGCTCAATAACGGGCACATCTGTTTGGAAATCCATATTGACTGTATTGTTGCCGTTCTGTCTGTGCTTTTTTCTCAATCGTGAACTGAGTTTTACCTTGCTTGGTTTTGTCTTTTATTCATTTCTTGAAGAGGTTGGTTGGCGAGGCTATCTGCAAGGGGAGCTGAAAGAATTGAATACAATCTGGCGCGTGCTCATCATTGGACTCATGTGGTTTTTCTGGCATATCTCAATAGGTTTCAATATGGGTAGCCTAATATTCTTAGCTGTCCTTTTGTTGGGTACGTGGGGAATCGGTTGCATTGCCCGCGATACGAAAAGTCTTGTTGCTTGTGCTTGTTTCCACACGTTATTTAACTTCTCTAACCAGAGTGGCATAACTTTTACTCCTATGGTGATAGTTCTTTATATCGTCGTTATTGCCGGTTGGTTTATTATCTGGTATGTACCATGGAATAAGATTGTAGTGCGAAAAAAAGACAAAGGCTGAGGGATTCGAAAATTACGAAATATGCGTATATGCTACCCATAAGCGGCAAGGACGATTATGGAACGTAGCATAACGCAGATGAGTAATAATCGTTCGAGCGAAGCGAGATAAGAACCCACCGATCGGGGGTTGAGAAGGCTCTCATAGGGATTCGAGGGCACCGACATTGCCTTTGGCAATCCCACCTCGAAAACCCTAAAGCCTGCCGGCGGCATCCGGGGCAAAGCGAGAGCACGGGAAACCGGATGATTAACTGAAACTAAACGACACGATGTGTCTGCTATTATTGTCCGCTATGTCCGCCATATAAGAGCGAGCTCTTTATGTCAGACCTATCGCCCAATAATAAACGGAAGCCCAATGGACTTCCGTTTATCGTTTCAGCCAATCACCCGGTTTCCCGAGCTCTTCGCTTTGCGGAGAGTGAGGGATTCGAACCCCCGATACGACGTAATGCGTATACCGCATTTCGAGTGCGGCTCTTTCGACCACTCAGACAACTCTCCTCGTCGGTAACGACGATCCATGATTAAGTTACTACGTAACAAATGTAATGGTCGTGTTCCCTCCTCTTCCCTAAAATTAGAAATTTTCGGGAGTCCTACTTATTTCAATTTTCGAAAAGCGGGTGCAAAGGTACTGCTTTTTTTTGACATACGCAAATAAATCCGCATTTTTTTTGCAAAAAAGATACTTATTTGGCTTTTATCTTGTCAAAACCGGAGCCAAAGACGCCTCTAACATCCGCAATGGACACCAAAGCATTGGGATCAATCTCGTCCACAATACTAAGCACCAACGAACTCTCGGGCTTGCGAACCAGTACGGAAATTACCTTCACGGACTTCTTCGAATACCAACCGGTTCCATCCAACACCGTGACTCCACGGTTCACCGTCGTATTGATGGCTGTTGCGATCTCATCGTATTTGGAAGAATAAATGAGGAAATGGACAGAACGATGTATACGCGCCATCAGCCAATCGACTGCTGCCGTATAAGAAACGGTCATACATACACCGTATAAGACGCGTTTGATTTGCAGATAGAGCGGATTCTCGCCTTCTATCTTCATCGACTCGGGCAGAGGCAGGAAGAAAGCAGAGGCGATAATCAAAATATCACATAACAGCATGATATTTCCCAAGGATATATCATGGTAATGATTGACAATCATAGCCACAATATCCGTTCCTCCCGACGATCCATTGACCGTCAATACACAGCCCAGACTGAGTCCAAACACGAAACCTCCGATGATAGCTCCTAACCACGGATCATCAATAATCGGTTGCGGTAAGATGGGAATGACGCGATACCAAAAAGTAATCGCTGCCACGCCCATCATCGTGCGAACACAGAAACGCCAACCGACCGTCAGACCGGCGATAAGCAACAATACCGCATTGAAGACGAAAGTCGTCAGCCACACGGGTATAGCACCACCGTACTCCGGGAAAAGGGACGGGAACATCCCTTCGGTGATATAATAGATCGCCGAACAGATACCCGTCAGTCCACCGCCTACAAACGCATGCGGCAACAACACCCAGTTCACCATCAACGCCATCGGAGCGATACCGAGAAAGATAATCAGGTACTCGAAAATCGTCCGGACGTAAGAGTGCGATTCGTTATGTGGATTAACCAGTTTACTGTAACGAAGCATGGCCTAACAGAGTTCAGATGTCAGATGTCAGAGTTCAGAATTCAGAATTCAGAATTCAGATTTCAGAAACGAGCTACGAGATTACGATCTCCGAAACCATTGTCTACACGTCCTACCGGACACCAGAACTTCGTCTGAGCTACCCACTCCGTCGGATACGCAGCCTGACGACGAGAGTAAGCATGATTCCACTCGTCTGCTACTACTTCGTATTCCGGGTGAGGCGCATTCAGCAGCACATTATCGGTCTTGTCGGCTTTACCAGACTCGATATCGGCTATCTCCTGACGGATCTGAAGCAGCACATCGCAGAAACGGTCAATCTCTTGCAGCGACTCGCTCTCGGTCGGTTCTACCATCAGCGTACCATGAACAGGGAACGACAGCGTAGGCGCATGATAACCGAAGTCCATCAGACGCTTAGCGATATCTGCCTCGGTGATTCCGATAGCGTGGAACTGACGGCAGTCGAGAATCAGTTCGTGTCCTACTCTACCCGTCACACCTGTATAGACGATGCCGTATGCGTCTTTGAGACGAGAAGCCATATAGTTAGCAGACAAGATAGCCGCTGCAGTAGCATGACGGAGTCCTTCGGCTCCCATCATAGCGATATAGCCCCACGAGATAAGCGCCATATTAGCATTTCCATAGAGAGCCGACGATACACGGTTGGCATCATCCGTAGGCAGGCAATCAGCCATCTTCTCCGTACAGCATACTGCTCCAGCTCCCGGTCCGCCGCCTCCGTGAGGCGAAGCAAACGACTTATGCAGGTTGAGGTGGCACACATCGGCTCCAATAAACGCCGGATTCGTCCACCCTATCTGAGCATTCATATTCGCACCATCCATATAGACATAGCCACCATTGGAATGGATAGCATCAATCATCTCGCGGATTGCTTGCTCGAAGATACCATGCGTAGAAGGATACGTGATCATACATCCGGCAAGCACCTCTTTGTTCTCCTCGGCTTTCGCTTTCCAGTCCGCCAGATCGGTATTTCCCAACTCGTCACACTTGACTACGCAAGGCGTGAAACCGGCCTGCACACAAGATGCGGGATTCGTACCGTGAGCCGAAGCCGGAATGAGAAGCACTTTGCGTTGGCTTTGACCTTGACGTTTCAGATACTCGCGGATAACCACCAGACCTGTATATTCGCCTGCGGCTCCTGAAGTCGGCTGTAAGGTACAAGCATCAAAACCGGTGATAGCGCACAGCTGTTCCTTCAACTGCTCCATAATCGTCTCATAACCAACGGTCTGCTCAGCCGGAGCCAATGGATGCACATTCATCGCAGCAGCAAACGTAATAGGAATCATCGCCGCTGCCGGATTCAGTTTCATCGTACAGCTACCCAACGGAATCATCGATGTAGCCAACGATATATCCTTGCGATCCAGACGCTTGATATAACGCATCAGTTCGGTCTCCGTATGATAGAGTTGGAAGACCGGAGCCTGCATATAATCCAGCTCGCGGACACGACTCTCGTCAATCGCCCAGAGTCCTTCGAACGCCTCGTCGGAATCCTCCAGTTGCGCCATGTTATCCGATGCGTCTGCAAAGATCTCAATCAGGTCATTCATATCGCAGCCGTCCACGGTCTCATCGATAGAGAGTCCAACCCAGCCTTGCGGATCATAATAGAGGTTGATACCCTTCTCTTCCGCCAATTCGCGCAGATCATCGATCCAACCCTCTTCGTCCCGCGTGATCTTGAGCGTATCAAAGAACTCCGCGTTCTCTTGGTTGTAACCATACGCCTGAAGCATCTCACTCAGGTACACCGCCTTGCCGTGGATACCTTCCGCTATCTCGCGGATACCTTGTGCGCCATGATAAACGCCATAGAATCCCGCCATCATAGCCGAAAGCGCCTCTGCTGTACAGATGTTCGAAGTGGCTTTCTCACGTTTGATATGCTGCTCACGGGTCTGGAGTGCCAGACGATAAGCCGGATGCTCGTATTTATCTTTACTCAGTCCGATGATACGTCCCGGCATATCACGTTTGTACTCGTCTTTCGTAGCCATATATCCGGCAGTCGGACCACCAAAGCCCATCGGCAGACCAAACCGCTGTGCTGTACCGCACATGATATCTGCCTTCAGCGGTTTGAGGAGCGCCAAAGCCATCAGATCAGCTACTACCGTCACTTTGAGTCCTGCCTCATGACAATCGTCGATGAAGGTCTCATAATCTTCGATAGCGCCATCTGCATTCGGCCATTGAACCAAAGCACCAAAGAACTCTGCATTCGGTTCAAAATCCGCATAACTGCCGGTTACTATCTCAATATCCTGACCGGCAGCACGAGTACGCAGCACAGACAGCGTATTGGGCCAAATCTTCTCGTCCACAAAGACCTTACGCACGTTGGCTTTCACTTGCTCACGGGTCCGCAGGTTGCGCATCATCGTAACCGACTCAGCAGCCGCTGTCGCTTCATCCAGCAACGAGCAGTTAGCCAGCGGCAGACCGGTCAAATCGCTGATCATGGTCTGGAAAACAAACAAAGCTTCCAGACGTCCCTGACTCACCTCAGCCTGATACGGCGTGTACGAGGTGTACCAAACGGGATTCTCCAATACATTGCGACGAATGACAGCCGGAGTGATCGTACCATACCAACCGCGTCCGATATACGAACGAGCCGGTTCATTTTGGGACAGAAGCGTATCCGCTACCTCCAGTTGCTGCTGCTCCGTATAGGGTTCGTCCAGTTCGATAGGTTCCGGCAGCAAGATATCCGCAGGCATCGTCTCGCGAACCAAAGCGTCCAACGACTCGGCGCCAACGGCTTTCAACATTTGTTTTTCATCCTCAGGGGTGAGTCCAATATGACGGGACTCTAAGTAGTTTACTTTCATATCTTGTATTTATTTTATTGCTAATTAGTATTGCGTTTGCTCCTGTCCTGTCAAGGAGTAGCGTTTGCCGTCACGCAGAATGAACACCTTTCCGTCACGGATCATCTTAGCCGGACGAGAAACCGCCGCCGCATGATCCAAATCAGACGGGACAGATACCAAGACAGAGGCGTTCAGGCTATTCATACCTGTCGTTGCATCCCAAACATTGGTATTGGCAAAACGAACCGCATAGCGCGGATCAGAAGCTAAGGTCTCTGCTACATCCGGCAGATACAGATAGAGCTGATACGTACCTTCCGGCATATTATCCGGCAACGTCAGGGTCTCATCTATCGTCGTCTCTGCTCCGTTCGGCAACCAGCGACGAGGATCAGAAGCCAACTGAACACGGTACTCGGAGTTACCATTCTTCAGAACGATATACGCATGACGTTCGTTATATAAGGGCGCACATCCCACATTACGCAATCTCAGTTGCACGCGCATCTCTCTACCGGTTTCAGCAACATCCGGCAACGTAGCAGTAATCAACTGGAAACGATATCCCAACACGCGTTCCATCTCCGCAAAAGCACCATTCGTACGCCATACATTCGTCACTTCTTCTGCATATTGCGAACCGCAGAAAGTCCAATGATACCGACGCAACTCCGTCATAGTAGTGTCGTATTGCGCAACGATGCTTGCCAACGGATTCTCCTCCACATTCGTCTCGCCACCATTAGGCACATAAAGCGTTTCTTGAGCGATGTAGTTACGCAAAATAGGATCATCATCCGGTCCGTCACCATTACGACCATACGTACCATCATTACCCCATGCATTGAGGAACGCATCATTATGATGACCGATACGGGCACGTGCAGAAGAGGAATAAGCTTGTGCAGAATCAAGCGGTATTTCATCACCTAAATACGACAGTTTGATCAGCGGATAGCGCACCAACAGGAAACGACCCGACGGACAAGCACTAATCAACGACTGCAGCAGAGTGCGACGGTTAGAAGTCAGTTCCTGAGTCTCATTACCGTAATTACTGCTATAATACCACTCGCCCCAACGACCTACGAAACCGGCTTCAAGGGCAAAAATAACATCCTTATTGGACTCCAAATACGGCGTCAGTTGCTCCAGATGGCGTTGTGCCCACGAAAGCGTAGCATCGGTCTTACTACTCCAGTCATAAGCAAAACGCAGCACGCATTTGAACCCATGGTTACGAAGGATCTGCATATCCTCATTGAAGCCCTGCAAGATTTTGTTCGACAAATCTTTGGTCTTGTAGTTCTTGAGGTAATACATCAGCATAACGAGGGACTGGTTTTTACGCTCGGGATAGTTTTCGTCCTCTTCGTCCCAATACCAGTCTTCTACCGGTTGCACCACATGATTCTTGGAATCCGTCAGAGCAAAATCTCCTCCTAACTCGTCGGTAAAACCGCGTTCAGGATTCGGGAAAATCGTCACGTCATCAGCCGTGTAGGCGATGTCATTTGCGTTTACCGCCAGAGCTAATACGCTGACTGTGAGAAATAAGAACAATCGTTTCATAGGTATCAATGCATAAATTGCGATAATTTCTTTTGAGCAAAAAAGAGTATCCAGTCCGGTGTATGTTTCAACAGCGGCGTACTCAGCCAGTTCAGGAAGCCCGGAGTGTCCGCTTTCTTGTTACGGAACATATTCCGCAAAGCCCGTTTGACCAGTTTCTCCGGCGGTATAGAAGCCGTCAGGCTGACAGCTATCTTTCTCCATTTAGGCGCCAAACCGAATAACTCTGTATCCACAGCTCCCGGAGCCATTACCGTGATTCCTACGTTATGCGGTTTGAGTTCGTACCAGATGGATTTGGAGAGATTATAGATAAACGCTTTGGTGGCATTATAGGTCTGAATACCCGGCATCGCCATCCAAGCCGACATGCTACTCATATTAAGAATGTACCCGCGCATGCGCTTGTGCCCGCATATACGCGAGGATGCCTCTTCCGCCGTCAACTCGCGTTGGCACATATCCTCGGCAAAAAGACGTGTCAGTTTGGCTACCGTATTCACATGCAGTTGCAGCATGAGGTCAATCCGCTTGAGCGGAGTCTCGCAATACGGATTAAAGAAGAACACACCGGCGTTGTTGATGAGTATATCTACCGTGTAGCCCTGCTCATGACACCATGCATGGAGTTTCTCCGCGGCATCCGTCTGACTGAGATCCGCATAATGTGCTACCGTCTGGACACCGTATTGCGCAGCCAAATCGGTTGCCACTTGCGCGAGTTCCTTCTCCTGATTGCTGACCAACAGCAGGTCGCATCGGTAATCGCGTGCCAACTGAGTAGCATACTGCAGTCCTATACCGCTACTGGCTCCCGTAACTAAAGCGATCATCTTATTTACCGGCTTTTTGTTGTTCAATCGATTTCTTGGCATTCGCCTCCAATTGCGCGATCTCTTTCTTGAGACGCGGGGCAATCACCTCTCCGTCACGCTCCACACACTCGTGACATTTCATAGTACATACGTCCCACACAGTAGTTGGATCGTCCGCAACCGGCATGGTAATGCGGGTTCTCCTGCACATGCTTCACAAAATCCGGATCCTTAATGAGCACGTGCGCTATCTGGAACAGGTCAAAACCCTCGTCCATGATCTGCTGGCAGTTATCTCCGCTCTGCACGCCGCCGACATAAATAAGAGGCGTGTCGGTGATCTCTTTCTGGAAGATCTTTGCTTTCTCCATGAAATAGAGCTCTTTGAAAGGCACGGTCGGCGTCATGATAGCAGCTACACCCGGGATATTAAGTGCCGCCTTGAGCCACCAGAATGATTTCATGTTCATATAGTGCGCCAAGGTCTTGTACGGCATAGCGCCGCCAAGGATAGTCATTGGCGAACGGCTCACGGTTCCGCCGGAGAGAACGATACCATGCACCTTGTGCTTGGCTATCTCTTTGGCTACTTTGATACCCTCTTCAACGCTGACACCATGCCAGCAGTCATCCCACATATTGGTCTTGACCACTACCGCCATATCGTCTTTCGCATGAACCATCACCTCGTCGAGGATCTCGTTCATGAATCGTACGCGGTTCTCAAAAGAGCCTCCGTACTCGTCATGACGGTGGTTCGTACGCGGACTAATGAACTGCGAGATGAGATAGGCGTGTCCTGCATGTATCTCCACGCAGTCAAAACCGCACTCACGCGCCCAGTCCACCGCCTCGCCGAATTTCTTAACGAGGTTCTTGATCTCCGCCACTTTGAGACGGCGATGGATCGTCGGACTATAGAGATTGAACCACGTATCTGCACTCACCGGTATACAATGACAAGTATAGATATGCGTCATATTACCGCAGTGTCCCAACTGGATACTGGCTTTCGCGCCCTCCGCATGAATAGCGTCGGTCATCTTTTTCATATCGGGAATGATCTCCGGACGGACATAGAGCTGACCGTCAAACGACACGCCGCTCAAGTCCACAGCGCAATAGGCAACAGTCGTCATGCCAACTCCACCACGCGCTACGGAGACGTGATAGTCCTGCAATTCCTTGGTCGGTGCATTATGTCGCGCCATGTTCTCAAAGGCTGCAGAACGGATGATTCGATTCCGCAATGTAATGGGTCCCAATTGAAACGGGGTAAATAGTCGTTGGTCATTGGTCGTTTGTCGTTGGTCCGCCAATGCCTCATTGGTATTATTTTTCATAGAATAATTTCTCCATATTTTTTGATTAATGCATTCAATTGTGGTTGAATCACGCGAATATTATCTAATATATCTTTACTATCTTCATTGGATAAATATCCCAAATCTAAAGATAAAAGAACCTGGGTTTCTACCTCAAAAGCAGATCCTAACGCAATATTTAGGAAATGAACGAAATCTTTATCCGTTCCTCGTCCTGCTCCTTCTGCAATGTTGGAGGCGATAGACACTGCCGCCCTTTGAATTTGAGACGTAAGTCCAAACTTTTCATCGATAGGAAACTTCTTAGTCATCGTATATATCGACTTAGCAATCGACATAGCGCGCTTCCAAACTTCTAATTCTTTATAATTATGTGCCATATTTTGGACTATCGACTAACGACTATCGACTATCGACTAACGACTAATAAATAAACGGAATAATACGTTTCAGTTTCTTGCGGTCAAACTCATCGGGGAACTCCTCCTCGTACTTATGATAAATCGAATTGGCACGAGGCACGAGGTTGCAGCAACTGAACCAGAAGAACAGCAATCCGGCAAACGACCAAGTAAGAATAGCAAAACCAAGCCATTCCGTGATCTCACCCAAATAATTGGCACTCGTCACAAATCGGTACATTCCCTTTTTCGGCAGATAGTGATTCGTGTCGCCGGGTTTGCGCAGATGACGTATCACGTAGTCGGAATGCATATTGATGATCCATCCCGTGAAGAAAATCACCGTTCCGATGATGAAACGCGGATCAGTCAGCCATGACGAGGTGTACAACTGCGAGTAGTACGGATCAGTCGGAGCAATATGGAACAGGAAATAACCCTGTATATATCCATTGATCAGGTTCCATACTACCGACAGGATCATAATCGCAAACGGCATCTTACTCTTACCTTTGAGCAAGAACGGGAAGATAAACGATCGCTGGAAATAATGGAACTCAAAGAACAGGAAGAACAACCAATACGGCGCATTCTTCACAGCCTCAGACACTACCGGATCCGGACTGCCAATTGCCTTGAAATACTCATACCACACCACGAAGAACACCGGGCACTCCATCAGAAGCCATCCCGCTTTGTTGTTCATAGACGGTCCCCATTTCTCGGAACGCATCTTACCATAGCCTGCATCGACAAAATAAAGCGATACGAACACTACAAAACCCACCAAGAACATGATGAACAGCAGGTCGCCAAAAGAAGTATTCAAATAATTCATATTAAATGTTTGTTATATTCAAAAAAGCGCACAAAATTACGAAATTTATTTCGTATATGCAAATATTATTCAATAATTATGCTTTTTTTCTTGCTTTTGGCATATAAAAAGGCCAAAAATGATGAATACGATGCCTAACCACTTCGCCCAAGGCAGTATTTCATCAAAGAAAAGAAACATCCAAAGTGCCGTAAAAGCAGGACGGATATTATTGAACGCATTGGCTTGTGTCACGCCTACTTGACGAAGCGCATAGCAGAACAAAATAAACGCCGTCACGCTTGCAAATACAGTCAGGTACGCCACACATCCCAGCGCAGTCATTAATTGTGAATGGTGAATGGTAAATTGCAAATTGTTTATCGCCTCCGGTCCTTCTTTTATCCACCAGATAGGAATAAAGTACATCAAACTGATGAGCTGGGTATAAAAAACAAAAGAAAGCGAACTGTATCTAAGCGGTGCTTTGCGCATCATAATCGAGTCCACTACCGCCGCAGAAACGGCTGCAAAAGCCAACAACACACCCCAATAACTGCCTATCGAATAATCCGTTCCACCGGCTAACGTTAATACAAAAACGCCAATAGTAGAGATGAGAATACCCCATATATTATATTTTGTCACCCGTTCGCCTAATAAAACAGCCGCAAAAATAGGACTGAGCAACGGACTGGTGGATAGCAGCGTCTCCGCTATCGTCGGACTGTTGAGCGCAGCGTACGAGTACGTCTCCAACAGATAGTACAAAAACGGTTGACACGTTCCGGCAATAAGGAAAAGCGGCAAATCGCGCAAATCCATCTTTTGCAGACAGAACAACGAATGATGGCGACAAATAATACCAATAATCAACATCAACAGAACAGCCGGTACAAACCGCATCACAATCATCGTAAACGGAGGTAGAACGACGAGTGCATGCTTGATAGCAATACCGCTTACTGACCAAATCACCATAGAGATGATCAGCGCTATAATAGGAATAGTTTGTTTCATTTCAATAGGACGCACACTTATGCGCTGCAAAGTTACGCTTTTTTCGCGACATACGCAAATATTAGGGCAATAAAAATTATTTTTCGCAAAAAATGCATAATTATTTGCATATATCAAAAAAAAGTAGTAAATTTGCACCGATTTTGTAAAAATGACTAATTAACATTCATAAATCATATAAAAACACAACACAACTATGCGTACGACATTTAATCGCCTTCGTGCAGTAAAAGACAGTCTTCCTCATGGCAGTATGGACGCTATCGCCGCTGAGCTCGGTATTACCGGTGAAGAGGTGAGAGCGTATTTCAATGGTGAAGGTAACGCTGACTATCACATGGAAGCAGGTCCGGAGGGTGGTATCGTTGAGTTCAGCAATACCCGCATTCTGGAGGCTGCCTTGCGCCGTGCATGGGAAGCACAAAATGCACTTTAAGCACAAATGGCTAAGGTAATGATGAAGAAGGTAATCACTCTGGCGCTTTGCGTCGGAGTATTACCTTTTTTATTTAACGCACGCGCATGTGCGCAAGAGACCGAGACCGATTCCGAACAGCAGCCTAAAGAGAATCGGTGGTTTGATGACTATTCTAAACCCGTCGGTTTTACCTATGACGGCAAAGCGGTTCTACAAACTGCTTATCTCTGGAGAGGACAGTATTCCGGAGCTGCGAACATCCAATTGGATGCCAGCGTCGGTTACGGTGGACTCTATTTCAACATGTGGTGGAACATCGGCGTCACGGACTGGACGTTCCGTACGTTTCAGCCCGAGGTCGATCTCTCGCTCGGTTTCAACCGTTGGGGACTGAATCTCTATATGCTCTATGTCCATAATTTCAACTGCGGATTCTTTGATTTCGCCAATTATGCGGACAAAGGCAACCGTCTCGAGCTCAATCTCCGATATACCCTCAGCAGCAAAATACCGTTGAGTATCTTGTGGGGGACACGCGTCTCCGCTGCCGATGGATATATCGATGCCAACGGCAATCTCAAAAGAGCGTACTCTTCCTATCTGGAAATCAGTTATACGCAAGCTCTGCCTTATGATCTCAGCTTGAGAGGAGCACTCGGCATGACGCCTTGGAAGAGTCGCTACACTTCTTTTAGAGGTGATTTTGCAGTCGTCAACATTGACATCTCCTTGCGCAAAAATTGGACGCTGAACAAGTACTTGGGACTCATGCTCAAGGGGCAACTGATGATCAACCCGTATTATATCTCGGAG
This sequence comes from uncultured Bacteroidales bacterium, assembly GCA_900321605.1. Classification (GTDB taxonomy): domain Bacteria; phylum Bacteroidota; class Bacteroidia; order Bacteroidales; family Paludibacteraceae; genus Colicola. Next base: position 17,532 of record ONWR01000005.1, on the reverse strand, counting down.
GACAAGTCCTCGGTCGAATGGCATCCGAAGAATCCGGGCAACCAGTCCGTCAATGCCAACTTAACATTTGGAGTTTTTCTCAAATAAAATAAATAACAATAACAAACATTTTTGGTACAAACAATGAAGAAATTTTTTACTCTTTTTGCCGCTGTTCTCATGGCGGCAACAGTAATGGCTGAAGAAAGCAGCCCGAAAGCTCGTTTCACCTATGAAGCCGGAGCAGAGGTAGTTAGTTCCTATATCTGGCGTGGTCTCTACAATGGTGGTTTGAGTCTGCAACCAAGCGTATCGGTCGGTTTCGTATCGCTTGCCGATAAAGTGCAGTTCGATGTCAATGTGTGGGGTAATGTTGGTGCATCGGACTGGGTGTTCCGCAAAGGTCGTCCGAATCCCGATGAGAATGACATGAACCCGAACACCTATTTCGTTCCCGAAGTGGACTTCTCCGTGAACCTCCGTGTGTACGGTCTTGCTCTTGGAATGACTCATTACTACTATTTTGGCGGCACTCCGTTCTTCTCCAAACTGGAGGACGATGGTGGTAGCCAGACCGAGGTAATGGTCGGACTCCGTTTTGGTGATTTCTGCAAAGCCAAAGGTCTCTACGTGGACTGGCACATGATGGTTGCCGGAAACGACGTGTACTATAAGGAGTACAGTAATGGTGACGTAAAAGCGAAACGCGCTTGGTCAACCTATATCGAGGCTGGTTACGAAGCAGAGTTCGAGCACGACATCACACTCGCTATAGCTCTCGGTTTCACTCCTTGGAAGAGTCTCTATACCGACTACGAAGGAAAATTTGCGGTCAACAACATCTCGCTTCGTCTCGGCAAAACATGGAACGTAGCTGAGATCGTGGACATTGAGCTCTTCGCTTTGGGTAGCATCAATACGTGGGAGATCAACAAAGACAACTGCTTTGCTTGGACTGCCGGTGATTACAAACTGGGTGCTTCTCAGCGCTTGAATGGTACTATCGGTCTTGGATTCTGGTTCTAATGGATAAAAGAAAGACCATAACCGCCTTATTAGGCGTCGTCGTATGTGCGATTTTGATTTGGGGGCTCGATGAAGCTCCCAAATCGTCGTACTACCATAACCAAGGTAAAGTCTTCGGAACCTATTATAACATCCGTTACGAAGCTACTGCGGATCTCGAAGACAGCATCAAAGCCGCTTTTACCGAGTTTGACAACAGCCTAAGCCTTTTCAATCCTCACTCTATCCTCTCTGCCGTCAACGCAAACCGTGACACCCTCACTAACACCGCTTTCGAGACCATGTGGGCGGAAGCAGAACGGGTCTATACCCTCTCCAACGGAGCATTTGACATTACCGTTGCTCCTTTGGTCAAAGCGTTCGGCTTTGGTAGAAAATCCGACCAAATAGCGTCCATCTGCACTCAGACCATCGATTCGCTACGCGCATTTGTGGGCTTCAACAAAGTGCAACTCATTGATCACCATGTACTTAAGTCCGACCCGCGTGTACAGATTGACGGCGGAGCTGTTGCTAAAGGACAAGCCTGCGACATGATAGCTTCCGTCCTCCGTGCAAACGGTTGTGACAACTACCTCGTGGACATAGGCGGAGAAGTAGTCGCACATGGCATCAACGCCAAAGGGGAACCATGGCGTATTGGTATCACCAAACCAAACCTCAACAACGAAGGTGCGCAGGAAGAACTCCAAGAGATTCTTGCCGTTTCAGACATCTGCATGGCTACCAGCGGTAACTACCGCAATTTCTATTACGATGGTTCCGTTCGTCGCAGTCACACCATTGATCCGCGAACCGGCTATCCGGTACAACACTCCCTCCTTAGCGCAACAGTCGTCAGCTCCTCGTGTATGCGTGCCGACGCTTTGGCTACAGCCTGTATGGTCCTGGGAGCAGAAGAAGCCCTCGATCTCATTCAACGTGCCGGTGATGCCGCCTGTTACCTCATCGTCGCACAATCTGCGTCCCCTTCATCCGCACAATCTGCGTCCCATTCATCCACGCAATCTGCGTCCCCTTCATCCGCGCAATCCGACACCCTCATTACCCTCACCTCTCCAAACTGGACACTCACCCACTAACCCACTAATCCTCTAATCCTCTAATCCTCTAATCCACTAATCCACTCCACTACCCCCCTAACCTTCAAAACAGACCTAAAAAGGGACTACTAAAGACTCGGAACAGAGGTATCCTAGACCATACTAACTATAAACAGCATATAACTACCTCATATACAAACAATTACAAACAATTTTAAGGCACTCAAAATGACGCATATTTTCAGTTTCAATCGTCCATCAATTATAGCCCAAAATCGCAAAAGGTCAATATTTTTTCACTTTTTATTTGCATATGTAAAAAAAAAGTTGTAACTTTGCACCCGATTTGAAAAAAGGCATTCTTTTTTTTGAATTTTCCAAGAAAATTTATTATTTGATTTATGCAATACGAATTACAAAAACTCGAGCGTATGACGCTCGACGAAGTACGTGAGATTGCGGTTAGTATGGGTCTTAAACCTCGACGCAGCCAATCATTACGTGAGATCAGTTACGCTATCTTAGACGCGCAAGCGGACAACCGCGCAGCAGTGGTTCAAGCTAAAGAGGATGCCCGTGAGGCAGCTGGTTTGCCCAGTAAGCGTGAGCGTGCCCGTGGTGTGAAACGCAATGCTGCCAAGGTGAACACCTCTAACCTCAAGAGCGGACAAGTTTTAGCTACTGTCGGTTCCGAGAAAGAGGAGATGGCAAAGATGCAGGAAGACCTCAAGGCAAACAATCACAAGCCCAACAAGACGGTGATTGCTGCTAAGCCGATGGCAGAAGATGTGAGAACAGAAGCCGTTAACGCAGAGCAGGCAGAAGTACCGACTCCGGCACAAGAGCCACAAGCCGCAAGCGAAGCTCCCGTAGTTGAGCAACCGGCTAAGAAACGCGGAAGACCGAGGAAAGTACAACCCGAGGCAGCGACCGTTGCTCCGGAAGAAGCACCTGTGGTAAAAGAAGAGACTCCTGCTGCACAGGAAGAGATACCTTTCGAACAGGAAGAGGAGAAGGAAGAGACGAAGTTCGTCATGCCGGATCTGGGCGAGAACGTGATTGCTATGGGTACGCTGGAAGTAGCTCCGGACGGATATGGATTCCTGCGCTCGGCGGATTATAACTACCTGCCAAGCCCGGACGATGTGTACGTGAGCAAGGATCAGGTGCGTCAATACGGACTCAAACCCGGTGACACCGTAGAGTGCTCTATTCGCGTGAACCCGCAGCCGGATAAGTTTTTCCCGATGGACAAGGTCATCCGCATCAACGGTCTGTCGCCTGAACTCGCTAAGAGACGTGTCGCTTTTGAGAACCTCACGCCGCTCTTCCCTGATCAGAAATTCAAACTCTGTACGGGTCATAACGACTCGCTCAGCGTCCGTATGATTGACCTTTTCTCGCCTATTGGTAAGGGTCAACGTGGACTCATTGTTGCGCAGCCGAAGACCGGTAAGACCGTGCTGCTCAAGGAGTTAGCAAACGCTATTCTGAAAAACAACCCCGAAGTCTATATGATCGTTCTGCTCATCGATGAGCGTCCGGAGGAGGTGACCGACATGGCTCGTAGCGTCGATGCCGAAGTGATCGCTTCGACCTTTGATGAGCCTGCCGAGAACCACGTTCGCGTAGCGAATATCGTTCACGAGAAAGCCAAACGTCTGGTGGAGAGCGGACACGACGTAGTCATCCTACTCGACTCTATCACCCGTCTGGCTCGTGCATACAACACCGTAGCTCCTTCGAGCGGAAAAGTGCTCTCCGGTGGTGTGGAAGCTCAAGCGCTTCACAAGCCAAAACGTTTCTTCGGAGCTGCTCGTAACATCGAGAACGGCGGTAGTCTCACCATCATCGCTACAGCTCTTACCGAGACAGGTTCGAAGATGGACGACCTCATCTTTGAGGAGTTCAAAGGAACCGGTAACATGGAGTTGCAGCTTGATCGTAAGCTTGCTAACCGCCGCATCTTCCCGGCTGTGGATATACCTGCTTCGAGCACCCGTCGTGACGACCTGCTCTTACCGGCAGACGTACTGAGCCGCATGTGGCAGATCCGCAAGCAACTCAGCGACATGAACGGTCAGGAAGCGATGGAGAAACTCAAAGCCTATATGGAGCGTACGCAGGACAATGACGAGTTCCTCTTGGCTGTTAACGGAGCAAGATGATTGATGATTGATAATTGATAATTGATAATTGAAAATTTTAATTCTCAACGGACCGAATCTGAACCGTTTGGGTTTACGCGCGCCTGATATATATGGTACGCGCACAATGGCACAGATTTTGTTGGATATCCAGCGACGCTGGCGGGATACCCATTTCCTATACCGTCAATCGAACCACGAGGGTGACCTGATAGACTGGATTCAGGAAGCCAACGAGGCCCTGACTGGACCAACGACCAACGACCAACGACCAACGACTAACGACCAATATCTTGGTATCGTACTCAACGCGGGCGGCTACACCCACACGAGTGTAGCGCTGCGCGATGCCGTTGAGGACAGCCGTATACCGGTAGTGGAAGTACATATAAGCGACATTACAAAACGCGAACCGTTCCGGCAACAGAGCCTGCTCACGGACGTGTGCGCACATACAATTATAGGAAAAGGCACAAACGGATATTCAGAAGCGGTGGAATGGCTTTTGGAGAACGTCAAGGCTTAAACAAAAAGGTTAAACTGTTTATGAAACGACTATTCTCTATCATATGGCTGACAATGAGTACGCTCTGCGTCATGGCAGTGGAGATAACAGGAAGAGTTATTGACGCAGGAACAAAGCAAGCGATTGACTTTGCCAATGTCAGCGTCGAGAAAGTACAAGGCGACAATACGCAAAGAGAGCTTGTCACCGGTACTATTACCGATGAGAAAGGAAACTTCACACTGGATCTCAAGAACGGCAACTACACGCTGGTCGTTTCATTTATGGGTTACAGCGAGCAACGCAAGACCATCAAAGTAGCCGGAGTGCCGATGAACGTGGGACGTATTGCGCTCAAAGAAGATGCACAAACGCTTCAAGACGTAGAAGTGGTGGCACAAGGCAGCTCGATGCGTTTTGAACTGGATAAGAAAGTATTCACCGTGGATCAGAATATTGCTTCGGCAGGAGCCAGCGTCTCGGAGATCTTGGAGAACATCCCGTCCGTAGATGTCGATCAGGAAGGAAACATCTCTTTGCGTAACTCCGAGGATGTGGAGATCTGGATCAACGGCAAACCCGCAGGACTCAATTCCGAGAACCGCGGACAAGTACTCCAGCAGATGCCTGCCGGAACGATCGAGAAGATTGAGCTGATCACGAATCCCTCTGCCAAATACAGCCCGGAGGGCACTTCGGGTATCATCAATCTGGTCATGAAGAAAGATCGTGCCGCAGGTTATTACGGTTCCGTACAAGCCGGCATCGACTACTCGCTTGCCAAGCCTTGGAATACCCCTCCGGGGGCTAACGTGGGCTTTAATATCAATTTCAACTCCGGTATCATGGACGGCTATTTCAACGTCGGTTACCGCTATCACACCAGTAATGGTGGTAGCAAAACCGACCGTTATGACCTCACCAGAACAGGTAGCAAGAAATTGGATAGTACCTTGATTAAGAGCCATTTGGAGCAAGAGGGTGTCCAGAAACACCAAGGCGGTGGAATGTTCGCTCGTGCCGGACTCAATTTCCATGTAGCGCAAGGTCACACCATCGGCGTCTCGGGATTCGGTATGGTAAGCGACCCGAAGGTGTTCAATAACAGAAACACCAACACCCGTACATACTTGCTTACGGACAAAGCCGGCAACACAACACGCGACTTTGAGCGCTATCAATCGGGCGTTGGTAGTCATCCGGGAGGAAATGCCACCTTGGATTATACCTTCGAGCAAGACAACCATAAACTGCAAGTGAGCAGTACGTACAACGAATTCAGTTGGAATCAGGACTTGGACTACCGTCAGACAGAGCGTTTTCCGACAGAAAAGACGAATTATCAGAGCCAGACGACCCGTAACAAAGATCGCAGCATCGACATCAAAGCCGACTACGAATGGAAACCGACGAAGCAGAGCCGTTTGGAAGCCGGTTATAACTACACCCGAAGTTGGAGCAGCAATTACGCAGATGCTTATAACGATGATGCCGACGGCAATCACACAGGTGAGTTGTACCCGTACTACGCTGATTTTCGAGGACTTACGCAAAACCACGCTATCTATTTGACGTACGGCAACCGTTTCTGGGACAAACTGTCCATACAAGTTGGTTTGCGCGGTGAGTACTACATGCGTCACCTCGATTCGGAGTATAAAGATGGCAATGGAGCCGTTAAGGATTCCTATGCACCCTTCCCGGGAAAGAAGGATACCGCATATTTCCAACTCTTCCCAAGTGCGTATATCAGCTATGATTTCGGACACGGACATGAGTTGCAACTCAACTATACCCGCCGTGTCAATCGTCCTTGGGGACATCAGATCAACCCGCGTATGGACATGAGTGATAGTACGAACATCAGTTACGGTAACGTGGACTTGCTTCCTGCTTATTCCAACAACTTGGAGCTGAACTACCTCAAGACTTGGGAACGCCACACCCTCTCTGCCGGAGTCTTCTGGAAATACCGTGAGGGAGCTGTGCAGAACATCAAATACATGGACGGCAAAACGATGAAGAATACATATCTCAACGTAGCCAAACGTCAGGAATTGGGTATCGAAGTGGTAGCCAAGAACCGCCTCTTCGGCGAGTTGCTGCAACTCACCACCAGTGCCAATTTCTATTGGAACAACGTCGGAGCCGTGCATGAGACCATGTTCCACCAAGGCGACACAATACCCGTCAACCTGTCGGGACAGAACATCTTCGCAGGCTCGGTTCGTATCAATGCGCAGTTCCTGTTTACCAAGAATTTCAGCGGTCAGTTAACGGGAATGTACCGTTCGCCGCGTGTGGTAGCACAAGGAACCACAAGTCATAGCTACTCCATTGATATTGGTCTGCGTTACACCCTCTTGAACAAACAGTTGGCTCTTGCGCTTAACGTACGCGACCTCTTGGATAGCCGTGCTCGTCGTAACACTACGTGGGGCGAAGGCTTCTGGCAGTTCAGCGAGAACAGATGGCATAGCCGTTCGATCAGTTTCACCGTGACCTATAACTTCGGTAACCAAAGCGGCAAACGTCGTAGCAGACCGGAAGGAGACTTAGGCGGTAACGATGATTTCGATGATAGCGGAAACAGTAATATGGAGGAATAGTTGAGATTTGAAATTTGAAATTTGAAATTTGAAAAAATATAGATACATAGTAATAGGATTGTGTACGGTATTTTCGGCACTATGCGCTCCGTTATGGGCACAGCAGGCACAGAATAAGCCGTACATCGATGACCGGTTAGTGCATATCGGTTTCCAATTAGGTCTGAACTTCTCTACGTTCAGCGTGACGGACAGTGAGATACCCATAGCGAACCCGATTACCGGTGAGACGGAGATTTACCACGCACGAGTGAGTACACTTCTGCCGGGTTTCCACGTGGGTTTCATCAGCGACCTGCGTTTGTGCAAATACCTGAACTTGCGTTTCTGTCCGGGTATCATGTTCACAAGCCGCACACTCAATTACAAGACCGAGTCCGGCAATCCCGTACAGGGCACACCCGGTAAGTTCGGCAAACATATTGACGTGTTGGCTATGCCGGTTTACCTGCCTCTGCTGCTCAAATGGTCGGCAGCACGCGAAGGTAACTACCGTCCGTACGTCATCGGCGGCGGAGGCGTCAGCTTCAACGTGAGCCGTGACCGCGACAAACCGGTCTTACTCAAGATGATGGACTATTTCTGCGAGGTCGGATTTGGTGTGGATTTATATTTCCGTTGGTTTAAGTTCTGCCCCGAGATCACGTACCGAATAGGCTTCGGAAACCAACTCTACCCTTCTGACGGACGTATGGAGTTAGCACCGCAAGATGCCTTCTATACCGACGCCCTCCAGAAACTCACGAGTCATAGTATATGTCTGACCTTCAATTTCGAATAAATGCGTAAGCTCCTCCTTCTCATAGTATCCATCAGCGCGTTGGTAAGTTGCCGCGAGTACAAGGTGAGCAATGATCCTTCATTGCGTCTCACCTTCTCGTGCGACACACTTCATTTTGATACCGTCTTCACGGCGCAAGGTAGTGCTACTGCGCAGATCATGGTCTATAACCGCAATAAAAACGCCCTCCGCATCAACCGTATATGGTTAGATGATGGTACTTCGTTCCGCATCAACGTGGACGGAGAAGCCGACTTGTCGCAGCTGAAGGACATAACGCTCAACGGCGGAGACAGTCTCTTTGTCTTCGTCCGTACGGATATCGACACCACCAAAAGCAACCTGCCTGTTTTGGTAACCGACCGGCTGCGTTTTCATCTCGCCAACGATGCTACGCAGGACATCCATCTGGAGGCGTACGGACAGGACGTGACGCGTATCGGTAAACCCGGCTGCGGACGTACCTCAAAAATCATTTGTACCCTCTCTGCCTCCAAACCGACGCTTATCTACGATACCTTGGTGGTGGAAGGCACGCTGACCATACGCCCGGGAGCTACGGTCTATATGCACTCCGGAGCATGTATCATTGCGTTGGGAAACGTCAATGCAGTGGGAACCAAGGACAAACCGATTGTTATTCGTGGTGACCGTTTGGACTACCTCTTCAAAGACGTACCTTACCTCTATGCGGGCGGTAGTTGGAATGGCTTCTACCTGCAAGCCGAGACTTCGCGTACATGGCGATTCGAATATGTGGATATATTGTCCGGTAACGTCGGTCTCTATTGTGCCGGCTTCAACGAGGGCGCGCTGCCGCAACTGACGCTCAATGCTTGCCGTATTCATAATCACACGCTCTACGGACTTGTGCTGGTTCGTACGAACGCGAAAGTGGTCAATACCGAAATCAGTAACTGTGCTTCGTACTGCGTGTATTGCGCAGGTGGTAAGCATGACTTCCTCCATACGACGGTTGCCTCTTATTTCGGCAATACGGACGTGCGTATTCAGTCTGCCGTAAACGAGAACACCGCGGCAGTCTATATCGATAATCTGAGCAAAGAGAAACCGGCTACCGTCACCTCGTTCCGTAACTGTATCGTCACCGGAATGCGTGCTAACCAACTGGTAGTGGCTACGCCCTTTGACCAATACTATACCGGCTCTTTCATCGGCAATTATCTGAAGACCGACAGCCTTGCGGTTCCACACGCTGAGAACAACACGTATTGGCAGAAAACGGACAAAGCCGTTTTCCGCAATACGTATTTCAAATACAAGGAATACGTGTATTATGATTTTCATCTGGACAGCCTGAGTCCTGCTCGTTGTGCAGGAGATAGTATCACTGCCCTGCCCTGCCCTTATGACCGAGATAGTGTCAGTCGCGCGAATGTCAAACCTGACGCAGGGTGCTATCAATATCAGCCTTGATCTGGGCTTTCAGTTCTTCCAAGGAATTAAATCGTTTCTCTTCACGCAACAACCGCAAGAAGCGGATCTCCAAGGTGCGTCCGTACAAATCCCCTCTGAACGACGGAATATGAACCTCAATGAACACCTCTGACGGATGAGACGTAACATCCGATTGATTGCGTGTGGGGTTTGTTCCAATATAGAGAAAAGCAGGCGCATTGTCCATCGACGGTGTATTCACCGATGCCACATAGACACCTGTCCTCGGAATGATCTTATGCGGGTCAAGAGGTTTAATGTTCGCCGTCGGGAAACCGATTGTATGACCAAGCCCCACACCATGTACCACCGTGCCGCACAAACTGTACGGACGACCTAATAACTCATTGGCTACTGCTACGTTTCCTGTCTCCAATGCAGTACGAATCTCCGTCGAAGACACATGCCACTCTCCCTCTGTATATTCAGGCATCGTTAGCACCTCTACCCCGATGGACTCACCTATTCGGCGGTAATCCTGAGGATGCTGCAAACGATCCGAGCCGAACCGATGATCGTACCCCATGAGCAGCACTTGGACATCATATTCGTCCTTCAGTTGCGCCATAAACTCCGCAGCTGTAAGACTTTGGATGTCTGCGAATGGCAATATTTTTACCTCCCCAAAGGCACTTAGCAGCGCTTTTCGCTCGTCCAAAGAAGTCAACAACTGCGGCACATAATCGCTTTGCAGCACAGCACGAGGATGCGTATCGAACGTCACGATAAGCGGATCCAGACCACGCTTAGTTCCCTCCTCTCGCAAATGCTCAAACAGAAAACGGTGTCCCCCGTGTACGCCGTCAAAGAAACCTATTGTAGCTATCTTTCCCAATTTATTCCTCCTCGTAATAGCCATGCTCGATGCCATACTGAAGCTCGGCATCCTGAATCAACTGTATCTGCACGCCGGTGATAGAACGTCCGTCTTCTTTCATCGCAGCAAGGACATAGTTCAACTGCTCTGTCTCATCCACCTCACCGTCCAAATACTCCATCTCGCCCGTCTCGGCATTCTCCTTGAGCAAGCCCTGCTCCTCCAGATAATCGTCCATCAGATCAAGCACCGCAAGGATATCATCTGCTGTCAGTTCGCCGCGATCCTCTGCCGGAATAGCACTATAGACATATTCCACCAATTCGCGTTCTTCCGGCTCCAAAAGAGCCAACTCAATACTGTTATTCTCCATATTCCGTAAAAATTTGTGCAAAGATACGAAATTTTTTGCAGATATGCAAAATTTAGTGAAAAATAATCGCATTTATTTGCATAAAAAGAAATTTTTCACTATCTTTGCACGATTTTTATAGAAAGCAATGAAAAAAATACATCTATTCATTATGGCAGCATTGGCTTTAGTGGGCACCAGTTGCCAAAAAGCAGAAGAAGGTAAGGCTCCTATTACTAAGCCGCAAATTACTATTGAAGGTGGTCGTTTGGCACCGGAAGGTCTGTGGGCTATGGGGCGCATCGGTAGTGTAAAAAGTGACATCGAGACCGGATGGCTCGCGTACACCGTCAGCTATTACAGCGTACAGGAAAACAGAAGTACTTCGTGGATTAGGCTATGCGACCAGTTCGCCAAAGAAGGCGAATTGGAGGTTTTCGATGAGTTTGTGGGCTATGAGCCGGCGTGGTTTGGTAGCAGCGGATGGCTCGCTTATCTCAAAGGCGGACAGCTCTATCTCCGCCGAGACAAAGAGGAAGTCAAAGTAGAGGGAGCGGATGACGTAGAAGGATTCCTCCTCTCCCCTATGCGCGACAGAGTGATCTTGATCAAGCAGGTAAAAACAGTTCCTTCGACAGCGGATAAGTATCCCGACCTGCCCTTGGCTACCGGACACATGCACGAGGATCTGATGTACAAACACTGGGATGAATGGACGGAAACTGCCCCGCAGCCTTTCGTTTGTGAGTTACAGATCGAGTACTACGGTGAGGGCGAGCGAATTAAATCCGCCAAGCTTGGCGAATGCCACAACATCTTGGAGGAAACCGCTTTCGAGTGCCCGATGAAACCGTTTGGTGGCATCGAGCAACTGGCTTGGAATCCGAATAACGAAGAGATAGCTTATACCTGCCGCAAGAAAACCGGCTTGGACTACGCTATTTCAACGAACAGCGATATCTATCTTTATAATGTTCGCACGCACGAGGAACGTAACATCACAGCGGACAATGGTGGCTATGACACCAACCCCTCTTATTCGCCCGATGGCAAATGGATAGCTTGGCAGTCCATGGCAAGAGACGGCTATGAGAGTGACGAGAATCGTCTGATGGCGATGAACATGGAGACAGGAGAAAAGAAATTTATCAGCCATTTCCTCGATACCAATATCGATGAGTTCGCGTGGTATAACGACTCCGTATTGCTCGGCACAGCCGTGATACAAGGCACCGTTCATCTGTGGGCAATGGGCTTGGAAGGATGGTGTGCCAAGATGACTGAAGGACAGTTCGACGTAGCTCTGGGAGATGTAAGCGACCATTATGCCTATTTGCTTCGTCACTCCATGAGAGAGGCAAACGAAGTCTGCAAATTAGACATCGCAAAGGCTCTGGAGAAAATCGACGGTTATATTGAACTGACGCAACTGACGCATGAGAACGATAATATCTACAACCAGATAGAGCGCTCAACAGTCGTTCCCCGCTGGCAGAAGACGACGGACGGAAAGCAGATGTTGACTTGGATCATCTATCCGCCGCATTTCGATCCATCGAAGAAATACCCGACGATCCTCTATTGTGAAGGAGGTCCGCAGAGTCCTGTTTCGCAGTTCTGGTCTTTCCGTTGGAACTTTATGATGATGTCTGCCGGCGATTATATCATCGTCGCTCCGAACAGACGTGGTCTGCCGGGCTTCGGCATGGAGTGGAATGAAGAGATCTCCGGCGACTACGGAGGTCAGTGTATGAAGGATTATTTCACGGCAATCGACGAGTTCTGCAAAGAGCCTTATGTGGACAAAGACCATCTGGGCTGTGTGGGTGCATCTTTTGGTGGCTTCAGTGTCTATTGGATTGCAGGTCACCACGACGGACGCTTCAAAGCGTTCATCGCGCACGATGGTATCTTCAATATGGAGATGCAATACCTCGAAACCGAAGAGAAATGGTTTGCCAACTGGGATATGGGCGGTGCTTATTGGGAGAAAGACAACAAGATCGCACAGCGTACCTTTGCTAACAGTCCGCATCGGTTCGTGGACAAATGGGACACCCCTATTCTCTGTATCCACGGCGAGAAAGACTACCGTATCCTTGCTAACCAAGCCATGGCAGCCTTCGATGCCGCCAAGATGCGCGGCGTGCCTGCCGAACTCCTCATCTTCCCGGACGAGAACCACTGGGTCCTCAAACCCCAGAACGGCATCCTCTGGCAACGTGAGTTCCGCAACTGGCTCGACCGCTGGCTCAAATAAGTTAAAAGTTGATAGTTAAAAATTATTACGTCATTACGTAATTACGTGATCACGAAAAAATGAAATACAACTACGAATACGAGATCAAATACCAGGAAGTGGACGACAATAAAAAACTGCGTCTCTTCAATCTGGAGAACTACCTGTTGGAAGTGGCAGGAACAGTAGCGGATCAGTTGGGATTTGGTATTGCTCAACTGCATCCCAAAGGGCTGACATGGATTCTAACGAGGCTGAGTCTGGAGATGTATGAGTTGCCGACTCATTGCGAGAAAGTGCGGTTCGAGACTTGGATTGAAAGCAACGCACATATGCTGAGTACCCGTAATTTCCGGATCTATAGCGGCGACAAACTCATCGGGCAATGTAAGAGCGTCTGGGCTGTGCTGGATCTGCAAAAACGCGAGATTGTCAATATCTTCGAAGATCCGATCTTTGCGGATTCGGTGGACGGCGATGTCATCGAAATGGCACGTGTCCGGATGACTACTCTACCCGAGCCGACCGGCTGCATGCCGCATAAGATTGTCTATTCGGACATCGATTATAACGGACACTGCAATAGTTGCCGCTATCTGCAGGCAATGATGGATGCGTACCTGCCCGACTACTACGGTAAGAAAATACGTCTGGACATCAACTACTCCAAAGAGGTTATGCTCGGCGATGAGCTGCAAACCTATTATTTGGTTTCGGCTGACGGCGTGCAATACCAGCAAAAGAACCAGAACGGCGAGACCAGCTGCTCGGCAAAAATAACTATTGATTGACGATTATGGAAATACAGGAAAATAACACGCTCTTGAAGCGTCCGGCTGAGTTGGAATGCGACGTGGTACGTTTCCAAAACCAAAAAGACAAATGGATTGCGTTCGTGGGACTCAAAGACGGACGCCCCTATGAGATCTTCACCGGTTTGGCTGACGACGAAATGGGTATCGCTCTGCCTAAATCGGTCACCAAAGGCAAAATCATCAAAGTGGTACAAGAGGACGGACAGAAACGTTATGATTTTCAGTTCGTTAACACGCGCGGGTTCAAAACGACGGTAGAGGGACTGAGTTATAAGTTCGACCGCGAGTTCTGGAACTACGCAAAGCTTATCTCCGGCGTGTTGCGATACGGAATGCCTATTGACCAAGTGGTACATATGATCAGCGGTTTACAGATGGACAACGACTCCATCAACAGCTGGACAACCGGCGTAGCACGTGTGCTCAAACGTTATATTCCGGGAGCCGTGGAAGAAGAAGCCGAAAACTAAATTCTGAAATCTGAAATCTGAATTCTGAAATCTGAATTCTAAAAAACAGAGACCGATAACTTCGATCTCTGTTTTTTTCATGCATTTTCTCCATTATTAGGATTTTCAGCAGGTTTGTCTGCTGCTTTTTTCTTACGAGCGCGTTTCTTAACCGCTGCAGGAGCCTTTGTCTCAGCCGGAGATGGCTCAGCAGGAGCTACGGGAGCAGGCTTGGCTGCTTTCTTGGAACTGTGACGCGCGGTCTTGTTCTTCGGCGATGCCGTTTCGGCAGGCTGCTCTTCAGGTTTGTCCGCTTTCACTTCGGGCTTTGCCTCTTGTTTGGGCTCCGCTTTCTTGCTTTTCTTCGCCTTTTTCTTAGACTTGGCGGGAACAGGATTCGGAGCCGGAGTCTCTACCGGAGTTTCCGTCTTGGCAACACTCTCAACCGTCTTGGGTTGCTCTGCCGGTTTGGGAGCCGGTTGTGGCTCTTTCTTCGGCTGCTCTTGTTTCGGTTGTTCCTGCTTAGGCTGCTCCTGTTTGGGCTGTTCCGGTTTTACCTCAGTCTTCTTTTCCTGCTTAGGCTCGTCGTGTTTATGCTGTACTACTTGGCCTTTTGCATCTACAAAACGCATTTCTAACATTCCAAGAGACTGGTTCTCAACCACTTTCACTCCATATTGGAGACGCCATTTGTTTTTGAGCGAGAAGAGCAATCCGCGACGGACATAGGCATAGACATAGGGGTGCAAATGCAACTTCAATCCCCGTCCATACTGCTCGGACATATGCTCGCAAGCCTCAGCTACTTGGTCGGTGAAAAGAATAGACGGTTGAATCTTACCCTTGCCCATACAGGTCGGACAAGTCTCCATCACCTCTACCTCTACCGCCGGACGTACACGCTGACGCGTGATCTGCATGAGTCCGAACTTACTGAGCGGCAGCACATTGTGCTTAGCGCGATCACGTTCCATCAGTTTGCGTACATAATCGTACAACTCCTGCTGGTGGCCTTTGTCGTCCATGTCGATAAAATCAACAATGATGATGCCGCCTATATCTCGCAAACGGAGCTGGTGAACCAACTCGTCTGCTGCCAGCATGTTAAACTGGAACGCGTTCTCCTCTTGGTCCTCATAAATCTTCTTGCTGCCGGAATTGACATCAATAGAGAACAGTGCTTCGGTTTTGTCTATGATGAGATAACCACCGTGTTTAAAACCGACCGTTCTGCCGAGCCCTGTCTTCATCTGACGGGTGATGTCGAAATGGTCAAAGATAGGCTGTGTGCCTTGATAGAGTTTGACAATCTTTGCGCTCTCGGGAGCAATCAATTCCAGATAATGACGCACTTCATCATAGATGTCCTTGTCATTGATCTGAATAGTGGTAAAATCAGGACTAAGCACGTCTCGGATGATACCGAGTGTACGTCCCATCTCTTCGCTCACAAGACTGACCGGTTCTTTCTGTTGGAGACTTTTCACAGTCTGTTCCCAACGCTCCACCAGTAGTCGCAATTCATTGTCCAACTCAGCCACACGTTTGTCTTCTGCAACCGTACGAACGATGATTCCAAAGCCTTGCGGCTTAATAGAAAGCATCAGTTGTCTGAGACGCTGGCGTTCTGCCTCGCGTTTAATCTTCTGCGAAACCATGACACCGTCGGCAAAGGGGATCAAGACAATATTACGTCCTGCGATAGAAATCTCAGCGGTAAGACGCGGACCTTTGGTATTGATCGGCTCTTTCGAGACTTGTACCAGAATAGGGTCACCCACCTTGAGAACATCGGCAATCTGTCCTTCTTTGCCCACTTCGGGTTGACGTTGAGTCTTGGTCATGACCGGCATATGACGTCGATCCGAAACGGCTTTGGTTACATAAGTTTGCAGCGTACGAAACTGAGAACCTAAATCCAAATAATGTAGAAAAGCTTCTTTCTCATGTCCCACATCCACGAAAACCGCATTCAGCGCAGGCATCACTTTCTTGACTCGACCGTAGTATATATTTCCCACCGAGAAATTGTCTTGGTCACGTTTCTCACGCGCCACTTCCTGCAATCGGTCATCCTCTGTCAGCGCTATCGCGATCTCCTGCGGTTGGACGTCCACAATCAATTCGCTTTTCATACTTGATAGGGGTTAATTAATGAAATAAAAAAGCCTTGTGGCAACTTGTCCTCACTCGGACAAGTCTCAAGCCACAAAGCCAAAGAGCGATCGTCAATTACTTATGCTTATGACGATTCTTACGCAGACGTTTTTTACGTTTGTGCGTTGACATCTTGTGTCTTTTATGCTTCTTTCCGTTTGGCATAATTTTAAATTATTAAAATGTTATTAAAAAAATATTTTGTTTGCTTATTTACCTTTGCGCACCTGAGCGGCAAACTCTGCTGCCGGTTTAAATGCTGCGATCTGATGCTCCGGCACAGGAATGGATGTGCTCATTGTAATGTTACGGGCAATCTTGGCCTTACGCGTCTTGGTGATAAAACTACCGAAACCACGGAGATAGACATTCTCTCCCTTGGTTACGTTCTTTTTTACAATCTCCATGAACGACTCCAGCACAACTCCGATAGAGGTTTTGTCATAGCCTGTAGAGATTGCAATTTCATTTACTAATTCTGCTTTAGTCATAGCGATTATTCCTATATTTTGTTGTTAAAATTCAAAAAACTCTGCAAAGTTACTATAAATTATTGAAATACAAAAGTTTTTCGCAAAAAAAATTGCAAATTTGTGCATTTTTTTGTAATTTTGCACCCGATTTTGATGTTTTTAGCAAAAAATAAGCTTTTTTTATGTCCAATTCATTAGTATATAGCCATTTATATCACTGGTACGAATCCAACTGCCGAACACTCCCGTGGAGAGAGACGGAAGATGCCTATCGGATCTGGTTGAGTGAAGTCATTTTGCAGCAGACAAGAGTCATGCAAGGTCTGGAATATTATCTACGTTTTGTCAATCGATGGCCAACGATAGAGGATTTAGCGGCAGCGGACGAAGCGGACGTATTGCGGGAATGGCAGGGACTCGGTTATTATTCCCGTGCTCGCAACCTGCACAAAGCAGCACAAATGGTGGTAGCGAACGGTTGGACTCCTTTCCCCACACGCTTTGAGGATATTCGTTCCCTACCGGGTATCGGCGATTATACGGCAGGAGCTATCGCTTCTTTTGCGTACAACGAACCTTACCCTGCTATGGACGGCAATGTGTATCGGGTAGTAGCACGATTGATGGATATAGACGAAGCTTTTGACACCACACAAGGAAAGAAACTGTTTCACCACCAAAT
>ONWR01000050.1 GCA_900321605.1 uncultured Bacteroidales bacterium | reverse complement strand
CAAAGTGATCACGGAGTTTGCGATGCAGGACTACGAAGCACTCGCAGCCTTGCGTCAAGCCGCCCTGCTGCCAGACTCTGTTAAACTGAGTAATTTTTATAGCGAAAGCGAGTACGAGTTCATCGATAACGCTCTTCGTATCAATCTACAGATGGGTTTGGATAAGTTATGCCGCATGAAACCTTCCTATTTGACGGAAATGTTTCGCACCGAATTACTGCGTCAATGGATGCAGTACAACGAGCAAAGGTCAATGGAGAATTTCTTCGAGTCCGGCAGAGCGCAATATACCCGTCATCGGTTTGGACAACATAGGCGAGACGATGTACATGCTTTTTGACCGCGAACCCTTCCATTGGCAATGCAAAGAGCTGCTCAAGATAACCGAGTACCCTGAGAACGAGATCAGGCAGGAACGTACGCTCAAGACCATGTACCTTGACGGACGGTTGACCGAGATGGCTTATCAGGTGGAAGCACCGGATAACAACACCACCCTCTCCTTCTCGGACTACAAGGTCTTTTGTCAGCGAAACAAAGAGTGGGTCAAACGTCTCAAACCGCATCTCTCATCCGGAGGAGCGTTCATCACCCTCAATGCCATTTATCTTGGCGGCGAGAAAGGACTGATAGAGCAACTCCGTGCTGCCGGATATCGAGTGCGTCCGGTGAACCGGAAATTAAAAATTAAAAATTAAAAATTAATAATACAAAACTAATTACAAATGAAAAAGGTATTTTCTGTATTGGCAGCTTTTGTAGTAGCTGCAACGATGAGTGTAAATGCCGCTCCTGAACGCGGTAAGTTTATTCACGTGGACAACTCTGTCTCCAAGAACCTCAAGCCGCAGATTGCGTTCTGTCAGGATCGTGTGGACGGACAGGATGTCACTACCCTGCTCGTCAAGACCGTGAACGTCAATGAGTACAACGAGTTCAACGACGCATCGCGTGTGCTCGTTCGTTTTGCGGACGGCAAGGCTATCCGTCTTAACCGCGTAGCCGGTTCGGAAGTGCAGAAGAACAAACACACCGAGAAGAAAGGCAATGCTACCATCTCGTATTACGACACCTTCACTTCGTACGAGGTGACGCAGGAGGTCATTGACAAACTCAAAGCCGGCATCGCTATCATCAAAGTGCGTATTGTCTTCAAGGAGAACGACTCCAAAGATTACGACATCGTAGAGGGTTATCAGCAGAAGATGGCTTCCGACCTGCTCAAGTCGTACTTAGAGGCAGCTGACAAGAACAAGAAAGCACATTCCGACACCAGCGACGAGGACTTTTGACATTTGAAATCTGAGATATTTAGACAAAATCATTAAAAAATTAGTTCAATTAGTTCAATTCGCCGTTATTAATAAAAAACGGCTAATTATGCTAATTAAACGAATTTGTTTTTTAGTTTTTTCTAATCATCAACTACTGGGAAACTAAAATCTGAGATTTGAAATTGAAACGCTACATATTATCCTTGGTACTTGGTACTTGGTCTCTTTGTACTTTTCCTCAGTCCGGTTTTCAGGAGTTGGCGGATTCGTTAACGGCTTACACGGGGTTCTCTACCCTATGGGCGCCTGCGGTTCGCGTCAAACAGATGCGCGTTAACGGCAATAACGTGACCCTGCATACGAACCTCACCTTGCGTGACTACCGCTGGACGCCGGAGAACATCGCCGAGGTCAAACGAAAAGTCAGCCTTTGGACACTCGGTCATGAGAACGGCAAAGTGACGATCTACAGCGGTCGTACCAACATAGAGACCCTCATCACCGACTGTGCTCGGCAGGAAGCCAAACGCGCTACGGTCAAATGTCTGAAAGCCAACGGCAGATGTGACTTGACCGACCGGCATATTGCCCTCTATCCGTCCCACGGTCTCTATTTCAACCGTGACCGGAACGAATGGATTTGGCAACGCGCTACGCTCTGGACTACCGTAGAAGACCTGTACTCGCAAGAGTACGTGCGGCTTATCAAACAGATGTTGGAAAACGCAGGTGCTACGGTCATTATGCCTCGGGCAGGGTTAGACGATACCCGGACCGGCGAATCGGGCATGCCTCGATGGGCAGAAGGAGCACGCTATTGGCTCAAAGCCAATGAAGCCGACTCTGCCCTTTGGGATCTGTATAAAGGCGATGAGTACAAGGATGATATGAAATGTCGTGCTATGTGGCTCAATGCGCAGACAGATCCTATTGATCTGTGCCTTGCGCTTCATACGGATGGATTAGATAGCGGCGATGACTCCACCATCGTGGGTACGCTCGCTATCTATACCGCCCATGACGACGACGGACGTACTGCCTTGCGCAACGGACAAGACCGAGAGAAGACGAACCGCAACCTTGCAGATTGGGTACAGACCCAAGTCACGAATGATCTGCGTTCGATAACTCCTGAATGGACCCGACGCCAACTCAAAGAAGCCAATTACTGCGAGAGTCGCGTGCCGGTCATGCCGAGTATCATCTTGGAGCTGCTGAGCCATAAGAACATGGCGGATATGCGTTACGGACTTGATCCTAAGTTCCGCTTCGCAGCCGCGCGCGCGGTATATAAAGGTATATTGCGTTACCTCAACGGCATCAATGCCGCCGTGCAACCTCTCCCTGTGCAGGACTTAGGCATCGGTGCCGACCGAGTGCTTCGCTGGATAGCACCGGTGGACAGTCTTGAGCCCAATGCCGCGCCTTCCTACTACATGGTCTATATGCAGGAGGACGGAGGCGAATGGGATGTGCAGCAAGTGGAGAACGACACGCATCTTGCCGTGACACTCAAACCCGGGGTGCAGTATAACTACTATGTCGTAGCCGGTAATGACGGCGGTCTCTCTTTCCCCTCACCCGTCATCAGCGCGTATATAAATGACCCATACGGCAAAGCAGATCGTATGAACGAAGTGAATAAAGAAATGGTAAATGCCCAAATGGTAAATATCGTTGATGCTTTCAACGACACCTACGGTCCTGAGTGGTTTGCTGATTCGACCTACGCAGGTATCGTGCCGGGCACGTATGCCTGTGAGGATCATTTCACCTGTGCCTATATCGGTGCGCAATGGGACTACCGCCGTGCGAGCCAATGGATCAATGATGACAACTGCGGCTGGGGTGCTTGTTATAGAGATCATGCGGGTCAGTTGACGATGGGTAACACCCGAGACTGGTCGGTTCAGCACGGTCGCATTCTTCGTCAGATGGGTATCTCCTATGTCTCCTGCACTGCAGGCATGGTGGGAGAATTCAGAATTCAGAATTCAAAATTCAGCCTCGTCGATTATGTCTGCGGCAGACAGCGAGAACCGCTGACCGACGCGAATCGTCAGTGGCTTGGCGAGTACTTAGCGCAAGGCGGAAAACTCCTGCTTAGTACCGACCATTTCAGCGCTATTGATGCCCAATGGGCAAAGCGTCATCTGCACGCGTCTTACTATGCCGCCAAAGCTACCCGCAGCGGTCGCATCGTTCGTCCGAACCACCGTCCTTATCGGCTGCTCATGGAGCCGAACGAGACGCAACTGTTCACCTGCACGCCGGAGGCGCTCCGACCGGAAGACGCCAATGCTGCCCGCTATGCTTCGTACGAAGACATGCGCTGTCCGGCAGCCGTCAGCAGTCCCAACACCCTCGTTTATGGCTTCCCGCTGGAGAGTGTCATTGACTTTGACAAGATCTACCGCCAGTCGATAGAGTTTCTGATGAAATAAGAAAATCGCATCCCTTGGGGTGCGATTTTATGTAATTTGAGGAGACAAAACAAGCTATTTATACCCTCTAAAATGCAGTTTTCAAATAGGAGAAATAGTAAATGACTGATTTAGTGCATTTTACAAAAATCATTTTTCAAACACTATTTCTTGCACAATTCATAGAAAAGCAGTACTTTTGCACCGGATTTCAAAATTTGTGTGATTATGAAAAAATTTATCTTCACGTTATTGCTTGCGATAGTGAGCAGCGTATGGACAACGAGTATGGCATTGTGTTTATCACCTATTCCCGATGCCGTATACCAGCCTTTTGCAACAGTTAGCGGTACGTTTGTTAGCGTTCCTATTCCTTGCGAGCCGATTGACGAGTATCCTTGTCCAGCTTGTTTGACGCTGGCGTTGCAGACAAGTGACCGCTTGTATTATTTAACAGCCGACAATGCGGACATCCAGACACAATTAGAGGCCATAGAATACCAATTATCTTTGACCACAAATATTACAGGTTCTGTTTCCGGCACACCTTACACGGAAGGAAGTTACGAGTATATACGAGTGCAGGCGGCAGATACAAACTCAGCACCTTTGCGTCTCCCATCTCTTTGTGACGAGTGGAATGTATGGTATGAAAGCTTTCAGTCTTTTGGTCCTATTAATTACAACGCAGTAATTAAGTACCGCTTGGCAACTGATACGATGATAAACGGGCAGCGTTATGTACAGTTGGCATACGACAATTCTCCTTACATGGAGGGCGCATTGCGCGAGGGTAGCAACCGTGACATCTATTATATTCCGTCCAGAAGCACACATGAGTATTTACTCTACGCCTTTAACGCACAAGTGGGGGACACTATTACAAATTTATATGTAGGAGCAATGGGTAAGGAGGAAGGTTATCAAGCCGTCGTGCGTGCCATTAGTGATAGCAACCCACGAATATTCACGGTAGGTGTTAACATAGACGAATACACAGAATATCCTATTAAATGGATTGAAGGTGTCGGTTCACCTGAAACACCTTATGGACTTGCGGTTGTTCCTACTGTTCCGGCGGACCCCGGTGTATACAGCCTCCTCTGCGCCTACAAAAACGGTGAGCAAGTCTATGTATCTGAAATGGGAGAGCAATACGGGTGCGAGTTCCAATACCGAGAAGACTTTATTGAAGGTGAGTTCGTAACACTAAACGGAAATATAGTTGCATCGTTTCGTGAATGTAGTATTGAAGGATGTCCAACATGTTTTGGCTCATTTATGACACAAGACGCATCAATCTATTCGCTTACAGCAACCGACACACTAATAATGGAGCAACTCAACATGTTGTACTTAGGCAAACAGTATACTATCAAGGGGGTATGGACAAAGTGCAAGAATACTCCATTCATTGAAGTAAACGCCATCTATGAGACAAAAGATACCATTCCTTCCGACACTATCCCACTCTATATCAAGGACGGACCGGGGTCGTCAACTATAGAGCCTGTGGATCCGAATGAGATCATAGCACAACTTATCCACGACGAGTTGCAGATGAAAGAGTATCTCCATACGATTATTGACTACAACCTCACCAAAGCACCCGCAGCTAATTCGTCACCGGCAGTCAAGCACGTCAATCCGGTGGTAGCAGCCGATAGCTTCACCGATTCGGAGACGGTAACTCTGACGGAGAGCGGCAGGTACTTCCTCGAGATGAGTCATCCGGACTGGGACTACACCATCGTCGGCACTTTCGTTTACAACGCTCGGCAAGGATTAGAGACCATCGAAAACAGTCAAAGCGCATGTACTAAAGAGCTCCGCGAAGGTCAGCTACTGATCCGTCAAGGCGAGCAGCTCTATACCCCCACCGGCATTCGTATTCAATGAAGGGAATAACGTACATAGGACTTTGGTTGCTTTGCGCCTTGACCATCTGCTCATGCAGCAACGCCGATGAGCAAGCCCAAGCGCTCTATGAGCAAGGACGTGAGTTGCGCCAACAGGGAGAACCTGCACAAGCGATGCAGGTTTTCCTGCGCGCCTCACAATGCAAGACCAAGGACGAGAAACTACTCGGACGTATTTGGTCGAACATAGCGACCCTATGCCGACAGGCAAGCGAGCATCCCTTGGCGTACCGCAACTACGCCACCTCAGCGGAGCATTTCTCTGCGGCGAACGACACACTCGCTTATGCCTATGCACTCAATAACATGGCTTGGGAACAAGCGGTGATGGGACATAAAGACAGTGCGATGCTGCTCATTGATTCGGCAATCATCACTTATCCCCGTCCTCCTCTGACGGACAAGATCATCGAGACACGTGCGGCTGCTTGTCTTTTTAAAGGCGAATACGACTCGGTCTTGCTCTACTCCGCTCCGCCTGCCAATGATTATCTGCTCATGCTTCGCGCACAGGCTTTCTCGTATCTCCACGTGGATGATTCAGCAACGAGTTACGCCAAGCTCCTTCTGCCGCGCACGAATGATCCGCTCTATTTGGATGACCTCTATTATATCCTCACGCATAATGACTCCGAGGCAGACATAGAGACGATTCGCACGCTCTCTTCCGAACGGGCAGACGTGCAGAAGGATCTGGAGTCCCGTCATGGTGAACTGACTCGTGCCGTACAGATCTTCGAGGAAGAACTTAACCGCCGAACGCATCCTTGGCTGATGATAGCGTACTTATTCGCACTCCTCATCAGTATAGGTCTGAGTATCTGGGCACTGATGATCCATCGTCGTCACTGCAAACTGCACCATGCTCTTTCCGAACAGGAACGTCAGCGTCGCGACGAGACGGAGCGGAACATACGCCATCTGACGGAAACGGGAGACCTGCGTGCGGAACTGAAGTGGGATAACTACCCTGCCCTCTGCCGCGTGATAGACCGGCAGTTCCACGGATTAGCGGATCAACTGCAGGCACAAGGTCTCAACGAACAAGACATCCGTCTGTGCGTCTTGGTGCTGCTCGGACTAAGCCACAAAGAGATAGCCGACTTGCTCAACTGTTCGCCCAAGAGCATCGGTAAACTCAAAGACCTCACCGCCCGCAAGCTCCGCACCTCCGGCGGCAAACTAAGAGAGAACTTGCTATTTAATGTTATCGGATCTCATTGCCTATGATGGTATAGCGTTTGGAACCTTTGCGGATGAAGAGGATGCCGTGGATGAGCTCTTTGGTGCAGGTATCCGGTGAAACGGAGTCTTGGTTCGTATTCGGGTCATCGTACAGGTTCTCAAGGGATTCGGGAGCGGAATAATGGCAGAAATAGCCTTTCTCTATTTCCGGCGTGCCTTGGTAATTCAGAAGACGACCGACAATGATTGCTTCCCCTCCGAGTTTGATCTCATAACCGGTGGTATAGTCCGAATTATTGAGCCAACGGGTGTTATAGGCATAAAGTGGCGTGAAGCCGTCGGAGATATACAAACGGCAGTTATGATAGGTAAGCATCTGTTCGGGGGTGTTCAGGAGCTGAGAGATGGTACCTTCGACCACACAAGGGATATAAGACTGTCCACCTTCGCCTTTGGAGAGGATGATATTCGTTGCCTGCGTAGTGGTGAGAGCGGTATAGAGGTTGTTATCCAAGGTGATGGTTTCATACCGGGCATGTGTGTCGTATTTCTCTCCATAACCCGCCCAGACATCGGCAGCAGGTATATCAGCCTGTCCGACATAATGGTTTCCGCTCTTTTGGAGATGATAGTGGAAGCGATAGGTTCGGGTGTTGGAATGATAGACCAGCGTATATTCACACGAGTCCATGTCGATGCGGATATAATTGCTGGAGTTACCCAAATACATAGTAGCTACGGCGAAGCCTTCCTTCGTGACAGGATCTTCCATGAACGTACCGACCATAGCATCCGGATAGAAACCTTTGGCATTGAAGACGATACACATCTCATTCGATGCGGTAGAGGAATAGAAACTTTGCGTAGCCAACTGCAGTTTCCAAGCCGAAGAGAAGATGTCGGACTTAGTAGGATAATAGTAGCCGTCCAGCCGCGTAAAGGCAAAATCATTGGGGTTTGGCGGTGTGATGTCGTCCCACTGTTGATCCGGAAGGGTAAAGAAGATCGAGTCCGAGGTGACGGTCATTTGGCAACGGTACTCCCCTATTCCATTCACATAAACGGGGATCAGTTGGTTGTTGTCAGTGGAGGTGGTATAAGCAAATTGCAGTTCGTATTGCCCCTCCTCCAAGGAGGCAAAGAAGGGAGCCGTCAAATACCGAGAGCGATAGAACCACTCCGGGTAAAGGGATAACTGCGTGTTGGAGTCTATATAGGAAGTATAGAGTGTTCCGTCTCGGTACACCTCCATCACAGGTGATCCCTCCCAAGTACAGATGCTCAAGTTAGTCAAGGTGTCTTGCTGAAAAACAATCACATCGTCTCGTCCATAACGTGTGCGAAACGGAGCAATGCTTTTGGCTCCGATGGTATATACATAATCGCCGTTTTGGTTCGGTCGGATGTTGCTAAATGCAATCACTCTGAGCACATACGGATGGTTATAGACAGAGCCTCCCGAGCCTTGCGTCTGAGGGTTAAAAGCCGAGAGGCGGAAATAGCCGTCGCTCATACCACTCCAACCCCAATTGATATGCAGCATGCCGTCGGCATCGATACCGTCGCAGATGAAAGCGTGCCCTTCGTTGTTATAAGTCTTGGCGGAGAAGAAGACCGGATGCCCCAAGAGCAGATCCCGTGAGATAGAATCCAAAACCGCCTCTTCGCCCATATAGTCTTTAGGCAAAGCCCGGATGGATTTGTCATAATCGAAATAGCGCGTGAGTCCGTACATCATCTGGCGTGAGTTAGCGCCGCTGGACGAGGGACCATAACTCATGTCACATGCTACACCACAATGGTACATCAGCGTAGCTACCGCTTGTTTCTGCGCGTACGTAGCGGATGAGCCATACGTATCCAGCATCTGATCCCACTGATAGGTGGTATTGCCGAAATTGGCGGAAAGGACAGCGGAGTCTCCATACAGGGTGTGCCACCAATAGGCATGAGAGCCTGTTCCTTTGGTCGGATACTGATGCGCTTTCATCAGCTGCGCTGCCGCCGTAGCTACACAGCCGGTATAACAGCGCTTATCGTCATCTTCCGGGCAGGACAGATTATACGGATTGCCTTGATCCCACAGGGTGCTACAAATAGGCGATACGGGAGTATAAGAGGTCTGCTGTGCGTTCTTGGTAAGTTGGTTGAGCGGAATGTCCTGCTCAGCTAACCATGCGAGGTAACGGGTGTATTCCTCTAACCAGACACGCATGTTGTCCGGGATAGCATCCTCCTCCAGATGTCCGTTCTCAGAATACGCCAAGATCTCATACGACCGGTCGTCGGCAGAGACGATGGCAAAACCGTTCTGTTCGCCACGGTTGAAGATATACAACGCAGGTTTACCATCCGGCTGTTTCGCCGTCCAGCTGTGTTTCAAGACTTGCGGCTGTGCCGAAGGGGCACGTTTGATCTTGGACGAAGAGGCAAAATACTGATTCGCCAACCGGAGTGCTTCCTGCTCGGTTCGTATAGATGCGAAAAGAGGATTAACCAAGGACGAAAAGCCTATTAACAGACTGAGTGTCCATAGACAACAGATGTTCGAAGATGTTTTCATTGCGATGAGTTTTTTGATGTAGTTGCAATTCGGCTGCAAAGGTACGACTTTTTTGGCATATATGCAAATAAAAACAGAAAAATCGCCCCAAAGAGCGATTTTTCCTTGATGGTTTGAACCCTTTGGGGTTTGTTTGAGCAGCAGAGCTGCATGGTTTGAAGGTTTGGCGGCAAAGCTGCTTGTTAGAAACAGTTCCTAAACAAGGACGTAGTCCCAAACAAAGCCAAAGGCTCAAACAAGGACGTAGTCCCAAACAAGAACGAAGTTCCAAACAAAGCCAAAGGCTCAAACAAGGACGTAGTCCCAAACCGGCGTTAGCCGTTGTGCTCGGCATCGTACGCCTCTTTCTCCAGTTTCCAGAGGAAGGCTTTCATGGTCTTTTTGCCATTCGGGGCGTCCTTCTGAGCTGCGAAAGCGGCTTGGTCGGCACTGATCTTCATCAGGTCTTTGGCACGAGCGGCTACTGCTGCTGCGACAGCCGAGAAACGGTTACGAATACGCGTCTCCTCGGTGGTCACAGGAGTAGTACGTTTGTACACTTCTGCATCACGGATGAAGAGACGGGTGCAGTTCGGGTTCTGAGTCGGAGCCTCGCGGTGAGTACCCGTCAGGTAGGTTCCG
>ONWR01000020.1 GCA_900321605.1 uncultured Bacteroidales bacterium | reverse complement strand
TGTACTGTCCAACAGCAAATGCAATTTCGGGTGCAAAGTTAGTAAAAATGTTTGGAAAAACAAAATAAAGGAGTAAAAAAATTCAATTTTTCTCTCGGACGCTTGTTCAGTTTGTACTGGATCTGTCGGATTGTTTCATCCGAAAAACGGTTAAAATTAGCATGCTTGGGTATGTATTTACGGATGAGTTTGTTGGTGTTTTCTATACATCCCTTCTGCCAAGAGGAGTAAGAGTCCGCAAAATACACAATAACATCTTCTTTCCCTTTCATTCTTAATCCTTTCGTGATCAGCTGGTGTGCGGCAAACTCCGTTCCGTTGTCCGTGGTAATTGTTTTGACCGTTTCACGGTAAGGCATCAGCAAACGCACAACCGTCTTGGCTACTGGAACGGCTTTCTTTCCATACGGCAGTTTTTCCATCATCAGCATATTAGTGCTGCGCTCCACCAAAGTAAGAATGACATGCTTGTAACCGTCCACTATCAGATCCATCTCCCAGTCTCCAAAACGCTTGCCATCCGCTTCTACCGGTCGTTCATGGATGCTGGTTCTGTTTGGGATAGAGGTCGTCTTGGTCGGACGCAGCTTCTTCTGCCGGCGTCTGTAACGCAACTCATGAGGCATGTGTTTAGCCAGTTCACCCGTCTCATCCGCATGCACATGGTTATAGATGGTCTGCGCACATATATGCACACCTTCTTTGGCTAGCACACCGCTGATTTGACGAGGAGACCAGTCCTCATCTTTGATCATTTGTTCTACACGCCACCACAAAAGAGCACTCTTGCGGTGATTTCCTAAGGTACTGTGTTTGCGACTGTCGCATTTCTGCTGAGCGATGGTATGGACATACTGACCATACTTGTTTCGGTTACGCTGAATCTCCCTCGTTACCGTCGAAGGATGGACTCCAATTTCCATCGCGATACTTTTTTTTGACTGTTTTCTTGCAAGTCCCAAATAAATTGCGTACCTTTGCAGCGAATTTAGTTGTTTTGACATAGGCAATACAAAATTAACTATTTTCCGGGAAAGGTGCAAATCTTTCCCGTTTTTTCTGCATTGCTGTCAAACTTTTCTTAATTTTTGGTCCCTCTAATTTTTGGTCCCTCTATCCCTGTTCCGGAACCCGAAACAGGGATAGAGACTACTATTAATACTAGTCTAAAAATTGCGTTTCTAAATGGAAACTATAGGATTCCCCACCTGTTTGCACACGCTTGAATTGTACCATTACTACTGAAATAATCTTCCAAAACTTGTCGACGAAACGACTCGGGATAATTGTTGTACTGACCACGGTTCATAAAACAAAATATTAAAATTTGACACTTTTTATATGTTTTATGAGTAAACCTATTTCAGTATAAGACAATAATACTATATAGAAAGGAGAAAAAGAATTGGGAAAAGAAAAAGTCCGTAGTTATAAAAAAATGACATTGCACTATTTGCACTATTTGCACTTTGGGCCGAGAAAGTGCAAAAAGTGCAGAAAGTGCAAAGCAAAAAAATGGTATAAAAAAGTACATGACCATATTGACCGTTTTGACCATTTAGGGGATGAAACGGTCAATATGGTCAAAATGGTCAATACAAAAAATGATGTGAGAAAAGTGAGAAATGTGAGAATTCTCAAAATTATCACAATTCTCAGCGCAAATTTTTATACAAGCGGCAAAATCGGAAGAGGATTTTTTATATCTGTCCAAAATTACCAAAAATGATTCCAAAAATTTTGTTATCTTTCACAAAGGACGCAAAGGAAACAAAATTGCACGTATATAAAAAATGCACGTGAGACTATGGGACTTTGGAAATTTAAAGTCTCATAGTCTCAAAGTTTTTAACCAATATGTTAATAATCCAAGCCAAATACGCCCGCAAATATCGGGTATAATATGGCAGATATTAGAGCCGTAGCAAAAAATCCGACTATAAGAGTTTGCAGAAAGATTTTAAGTATATCGCCCCAAGTCAATTTATTTGGAGATTCATCCTCAGAAGCCTTATTTTCCAGCCATATGAAGAAGATGATGCAAAATACAATGTATATAAAGATAAAAAATTTGAGATACATGATAACAATTTGTTTTAAATTAAACTAACGTTGAATGTCCATTCTTATAGCAAATTCCAAGGCTGTTGAGTTTAATACCTTGAGCCATCGAGTAAGAGCCTCATCGATTTCGGCTTGAGCATCCACAATTTGCTCTATAGAAAATACTATACAGTCTTTATCTGCTCTTATCTTAATGAACTTTTTCTTCCATTGCAATTCATTAGTAGCCTCAAGTAATGAATGATAATTGTCGTTATTTATCGACCATGATGATATTATCAACATATACTCCGGATCCTCGGGATCATATAAGTAAAAATATTTATCGTCATTATAGGTGAATACGTATGTAAATGTGTCCACCTCTTCATATGGAATATTATGTTTATCCAGATATGCAAGCACCTTTTCATTGAGAGGTAGTTTGTCTTTTTCTTCTTGGTGTTCTTGAAATTTGTCAATACACCATATAACGCCAATAAAAAGGGCAATAGATACTAACGAGCCGGCAAAACCAGCTAAGATGTTTTTAATAATAGGTTTCATAATGATAAGAATTAAATTGTTAATTATGTTGATTTGTTTTATTGTTCATAAGGATAATCTAAAACAGCAAGAATTAGAGTTGCGCGTTCTTCGGAAGTAGCATCTTTCCATGCGTTTTTGAACTCTTGACTTGTGGCTGATTGATTAAACGCATCGACCAAACGTGAGTTATCATCTCCAGTTTCCAGAATAAGCCCGGCTTCATTCATGCTTTCCTTCAAGAAAAGCAGAGGTGCTATATAACGAGGAGTATGACGGATAACATGTTGAGTAGCAGATATGTATGGTTTTCCCTGTTTCTTATTGATCCAAGCTAATAGATAATAGTATCTGTCATCCAATACTCTGTTGTGTTCTTTCAGTTTATTCTTCCACTCTGTCAATGCAAGTTCGGCTTCATCATAGTTGCTATTCATAAACAAAGCGATACATTTAAGATAATCAAAATCAGAGTTAATATTAAGATTGCAACCTCTTTCCGCAAGTGCTATAGCAAAGTCATATTTCCTGTTGCAGATAGCTATAATTGTATTGAGGAACAAAGTTTTCTCATCATCTCCGGATAACCATTCTGTGCTTTCCAGTTTCTTAAAAATATCAAGATTGTATAATACAGACATCATCTGACAAGCACAATGCCATGCTTTAGTAATGTCGCTATCATTGACAGCCGAAAGAACATGCTTTAACAGATAGGAAGCCGCAGTATCATAATCGCACTTGGCAATTGCTTCTGTAACCGGCTTTTGCAGAATAATGTCATTTTGAATAGTGTTCAAATTATTGTACTGCATCATAAACATATTTATGTCCTGTTTTTCATAAATATAATTCCGGTATACGCGGTTTACAAGCGTTAAGCCTTCCAAAGAACGGACTCTACTCAAGGCCACGTATAACTGACCCGGTGAAAATATTCCATTAGGATCCAATGTCACATGGTCAAATGTCAGACCTTGGCTTTTATGAATAGTAATAGCCCAAGCAAGTTTTAAGGGATATTGGGTATATGTACCTATAATTTCTTTATCCAATTTTTGCGTTTCCTCATTAAAGACATACTTTACAGCTTCCCATGTTTCTTTTGCCACTTTAATATCCTCTCCATCTACCATGACAGATACAGAATCTTCGGATAGCGAAGACACAACACCTAATGTCCCGTTTACCCATTGATGATCTGCGTCATTACGACAAAACATAACTTGCGCACCTTCTTTTAATGTCAGTTCATAAGGTGCCGGAAAATTCTTTCGGTTAAAATCCCCTTCAAGTTTCCCAATATACGTATATGCCTGATTTGGAATTTTCTCCAACTCCATGTTATTGATATTGTCGGCTTTCTTGTTAAACGGAGTGAGTACCAAATCTTTATTTTCTTTTGTGTTGTGATCTTCCGTTAGTATATTTCCCATACTTGATATATTTATTTTATCAATTTCTTCCTTTACATATTTTCCGATGCGTATATGCTCAAGCATTTGCAGAAATTCTTTGTCTTTTTGACGATAAACCTTGGAAAACTCAATAGACGGCAACAAATATGATTGAAATACCCGAGCCTTAAAGAAATAAGGAATGGTCGTATTATAATAGTGATGATAAAATTTTCTCAACCCTTCATCATTAGTATCTACAATAGGATCCAATTGATACAAGTCTCCTATAAAGATCACTTGTTTTCCGCCGAAAGGCATTGAGTTCTTCATAACATGCCGCAAAATAGAATCGATAGCATCTACAATGTCACATTTAACCATAGACACCTCATCCATAATGATAGTATCTACTTTCTGAAGAAGGCATTGCTTCTCATAATTGATATTAAACATTTCAAATTCTGCATCAGGCGCAATCGGGTCAAGAGGCAATCCAAAGAAAGAATGGATAGTCTGTCCTCCGGCGGTAATAGCAGCCAAACCGGTTGGAGCTACTATTACAAAACGTTTGTCTGTCAGAGTCTCCTGAATATACTTGACAAAAGTAGTCTTACCAGTTCCGGCTTTTCCTGTAAGGAAGAAACTGCGGTTTGTATCCCGAACAAGATCAAATGCTACTTGTTGTTCTTCATTGAGTTTTTTAATAGTTGCTGTTTCCATACGGATTATGATTTTAATGTTATACACTATTTGTTGCGTAAGTTTTTGAAGCCTTACACTCTTCTATAACATTACAACCATAAAGGTAAACAAAAAAAGAAGAGATTTTTTTATTTTCTCTTCTTTTGCCTATAATCCATTGATTTACAGTGCTAATTTTCTATGGCGTCTAATAATATAAATGCGCCCCAATAGTGAATGTCGTTATATGGGTGTTCATTACCGACCATGTATGAACGTAGATAATTCTGCGCATCTCTCAATGCTTGCTGTTTGTTTTTTCCAGCAAATAACGATTTATAGAATTGTTTCATCAATAAATAAGTAGCGGCATCATCCACTTTCCAAAGGCTCATCAAAACAGACTTGACTCCGGCAATCTTGAAACCGCGTTGCAATCCGGCAACGCCGTCATTCGTTATATCACCAAGTGCCGTTTGGCATGCAGACAAAACCACCAAATCAGTATTGCTCAAATCTAAATGACTGATTTCTTTGGCAGACAAGATACCATCTTCCGCCGTCTGAGGAACAGAATCGCCTCGCAATGTGTGTTTCGCTCCTGCCATAAGCAAACCTGTCCGCTCCATGGAATAATCTATGACGCTTGGTCTATCATTCATGGCGGTTAGACCATAACGATACAAATTTTCCTTTGACATCATTTCTGCTTTAGTCGGAGTGATGTAGTAGCCATGAGTAGCTATGTGCAAGATAGATGGAGAATGACCTGATAAAGATTTGAAAGATTCTTCACTTCCTTCTTTATCTGTATAAGTTGTGACTTGTATAGCATTTCCAATAGTCTGTGAAATAGAATCCACTTCCATGAGTGTATAGGGCAAATAGTTGTATTTGGCTCTATCATCTGCGCGCCATTGGGATAAAACAGATTCAGGGATGCCCTCTTTCCATCCTCTTGTTGAAGAATTTTGTGCTATTAGATTTTGTGGTGTTGCATCATATTTAAGACCACCATACAAAACTGCTGTGGAATATGTATTTGCTGTGTCCCGATAACATAACTCGCGGGTGGATGATACGCGGAACATATTGTATTTGTCTGACATGTTTCGTCCGTCAACTGTTGGCAGATACTCAATAGGGATATTATAGAAGATACCATCCGGTGCAAAGTAAATATTCTCTCCTTCTTTAATTTGAGCCGAATCAATAATAGCTTGCCAAACGGCTTGCTGTAATTTGGGGTATGACATAGAGTATAACTCTGCTTCATTCCCCAAAATAACACATTTCGGAGCATCCCAGTCTTTGCGGAGGATGAGGGCGATGTATTTTTCTTCCCCTTGAGGTATAAGTGTTCCGCCTTTCAAATTTACTTTTATAAACTCTACGGCTATATCTTTTTGAGTAAGGTTTTGTTGTATTTGCGGAACTCCGTTATGGGTAATTTTATGTATAGTAGAATCGTGTGACTCCGATAATTTAGAAATAATTTCATGCTCTAATAAAATAACCTCATCATTTAAATTCTCATTATGTGATATTCCTGTTGAGATATTTTGATGTTTTCGTAACTCACTCAGTCTTTCATATTTGGCGGACAATATAGAATCCTGTGTGTTCAATATTGATTGTTGAAATATTCTCTCACTATTAAGTAGTAAGCCTTTATTAAATAAACATACCTCATATGCTAGTGAATCCATTTGTGCATTTTGGATACTATCAATGACATATTCGTATATCGTTTGATACAAAATAGATGGTATTATTTCTGATTTGTATTTGGAATATGACTGTCCTAAACTAAGTAGTGTCTTATTTTTTTGAAGTTGAAAACACCTATTTATGTATGTAAAAATTTTATCTTCATTATTTGTTACCCAACACGCTCTTGCAATTTTCATCATTAGTAATGCACTTTCCCCATAACATTCTATGTTTTGTGGCGCAACTGATAGTAATAAATCTACAGCTTTTTTTATTTTATCTTCATCTGAAGAGTTAACCCCATTTTCAAATATATAATTAGACAATTCAATATTCCAATTAGTAAGTTGACATTTATATTCTGCCCCATTTTTGGATAATATTTCGATTGCGTAACTAAGCAAAGCTTCAGCATCGCTTAATTTATGTTGATCTGCATAACAATGGCTAAGAAACCTAATATAATTGGCATAATATGGATGTGTCTCACCTAATGCTTTTCGCATCATTCCTATCGCTATATTAAAACAAGATATAGCACTCTCGTATTCTTCTGCGGCATGATAACATCTCGCTATGAGAAACAATTCTGTAGCTATGTCTTCTGAATTTACATCAAAGAAGTATAAATTATAATACCATGACATGTATATATCTGCATATTCTTTTGCTTTTTTGATATCTCCGACTTTTTCATATGTGTCAGCAATATGAGCAATGAGAGTTGCATAAGGATGAGAATCAATATCATCTAATTGTTGATATAACTCCTTGGATTTAAGCAGCCAATATAGAGCTTCATTATTCTCTTTGCATAAACCACTATATCCAAGATATACCTCGCGTAAAATAATCAAATTATTAGGTTCTGGAAGCTTTGCGGAGAGGATTTCTGCATCAACTAAGAAATAGATTGCACTATCTTCTTGCCCTCTCATGCTGTAGACGCCAAATTGAGCAAGGTCATAGAGAGCAGAATCAGCAATATCCCATTCTGTTTTATCTTGAAGATAGTTTTGAATTGCAGAAACATGCTGTAAAACACCTTCTTGAGCGGAGATGTGCAAGCGTGTAATTATGAGAATTACAATAAATAATATTTTATAAATACGCTGCATTTAGTAACTTATACTGCAACTAAAATCTCCTATTAATTCTGAATTGAGTAGATGATGAGCAAAATCATTAAAAGAAATATCAATTGGAGAATGCATATTGTCATTACATGCTTTTGTAAGAAGACTTATGATTTCACCTTTTGTTACAGGATTAGATAATCCGGATAAGTTTTCATGTAGTTGAGATTTTATCGCTTCATCAATATTATCTTTTGAATATA
Source organism: uncultured Bacteroidales bacterium (assembly GCA_900321605.1). GTDB lineage: Bacteria > Bacteroidota > Bacteroidia > Bacteroidales > Paludibacteraceae > Colicola. The sequence goes on along the minus strand of ONWR01000020.1, from coordinate 29,202 downwards.
TAGCATATTCATATACTTTTTCTCCTGTTGAAATATCTTGAATTGCTTCAAATGAAAAATTTAATTTTGCAGTCATAATTTTATCGTTTTTAATTAAAATTATTTATTAAGTGAACGGCGCAAAGGTACTGCATTTTTTTGAATTAAGCAAATAATTTTAAATAAAAACAACCACTATTTTTTTATAAATATATTATATTTATATTTTTGAGAAATCTTCTTTCGAAATGCGTCAAGTTGCTCATTCTCTGCACCATTATTTATCATATCATCAACAATTCCAAGTGCTGCATTATAATTTCCATCATTTATATAAGATACAGCAAGAAACCAACCTATTTGATATGCATAATCATCTTCTATATCTACAAATTCATCTTTTGTTACAGCATACAATCGGGAAAGTTCGTCTATAGTTTCAGCCAAATCTTTTCCGTCTTGGGCATTAGTAAATAAATCCGTAAGATGAGCCTTTGTTTCCTCGTCTATTGTACCACGTGAAGATGCTGTAAAATCAGACATCACACCAACAGATGCATTATAAGCATATTGACGTATTTCATGCCGAAAATAAAGACGACTTCCTTCTATACCGGAAAGAACCATAATAAAGGCGATAGATGCTGCAATACTTGTAATCTTAATCCAATTCCTTCTGAGAGGTGTGACTTTCTGCTCATGTTGCTCTTTCTGGATAATCTTCTGTTCCTCTTGGCTCTTGACTTGCTTGATTCCACGGATAAGATACAGATGTTCACGCACCTGTTGCTTTAGTTCCGGGTTTTGTCCTATCTCTTTCTTGAACTGCTGCTCTTCATCAGCAGACATCTTACCCTTGAGAAATCGGTCTATTTGCTCATTATATATGTTATTATCTTTCATAGGACGCTATCACTTTCTTTATAAAATCACTAAACTTATGTTTGCATCTATTGGCTTGTGTTTTGCTTACATCTTCGCTCTTCATTCCAAACATATCCGCTATAGTCCGATGGCTTAATCCATCCCAATAGAAACTCCAAAGGATTTGATTGCAAGGAGGTTTCATCTGTCGCACTCCTTCCCGGACTTGTTGTTCTATCCAATTAAGATATTCTTGATCTGTTTGTTCTTCAGCTATATCATAACCAACTAAATTTTCCAGTTCCTCCAATTTGTCATTTCGTATAGGCTCAAAGTCCGATTCGGTTATATTATCCGATAATAAATAGGTCGGATGAGTACGATTAACTTTATTGCGTGCTTGATTGATACAGATTGAGAGGAAAAAAGTATATAATGAACTGGTCAAATCCAATAATTCGTTATTCTGAATTTTGAGAAAAAGAGCAATAGAGGAATCCTGAAATATATCCTCAATATCATCTTCCTGCAATACAGGGAAACGTGATTCAAGATAGCATAATGTCCTTTGCCTATTTTCTTCAAAGAAAGCATTAAGCTCAGAAGATGTTATACTATGGATGGAATTAAGTTTCATTTTATGCTTGTTTCAACTACAATATGTTGCTTTCTCCAATTAGGTAATATATGTTGCATGGTTTCTCCCACCGCATTGATATTTTGAATTATTTGTTTGAAAGACTTATTTTTGAGTTCCTGATATAATGCAAAACTCAATGGACCATAATAAATGCCATCAATCTGTACTTCTGTGTTTTGTTGCCATGCTTGACAGGCTTCGAGAACGATAATCGGAGACATGTTTTTGTTTGATTGCAGCACATAATGGTATGATGTTTCTTGTTCTCGGATAGGACGAAAGATCTTGTCTTCTGAAAATCCGATATAAGTTCCTCGCACAGGTGCATCATCATCAAAAGGTACATCATTTTCTTCCCGCGACATTGTTCCCGAATGACAAGCATCTATCACAACCAATAACATGCCCTTTTGTCCGATTTTCTCTCTTATCTTGTTAAAGAATGCATTTAGTTCATCATCCAAAATATGTTTTTCTCCTTCATAAATACCTTTACGATAGTACATCGAAGCATCAATAGGAACAAAGGACTCATCCCATCCGTCTTGTTCGTCTCCATTTATATCTTCATACGGCTGTCCATGACCTGATAAATGGATATAAATAGTATCATTAGGCTTGCAAATCATGGTTAACGTTTCTAATGCTTGACGAATGTTGGCAGCAGTTGCAGTCATATTTACCAGCGTATCAAAAGTAAATCCCTTTGATTGCATAATCGTTTTGAGAATCCGAATATCGTTAGCTCCATTGATATCATTCCATTGACTATTTTTGTATTTTGAATACTGCGAAATACCAACTAGTAGTGCTCTGGATTCAGAAAAGGCAAATAGGCTATTACTCATCAATATAATACCCAAAACAAAAATATGTAAACAAAATTTGGATAATTGCATGACCGATGCTAAAAGTTTAGAATCTTAAAATCTATAAAATTGATCTCCTTTGCTCATTTACGATGCAAAATTACAACCTTTTTCTGACATATGCAAATAAATCTTGATTTTTTTCGACAGACACAATAGATGGAATTTATTGCTTGTCTTTTTTATCCGTATCAAGAGGCAATTCTTGCGCAGAACTATCTTCAATTGGGCGGAGATAGTCAGAGGCACGTTCCGAAGAGATAACACTACGTCCTAATTGCCGCTCTAAATCTTCGCGTGCGTTCCTTGCCACTTTGCCACCAGCTTGCGCAGCCTGCTGACTTTCAAGCATACCTTTCGGATTTCGTTGGCGGGAAAGCTCCGTAGTTGCCACCTCGGCTAAGGTGTTGAGCGCTAATTCCACATTCGTCATGTTGTCGCGTAAGTTCTCTTTGGTCAGCCCTTTGTGACGTTTGTACTCTCCGGTAGTCATTCCACTCCATGCTTTCGTCAGCACATTCGTCAAAATAGCAAAATCCCTATGCTCCGTTATACCGGCTCTCTGCCATTCGTCCGTTAGCTCCTTACGCATCTCTATAGAACGCATTCGTTCGTTGATCCATTTGTCCGAATAGCCTTGCCGACGATAGTCCTCTACTGCCATTTGGAAGGTCAGCTCCGGATCGATCATCTGGTCAATACGTTGCTCTCCTAATTGCGCTAACCATTGTTTCACAGGTTCCGCTTTCTTGGACGGAATAGATTGAATAATACGAAAAATACCCTGTAAATCAGCAGCTTGCACCTTTCTTCGTTTGCCATCAAATGCTCTCATTTCTACAGGGGTACAAATTGTACCCCACTTGGAATTTAATTCCTCGTCACGCGAACGCATTCTCTTAATGTACTGCTTAGTATCAGTACTATCCGTTAACACTTGTACTATATCTACGACCGAGAAATAGTACTTTTCCTGCTCCTCGTCCCAAACGATTCGGACCTTCTTTCCTTCAAAAAGTTGTATGGCAAAATTGTCTTCCATTGTAAATTCCTTTATGGCTGCAAAGGTACGCATTTTTTCCGACATATGCAAAAAAAATGTGGAATTTATTGCATAATTCAAAAAAAAGCAGTAATTTTGCACTCGAAATGGTTTATCAGGATATCCATAGCGCCTTAGAAGAGCGGATGAAACGCTACGAACAGGTGTGTGTCATCGCCGATGAGGCGGTATGTTTGGACATACCTGCTTTGGAAGGAATGCCTGTTTTGCGACTGAAAATCAACGAGACAGCGAAGTCTCTTAACACAGTAACGCAGATCTGGGATTTTCTGTTTGCACATGAGATGACGCGCAAAGATCTGATGGTAGCTGTCGGCGGAGGCGTACTGACCGACCTTGCCGGATTCGCTGCTGCTACATACAAACGCGGTATCGACTATATCAATATCCCCACTACTCTTTTGTCAATGGTGGATGCCTCTTCAGGCGGCAAGACAGGCTTTAACTACCAAGGACTCAAAAACAGCATAGGCGCGTTTTATCCGCCTGTAGAGACGCTCATCTGCACGAAATGGTTAGAGACCTTACCTGCCCAAGAATTTCTCAGCGGCTTTGCCGAAATGCTCAAGACATCCATCATTGATAGGGATAGTCGGCTTTGGCACGTCTTACTCCAATACGATCTTGATACTATGCCGCTAGATTCGTTGGCTCCGCTGATTGAGGAATGCGTAGCGGTCAAAGAGCGTATTGTCAAATCGGATCCCCACGAAACGGGCTTTCGCAAAGTTCTCAATTTCGGGCACACGTTCGGACACGCGTTGGAAGAGATCAGTTTTCAGCATTCAGAAGCCGGAACTCAGCCTATTCTTCACGGCTATGCGGTCGTATATGGGATGATTGCCGAATTATATCTGAGTGTCACACAACTTGGTTGCCCAAAAGAACTGCTGCAACAACTGACGCAGATCATGCTCCATTATTACGGTCGTCCGCAATGTAAGTGTTCCGACCGCGAGGCGCTTATCTCGCTTATGCAGCACGATAAAAAGAACGAGCGTGCGGCTGAGATCAACTGCACACTCATTCGTTCCATCGGTCAACCTGTCATCAATCAGATCATCTCTCCCGAAGACGCCTCAGAGGCATTAGATTACCTTTTCTCCCTGTAAGGTATAGAGACCTTGCTCGGTCTCCACATAGAGAATACCATTCCGTTCAATAATACGATTTTTGAACGCGGACGGTTGATTACCGATTGTATCTAAGCCTTGCGGCTCCGAATAGGTGTCTTGTTTGACGATATAAAGCGTCACAACAGAATAGTCATAACTTACCATGACACAGGTGCGTGTCGGTACTCCTGTGATAAAAGAAGCCAACTTAAACTTATTCTCCACGGCATAAGTCTTACCATTATACACCAACTCCGTCCAACCGTTCACTACTGCGCTATCCAACACCATATAGCGACACACATCTGCCGAATCAATCGACACACCTGCTTGTTCAGGCAGGACTTCGCTATTCGTTCCCACACGGAACTGCTCTGTCGGCGAGATCTCCGGCACACCGAAATAATTGATAAAACGTCCGACTACTCCGGACAATGGGTCACCGGCTTTCAAATTCGCTCCATAGCGTTTGCCTGTCACACCGTCACCACGGTCGAAAAGCAACATACTGCCGGTAGTATCACGGACATAGATATAATTATCGTATTTCTTGGTTACCACTACATCCTTCAGATAAACGACCGCATGATCAACCGACTCAACTGCCTCGCGCACAGTCTTCATATTTTCCACATGCAGCAGAACCAAAACCGACGTTTGTACATCGCCGGACATAAACAACAAAGTATCCGCATAATGACCCGCTTGAGTGACATGATACGTAATCGTCAATACATCTCCGTCACGGTCTAAAAGTTCCGATGAAAGCGAGAAGAATTGCGTATTCGTATGACTCACCTGAATATCCTCAGACAAAAGATTTGCATTGATCTCAATAGTCTTCGCTCCGGAAGTCTCGGTCGTTATTCCGAAGTTTACCATCGGCGCTATTATAGCCGCTACATCTCCCATCGCCTCTACTCGTCGATAGAGACAAACCGGAGTCTGCGAACGCTCTGCGTAACAAGCAAAAAGCGTTGGATTATTCTGGGCGTTATATTGTATGATCTTGGAACGACTCGTACCAAGGTTTGTGATTACCGCCTCACCGCCGTTCTCGATCTGAATATTCCAATAGCCGTAATTGCCGTAACTCTTCTCACTCACCACATCCGTCCATAGAGCCAAACGGTTTTTGGTCTGACCACCGGAAGCTACCAAATACGCTTCTTCGTACCGCAACTCATCTTGGAATATATACGCGATTTCTCCGTTCAAATCGGCGATTCTTAAGGTATAAACGGCTCTATCATCTGCATCTACCTGCATCCTGTCAGCGGTATAACGTCCTTTGATAGCATGGATATTATTCACGCTTTCGAACTCATCATAATAGCCCATGATATAGTTCACGCCCTCTTGATAAACACCAAAGATGACTTGATCCGAATCCTGCAACTGAGTTACGTCCGTTACCAACTGATAAGTATCCATCGTAAAGACCGAACTACCGCCTGAAGCCGAACGGATAGATATACTATTGATATAAATTCCATTCTCTGTACAATCGACCCAAAACTTAATAGCACCATCTTGCGGAGCTTCAAAAAGTACGATGGAATCGCGATTATATACCCCTTCTCCACTTACAGCCGGTCGGTTCACAATAATAGATTGTGGATCGTTTTCGCCGACTTGTATATAGATGGTTCCTTTGCCTTTACTGCTGTTCTGGCAAAAGTTAATGGTAACACGCCGTACGCCCTGAAAAGTCTGTACAGACGTAGCTCCGGCTCCGGAAGTACTGGTTTTAACACCAACTCCGCATGAATAAAGACGACCATCAGCAGCCGTACGACCCGCGCTATACTCATACGCCTCTTGGTCGCATCTCCAACCGTCCGTAACACCGTCACAAACCGTCGCACCCACCTTGCTTGCCCATGTCTTGGAAGTGAAGGTATAAGTCGTCACTCCTGCTGCTACAGACAGCGGGAAAAGAAACAAAAGGAATGTACAAAGACTCAAAGTACCCAGTACCAATTGATTGTGTGATTTCATGCTATTAACGATTTATCATTTAACAATTTAACGTTTTAACGTCACAAAGTGACCATTTTAACATTTTAACGTTTGCTTTAGCAAACCTATTTATACGCCGCCACGATCTTCTTAACAAGCGGATGACGGACGATATCTTTCTCGTTGAATTCGATGATTTTGATACCTTTGATGTCTCTGAACCGCTCCATAGCATCCCTCAAACCGGACTTCTGAGTCGGCGGCAGGTCAATCTGCGTCATATCGCCGGTAACAATCATCTTTCCTCCTAATCCCAAACGGGTGAGGAACATCTTCAGCTGCAAAGCAGTCGTGTTCTGCGCCTCATCCAAAATCACCACGGCATCGGAGAGTGTCCGTCCGCGCATGAATGCCAAAGGCGCAATCTGGATCGTTCCTTTCTCCATGAACTCCGCGAGTTTGGCTCCGGGAATCATGTCCTGCAAGGCATCATATAGAGGTTGCAAATAGGGATCAATCTTCTCTTTCATGTCTCCGGGCAAGAATCCTAATTTCTCTCCTGCCTCAACAGCCGGACGGGAAAGGATGATCCGCTTCACCTCTCTGTTCCGCAAGGCGCGTACAGCCAAAGCGATAGCTGTATAGGTCTTACCGCTACCGGCAGGACCGACTGCAAATAGCAGATCGTTCTCTTCGTATGCTTTGACCAAAGCCTGCTGATTAGCCGAACGGGCATAGATAGACTTGCCGTTCACACCATGAAGAATCAAGTTATCGGTAGCTTGCTCTTGGGGCCTATCGCCGTGCAGCAGAAGGAGAATATCCTGCTCCGAGAGACGGTTATTGCGTACGCAGAACTGCTCGCATAGATGCAGCGATTTCTCGAAATGCTCTATCGCTTTTTCTGCTCCCGTCACTTTCACCTGATAGCCGCGTGCTACCACACGGACATCGGGGTGTTGGTTCTTGAGACAGAGGATGTTTTTATTATTCACACCGTAAAAGGTCGGTGTATCGAGGGAATCCAGAAGTGTAATGATTTGTTCCATGAATACAAATAGTCTGCACTCCGTTATGGAGCATCAGAAAAGGTACATTGAGTTTTCTATTATACGTAATTGCCTGATCTAAAGTCTTTTGCGTCAGCGGCACGGTCTCCGCCTTACATTCGATAACCATGAGCGGATTCATCTGCCGGTCATAGACGACAGCATCGCATCGTTTCTTAGCTTCGCCGACGTTAATCGCCTGCTCCACAGCAATAAGGGAAGCCGGATAGTCAAGTTGCTCCACCAGACGGTGAAGCAACTGTTGACGAACCCACTCTTCCGGCGTCAGACGCACCCAACGATGCCTCCATTCGCAGAAGATCTGCTCCTTATTATTATACACGCGCGTACGCAAGACTTCAAACGTTATTTCAAGTAGTTATCCTTGAGGGAGCAAGTACGGTTGAGAACCAGTTTGTCAGCGGTAGTGTCCGGATCAACCACGAAGTAACCTTGTTTGAGCAACTGGTAGTGGTTCTCCTGCTCGATACCATCGACCAGAACCGGCTCGTGCAACTCGCTGCGCAGCGAACCTTCCACTTTGGCAGTCACCACCTTGAGGCTTTCGGGGTTGAGCAGATCACGGAAGTCACCTTCCTCAGCACTCGGGTTCTCGCAAGCAAAGAGACGGTCGTACATACGTACCTCAGCATCGAGACAGGTATCGCATTCTACCCAGTTGATAGTCGCTTTGGTCTTGCGGTTACCGCCTTCTGTGCCCGACTTGGAGTTCGGATCATACGTTGCATAGACGGTAGTGAGCTTTCCTTCTGCATCCTTCTCGCAACCGGTTGCCTGAATGATATAACTGCTCTTCAGACGCACCTCGCGACCACCGGGAGAGAGACGGTAGAACTTATTATCCGCCTCTTCGAGGAAGTCACCACGTTCAATCCACAGCTCACGACCAAAACGGATCTCACGCGTACCGAGCTCCTCGTGTCCGTCGATATTCTCTGCGGTAATGGTTTCGCCTTCGCCCTCATAGTTGGTGATAACCAACTTCACAGGATCGAAGATAGCGCATACACGCGGAGCTGTCTCCTTGAGATCCTCACGGATAGTATGCTCCAACAGACCTTGGTCAATCATTCCCTCTACTTTGGTATAACCAATACGATCCATGAAATTGCGGATAGCAGTCGGCGTATATCCACGACGACGCAAACCACAGACGGTCGGCATACGCGGATCATCCCAGCCTGCCACCAGACCTTCCTTGACGAGCTGCAACATCTTACGCTTCGACATGACGGTATAAGTGATGTTGAGTCGGTTGAACTCACGCTGTTTGGGACGATAGTCGGGACCATAAGGACTCAATCCGCAGAAATTAGCTCCGCTGAACTGGTCGATGAAATAGTCGTACAACGGACGATGCACCTCGAACTCAAGCGTACAGATCGAGTGCGTCACGCCTTCGAAATAATCGGATTGTCCATGCGCAAAGTCATACATCGGATAGACGTTCCATGTGTGTCCGGTACGATGATGCGGATGCGAGGTGATGATACGATACATGATCGGATCACGGAAATGCATGTTGGGGTTTGCCATGTCGATCTTCGCACGCAGAACCATCTTGCCTTCCTCTATCTCGCCCCGTTGCATTGCCTCGAAGAGACGCAGGTTCTCCTCGATCGGACGATCACGGTAAGGCGAAGCCACACCGGGCTCGGTCGGCGTACCTTTCTGCTCCGCAATCTGCTCGGCTGTCTGTTCATCCACATAGGCTTTGCCTTCTTTGATGAAACGGATAGCGAGGTCATAGAGCTGCTGGAAATAATCGGAGGCATAGAAAATATGTCCCCATTTGAAACCAAGCCAACGAATATCGCGCTCAATGGTCTCTACGTATTCGGTATCCTCCTTGGCAGGGTTCGTGTCGTCAAAACGGAGATTACAAACACCGTTGTATTTCTCGGCAATACCGAAGTCCATACATATCGCCTTGACGTGTCCGATATGCAGGTATCCGTTCGGCTCAGGCGGGAAACGCGTCTGAATACGTCCACCGTTCACTCCCTCTGCAAGGTCTTTTTGTACTATTTGCTCAATAAAATTGAGACTTTTTTCCTCAACTTCCATATATTTGTTTTTTACTTGCAAGCTTTGATTTTTCCTTATGCTCTTACGACTCCTCTGGTTGACGCACGAACGAAATCTACAATCAGGTCACGTTCAGCGGATGCCGGCATCGTCTCTACGATATGATCGAGTGCCTGAGTCGTGTTCATGCCGCCCTGATAGAGCAGACGATAGACTTCTTGGATCGTGTGGATCTGCTCTGCAGTAAACCCACGACGATTGAGACCGACCGAGTTCACGCCGCAATACGAGATCGGCTCACGGGCAGCGATGATGAACGGAGGCACGTCTTTGTTGATACGCGAACCGCCTTGTACCATCACATGGCTACCGATATGACTGAACTGATGCACGAGTGTACCACCACCGATGATAGCGAAATCATCCACTACGACTTCACCTGCCAACTGTGTCGTGTTGGACATAATGATGTTATTACCCAAGACACAGTCGTGCGCCACATGGCAGTACGCCATGATCAGGTTGTTGTTGCCGATGACGGTCTGACCCTTGCTGAACGTACCACGATGTACCGTAACGAACTCACGCAGCACGCAGTTGTCGCCGATGATCGTCCAAGTCACCTCGCCGTGGAACTTGAGGTCCTGCGGGATAGCTCCGATCACAGCAGAAGGGAACACATGGCAGTGTTTGCCCAACTTGGTGTACTGACAGATAGTGGCATTGGAGTCGATGATACAACCGTCTCCGATCTCTACGTCCTTGTCAATGAAGACGAAAGGACCTATTTCTACATCCGCGCCGATCTTGGCTTCCGGATGAATACTTGCTAATGGACTAATCATATAGATTTCAGAATTCAGATTTATTATTCTTCGTTGATGATTTGGTTACGCAGACGACGGACGCACTGGGTGTTGAAAGTATGTCCGGGTTTGTAGGCTTTGATACGTCCCTGGATACGCATTCCGAGCAGCGAGAGGTCGCCGATGACATCGAGCAACTTATGACGTGCCGGTTCGTTCTGGTAGTTCAGCGGCGAGAGGTAACCCAATTTCGTAGCATCGAAATGCGGCTGACCCATCTTGTCGCAGAAATAATCCATTCCTTCTTGGCTCATCTCGGTCTCGTAGATGACGAGCGCGTTCTTGAGATCTCCACCTTTGATGAGTCCGACACGCAGCAGCGGTTCTATCTCACGAACGAAACAGAACGTACGAGCCGCAGCAATCTCTTTGGGATACTTCGTCAGGTCGGTCAGCGTAGCGTGTTGTTCACGCAGGAACATCGAACGGAAAGAGATCGTCACATCGACCTCGTAGTGGTCGCAAGGCTCAATACGCAGGATGTTTCCGTGCTCGGAGATATACTCGATCGGCTCGGTCACTACATATACATTCTGCTCGGCATCCTGCTCTACCAGACCAACGCGCTCTATCTCTTTGACGAAATAACGTGCGCTACCGTCCAGAATAGGCATCTCCGGCGCATCCACATCGATGATACAGTTATCTACTCCCATGGCGTACAGCGCACTCAAAGCGTGCTCTACCGTGGAGATCTTCCATTTACCGCGCTCTAAGACCGTTCCGCGTTCTGTTCCCGATACATAGTCAGCCAATGCTTGGTGACAGGGTTTCTTCGGCAGGTCCACACGACGCAGACAGATACCTGTGTTCACAGGAGCCGGATGAAAAGTAGCTGTGATTTGAAGACCTGTATGCAGGCCCACCGATTGCAGCGTAAATTCTTCTTTTAATGTTTTTTGTTTCATGATATCTTATTTACTATTTTTCTCTAATTCTTGAAGGCGCTTGATCATATCCGGCAACTGTTTGAAACCAACTACCGAACGTCTCCAGTTAGCAGCTTCGATAGCAGGGAAGCCCGAGTACTGACCCGGTTTGCGGATGTTTCCTGCGATACCGGTCTTAGCGCCAAAGACGCAGTTGTCCGCTACCTCAATGTGTCCTGCTACGCCCACTTGACCCGTAAGGATACAATGATTGCCGATCTTACTACTACCGGCTATTCCCACTTGTGCACAGAGGAACGTGGACTCGCCCACTTCCACGTTATGGGCAATCTGCACGAGGTTATCCACCTTAGCATTCTTGCGAACGATAGTCGAACCCATCATCGCTCTGTCCACACAAGTGTTGGCTCCGAGCTCTACATCGTCCTCGATGATCACATTACCGATCTGCGGAATCTTACGGTTGATACCTTGTGCATCGGGTTCAAAGCCAAAACCATCGGCTCCGACTACCACGCCGCTATGCAAGATACATTGCTTGCCGACTTGGCAGTTCGGATAGATCTTCACGCCCGAATAGAGGATCGTACCCTCGCCTATGGTGACATTATCGCCAATATAGACCTGCGGATAGATCTGCACTCCTGCGCCAAGATGTACGTTCTTGCCGATATAGGCAAAAGCGCCCACGTACGCGTCTTCGGGAACGGTCACTCCTTCGCTCACAAAACTCGGCTGCTCCACGCCTTTCTTGGCAGGGAACATCGCCTGCGATACCATCTGCAACAACTGTCCCATTGCTCCGCGTGCGTTCTCCACTAAAATAACAGCTCCTCCTGCCTTTCCTTCACCTTCCGGAAATGCAATTTTTCCTTCCACCAAGCTGCGGGTGATGAGTATCACACCTGCCTTGGTTTTCTCCAAGAACGGCAAGTATTTCTCGTCCGTGATAAAGGTCAAGTGCTGCGCTTGAGCTTGCTCAATCGGCGCTACATCACTCACCATCGCGTTGGTGTTTCCGTATAGGGCTCCGCCCAATACTGCTGCAATTTGCTGTGCACTAAATTTCATATCTAACGATTTAACAATTTAACAATTTAACGGTTTAACCGAAAGCGAAAGAGGTATAACTTCTTCGGTTTTCTCGTCAGCGCAGCAAGATCGAGTATCTCACTGGCTTCAGAGATGTCACGGATAGTACCATCCGAGTATAATATATCTATCGAGTCGGCTTTCTCCGAATAGGTATTGCTGGTAGAGACGTGCTCACTCCAACAATAGGAAGCCTCTTCTTCGCTTATTCCCAATGCCTGCGCGTAGCACTCGTTGAGCGCTTTCTGCTGCTCCGCCGTCAAAGGTGCATCCAACTGCTCGCCTCGGAAGAGCTGACGGTCAATAAAACTGCGACTCAACGCACTCAGCACTTTGTCCTCGCTGCTGATCCATACCTTGATAGCGCACAGCACATCGTTGTCATCCAAGAGCGCATACTGCTCCAAGGCTTCGCTCGTCGGGCTAAACATATCGAACGTCACTTTCTGATACAGGAAATACCGCAAAGCCGGAGAGCAGAACAAAGGCATTCCGCTTCGTGCCAACTCTTTCGCTCTTGAGAGAATCTTGATCAGATGCTGCTCTGCCGCCACAGAGGTCTTATGCAGATAGACCTGCCAGTACATCAGACGACGAGCCACAAGGAATTTCTCCACCGAGTAGATACCTTTCACTTGCACCACCAGACGGTCGTCACGGACGTCTAACATCTTGAGCAAACGCTCACTCGCCACACGACCTTCCTGCACGCCGGTAAAGAACGAATCACGGCAAAGGTAATCCATTCGATCCACATCCAGCTGACTCGAAATCAACTGATGCAGGAAATGTTTGGGATATTCGTTCTTGAATATCGCGATCGCCATGTCAAGAGGCTTATGACTTTCAACTTTCGACTCTTCAACTTCTCTCAACTCTAAACTATCAACTCTCAACTTATAGAGATCCTCATTGATCCGCTCCATCATCAGCAGCGATATATCTTCGTGCGTCACGCCGTCCACGAGGGTATGCTCCAACACATGGGAGAAAGGTCCATGACCGATGTCGTGCAGCAGAATAGCTATCATAGCTGCCGTTGCTTCCTCGTCCGTGATCTCCACACCTTTGAGCCGCAGCGAACTGATCGCCTCGTGCATCAGATGCATCGCTCCCAAGGAGTGTCCGAAACGACTATGCAAGGCACCCGGATACACCAGATACGAGAGACCCAACTGACGAATTCGGTTCAAACGCTGCACATAAGGATGCTGTAACACATCGTAGATCAGCTCGTTCGGTATAGACAGAAAACCGAACACGGGGTCGTTAATTATCTTGCGTTTATTGGCCATGAATAGTCTTGTTTGTTATATAGGACACAAATCCGCTGCAAAGGTACAAAAAATTTCTCACATATGCAAGCGCGCGTGCATTTTTATGATGTTTTTGTTGGGATTTTATCAAAAATTCCGCTCCTAAGTGCAGATTTTTTTGTCTCTGCCCGAAAAAAGAGAAATTTATTTGCATAATTCAGAAAAAAGTTGTACCTTTGCAACTGCAAAAATTTCATTCTCTCAATCAGCAATTATTAGCAGATGTTTTTCAAGAGTAGTATTCCAATCCCTATTATTGAGCAGGATTTATTGTGTTGGACTGAGCGATTTTGTGCAGTTTAAAATATGAGAAGTGCCGATTTTGTGCAGTTTAGAACGAATTTTCTTGCGTATATCAAAAAAAAGTTGTACCTTTGCAGCGAATTTTTAACAAAAAATCACTATGAGTTACATGCAAATGGCACAATTAGATGTGCTAAATCTTGTTAGAGGCATTCAAACGGAAGGAGAATATACGGACTTCCGAAATATGCTTGCGCGCTATTTTGCAGACAAGGCTCAAAAGCAAATTGATGCCTTGTGGGAAAAGGGCACTATCAATGAGCAGACCATTGAACAATGGGGTAACGAACGAATGAGAACTCCTTATCGATATGCGGTACATCGTTCTTGATACCAATTGTTTGTTGCAGGCATTGCCTTCCAGCAGTCCATTTCACAAGATTTGGACTGAGGTCTTGGAAGGTCATATTTGTCTGTGCGTCAATACTGATATATTAGAGGAATATGAAGAAGTATTAGCTCTAAAAACAACTCCTGAGATCGCACGCAATATTGTTGATGCGATTGCGCATCTTTCAACAACTATTTTTCAAAATACATATGTTCATTTTGAGTTACTTCCGGCTGATTCGGACGATAATAAGTTCGTTGATTGCGCAGTAGCATCAGATGCCGAGTACATAGTAACGAATGACAAACACTTCAATCCATTAAAAACTATTCCTTGGCCTAAAGTAGAAATTATCAAGATAGTTGATTTTATCAAACTGATATAATCATCCTCTCATGGATACAAAACATTGAGAAATCCTTAAAATCTGCATCCCAAGTGCAGATTTTTTTGTGGATGTTGGAAAAAAGAGAGATTTATTTGCATATATCAGAAAAAAGTTGTACCTTTGCAGCCGCAAAGGTTTTATAACCGAAAAATAATAAGCGCAAAGCGTTGCGCTATAATAAAGCATTCAGCTTAGAACTTGGGTTCTTTAAAATCTGGACAATTCTAAAGAATCTTTTATCCAAGAACAAGGCTTTTGCTCACGTTTTGACGTGAGCCTTGTTTCGGATATTTGGATAAAAGAGGTAGTCCAGAACCCTAAAGAACCCAGATTGAAGCTAACAAGCCTCACGTTTTTCATGTATATAGTGGATAAAAACATCAAAAAATAATATTAAAAGTGCGCCCGTACTTATAGGGTATCTAATGATGAAAAATCAAATTATTCTACTAATGGGATTATGTATCCTCTTTGCAGGTTGCAATGGAAAAACACAAGGAAGTAAACTAACCAATTATGGTAATCTTACAGAAGAGGAAGATAATACCGTAGTTAATGTTATTGAACAAGCTAAACCAACCATTATGGTCATTCCAAGCGACAAATTGCTTCAGCAGTATGATGCGTTACAAGTAGTAACAAATAATGGAGCAAATGTTTATGTTCGTGATTACGCTAAATATCTTTTAGACAACCCGAATAATAAGGTAGCAATTTCTGCTATTCAGAATGAATTTGTTCAGATGCAATATCCGCTTACCGACTTGGAACAAACCCTTAAATCTTTATCAAATAAGCAAGCACATAATCTTGCTGATGATGTAGAACAAGATGCCAAAACATTATTGCTACAAACGGCATCGCCCGATATTATCATTGAGTTGGATTATGACTTCAAAATGAATGCTACAGATCCTAATTTCTCTAAGAAGTTAACATATACACTCTCGGCTTTTGATTCTTATACAAATAAAGCTTTTTCTACAAAAACAAATTCTTGTACTGGTAGTGATTTTAATGAATTATTTAGCAAGTCTATTCATAAAGAGATGAAGAGTATTCTTCCCGAAATAAATGAATACTTTAAAGACATTGTTGTTCATGGTCGTGAAATCACAGTACGTTTCTCTGTCAAGAAAGGACTCTCTTTCAATTTATCTAGCGAAAGTATTACTGGTGACACATATAGCGACTGGATTATGGATTACATGGATTCGCATACAAAAAAAGGTACTTATAAGTTGCAAAACAACACAGATTATGAATTGTACTTTACAAATGTCCGCATATCAACACTTCGTCCAGATGGTACGCAAAATAGTGCGTATAATTGGGCGCGTGAATTGATAAAAGAAATGAAGAAAGATTGTGGTGTAAAATGCACCAACAAGGTTCAAGGATTAGGAGATGTGCATATTATGCTTAAAGGAATGTGATAAAATCTATATATTATGAAAGTAAATCGTATTTTTCTCGCATTTGTATTACCATGTTTAATACTATGCGCGTGCAACCAACCTCAGCAAGGAAAAGTATATCAGCCCCGGCAGAAACAAAGCACAATTACCGATGAACAACGTAAGGCTGCTATAGCACAAAAGAAAGCAGAAATGAAAGGATTGTTAGATTCTGCATCATACCAAAATGCCGTAAAACTTACAATCTGGGTACCAAAAGTAACAGAAACATTCCCACAAGGAGCCGCTGAAACATTAGCAGCAAGGATGTTGCAAATTACTTCGCAAAATGGTATAGCCGGTTATGGGGGAAATCCATCATTTGTCCTTGCAGCAGAAGTCACTCCATTTGAACAAGGAGTTACAGCAACGGCTCCTGCAAAAACATATATTCGTTACAAAGTTAATTTCTTTGTCGCAAATGTTACTTCTGGAGAGATTTTTGGCGCATCGCAACAAGACGTAATGGGTGTGGGCGATTCAGAAACGATGGCTATGCTGAATGCTATGCAATCTGTTGCATCAGATGATGGACTACAAAATATGCTCAAACAATCTTCTCAGAAAATAGTCAATTGGTATGAGTCGCATAAATCAACAGTTATTGGACAGATTAACAATTATGTGCGCATAGGAAATTACGCAAAAGCTTATGCTATGCTTATTTCCATTCCGGAGGAGGCAAAGACTTGTTTTGAATATGCACAGAAACATTTGGATGAAGTGCATAATCTTTACTTAAACCAACTAAGTAATGAATATTATCAGCGAATGCTTTCTGCGATGGCAGAGAATGAGGGTAGTTACAACCCCACGGTTGGAGCATATATGGTAAGTATTCCGCTCAATGCTCCCGTTTATGCAAAAGCCGAAAAAGCGTTCAACGAGTATATTCAACGCATACAGAGTATAGCAGATGCGCAACGCGCGCATGAAATGTATATGGAAGAAGAACAACTTGCCATAGAGAAAATCAGAGCAGAAAGCGAGTTAAAAGCACAGGAGGCTTTGATTGCACAATCAGAAGCAGATGTTAGAATGGAACAAGCACGCCAAGAAACAGAACAAACAAGTATTATTGGCGATAAGTTTGTTTCTATTATTACATTTGGAATAGAAAAATTATTAGGTTTCTTATTCTTATAAAATTTTAATCATTATGGAAATTACAGATATTAGTTGGGGATGGTGGCTAACAATATTATTGCTATGTGTTCCCATAGTAAGCCTTATATATAAAATCAGAGAAGGAGAAGATATAGGATGTTTTGGCGAGATTGCTGCTGGTCTCTGCATATTAAATCCATTGATTGTTATTGGTGTTATGTTTTTTCATTATAACCACTACCATGATTATTCTCCTGCGATTGAAAAGGCCATTGAAAAGCAAGATTTCCGCAAGGCGCATAAAAAATTAGAGGTTCAATATAAAACAATCCAAAACGGAGGGATTAACAAAGAGGATAAAATGGAAGAATTATACGAACCTTATGCTTTAAAATTATTCAATGCAGAACTAAATTACCTAATGGCAGATGACAGCCGTGCAAATGTGGATAGAGTAGTTACTTTAATCGGAGACTTCCGCATATATGGAACACCAATTGTTGGCGTAACAGATGTAAAGAAAGTGATTAAAGGTAATGAGCGCTACATGAAATCTGTGTCTCGTTTTAACACTACTTTGGACGGAATCTTAGCGAGGGCTATTGCGCAAGGCAATCAATATTTAGCAGAGAGTATTTTGCCTTTATACAAAACTAATTTGCGAAAAAATCTCCATGACTCGCATGTATTTAGTACTGATGAATATAGTTTCGAGTTTACTAATGAGGCTAAGGAACATGCAGAATCTGTCTATAATAAAGCTGTAAAAGATAAAAAATTTAAAAAGAAATAAGTATTATGAAAAAGTTTGCACACACATTTATTATTCTGTTGTCATTAATCAGTTTTCCTTTGCTAACATATGCCGATAGTGGAAATGAGTGCATCGTAACTCTCATGAAATATTATACTGCGAGTAGAGATCAAATCAATCAATGGGGTGGTCAAGAACTATTTGAGACAAAACGCTTTATCAAATATACCTCATGCAGGGGTTATTTGGTTCTCACAAATAATCAAGATTTTGGAATAGGAGACGAATGCTTAAAAATACAAGGTGTTGTTAGGAATAATAAATTGAATAATTCGTATATTATATATGTGAGTTGTGGATATTCAGATGTTATTCCTGTATGCGTTGTTATGAGTAAAGACGAAGGGAAATGGAAAATTGATAATTTTGCCATTGAACCGTACAATAAAGCATCTATAGATTATTCAAAACCAGCTTCGTTTTATTACGCGTATGAGGGATGTGGAGAGAAAGACAATAATACAGAATCAGGTATTATTCCTGCTGGAGAAGAGGACGGAGACGTTGTTTATACAGTCGTAGAGAAAATGCCTGAGTTTCCGGGAGGCGTACAAGCTTTATCCAGATATATAGCAGAAAACATTAAATATCCTGCTCTCGCACAAGAAAACGGAATACAAGGAAAGGCCATGTGTCAATTTGTTGTGGAAAAGGATGGTTCTATTTCCGAAGTGGAGATAGTTCGTTCTGCGGGTGATAAATCTCTTGATAAAGAAGCTTTACGGCTTATAAAAATGATGCCCAAGTGGAATCCCGGTAGGCAGAAAGGTTCTCCTGTACGAGTAAAATATACTGTACCAGTTAATTTTATGTTACAATAAATCTCTATTAAAGAATAATTATTTACACAAACAAGGGCACTCGTTCGAATGTCCTTGTTTATGTTAAAACTAGCTCAATATCTTATTCTTAATAATCACATATTTTCAATTCCCTTCCATTTAGGCGACCATCTCGTTCGCATCGCGGATGTGACCGTAAAATTCCAATACCGCGAGTCCGAAAATAGAAAAATTTGCTTAATTCGTTCAATTCGCCGTTTAATATTTTTTGATTCATTTTTGGTAATTTTGGACAGATATAAAAAATCCTCTTCCGATTTTGCCGCTTGTATAAAAATTTGCACTGGCATAAATGGCATAAGTGGCATAAATTATCCTTCAACACCCACTTTTCTGCCATTTCTGCCACTTCTGCCACATCATTTTTTTGCTTTGCACTTTCTGCACTTTCCCCTTCCAAAGTGCAAATAGTGCAAATAGTGCAATGTCATTTTTTTATTAACTTATCTCTGTATAGTATTATATACTATGTATATAATACAGATCGATTAAATCTTTAGTTATTCCTTATATATTACTTATTCATTCCTTATTCATTAACGGACCTTCCACGAACCCGGAACGGAGGCGGAAACAGATTCAAACGCCTCTCAGAAACACCCCAAACCGTACGTACACGTCCGTAATGGTAACGACATGCGAACGGGAATGACTGCTAAATAGACCGGTCTTGGAGTTTACGCGGTGGTATATCAGCACAAAATACATAAAATTCCATTTTATTTAGCGAAAAATGACCCGAATGCTTGCATATGTGAAATTTTTGTTGTACCTTTGCAGCCGATTTTGAAATCTACCCCGTTTGGAGCGCCAAACGATGCCGCGATGGTGGAATAGGTAGACACGAAGGACTTTGACGAAACATTGGAGTTTATGAGTAAACGAAAATGGACAGATCAGGATTTTGTAGAAGCAGTACGTACAAGTTATTCTTACGCGCAAGTAATTGGAAAATTACATTTGCGAGTAGCCGGTAGCAACTACGACACTGTGAAACGCAAAATTCAAGAGTTACACCTCGACACGTCTCATATGACAGGAAAAGGTTGGAACCAAGGAGCACGGTATAAACCTCTCCGAGAGCCTCAACCGCTCAGTGAGATTTTGGTGGCACACTCAACATTTGTTAACGCAAATCATCTGCGCGAACGATTGTTACGCGAAGGGATTAAGCAGCACAAATGCGAATGTTGCGGACTGACAGAATGGTTAGGGCAACCTATTGCTTTGGAGTTACATCACATCAATGCCATACGGGATGACCAACGATTAGAAAATCTTCAACTGTTGTGCCCCAATTGTCACGCACTAACTGACAATTATCGAGGAAAGAACAAAGGTAAAGAGTGCTCAGGTCGAAAGGCTTGAAGTAGAAGTGGGCTAATTCGGTGAATGGAACAGCCTTTAAATGTTCAGAACGCCGAGCTAAGTGGCGGAAACGCCTAAATGTGTAGAGACTATATACCCACAACCTAAGTCCTCTGGATAAGGTTAAGACATAGTCCAAGCAGACGCTGAATGATCGGCAGCGAATGTATGAAAATCCTTTGGCCAGTGATGGCTGTGCCGGTTCGACCCCGGCTCGCGGTACTAATCAATCACCTCAATTCCTTTTTATTATGAGGAAAAACTTACCCTTATTCTTTTTAGGTACGCTAATTGTTGCGTGCCTTTTTACGTGCCCGCTCGCCGCGCAGACTAATATAGTCGCGGACGCGGACGCACTCTACGCACTCGCAAATCAGTCCGCCACCACGGATTTTGCCGGGCAGACGATTGAACTGCAGACTGACATTGACTTGAGTAATTTTGATTGGAAACCGATCGGAACGAAGACCCTTCCTTTCCAAGGTACTTTCCACGGCAACGGACATCTTATCACCGGCTTGCACCGTTTTGATGCCGCAGCTACGGACGGCGTCGGACTCTTCGGGCATGTCGGTCAGAATGCCGTCATCGAGAAAGTGGGTCTGAACGGTATCATCGTAGCGAAGAACAAACGCCGTATAGGAGTTATTGCCGGAGTGTGCGACGGTACGATCCGCCAGTGTTGGAGCATGGCGCAAACAGCCGCAGCAGGTAACATGGTCGGCGGTTTGGTCGGCGAGCTGACCTCTCACGGTTCGATCACCGACTGCTACAACACCGGTATGATCCTCAACGCCAACGACACCATCGGCGGCATCGTGGGACGTAACCAAGGTACACTCCGCCGCGTCTATAACAGCGGATATGCCAAGAACGGCTACGCCATCGTCGGTCTTGACCAAAGCGGCACGTACGACGACTGTTATTATGACCGCAAGGTCTATTACCAGCAGCCGGGCGTGGAGCATAACGAGGTCATGCCGGTGGATGTGACGACATCGATGTTCAGCCTCTTTGCCAACTCATCCGTTTGGTCCACAGCTTCGGGTCGCTACCCTATCCTCTCGGCTTTCGCCTCTTCCGATGCAGCCAAACTGTCGGCAGCTCCGATGTTCATCGACACCGATTGGATTGATCCCATCAACCATGCCAACGACCTGACGCGTCCGTTCACGGTATCCACTACCGGCGGCATCGTCTGGGCTTGTCAGGACGAGAGTGCCAAACGATGGATACAGATCAGCGGAGAGAACGTGAATGTCGTTCGTCCTTGTACGGAGACCGACGTGTTGGTCAACGTCACGCTCAATGGTCATACACGTGTCGTCTATATGCGTCCGAGACGTTTAGAGGACTTCGCTGCCGGTGCTTTCTACGGAGAGAAACGTCATTTCTGTTATAACGCAGAGGGAAATATCCTCTCGGCTTTCGTCACCAGCACTTCGGCTTCGTACGGATGGACGGAAGGCGATTATTTCTACCGCGTGGAGCTGTACGAGATAATCGGCAACGACACCGTCTTCGTGCAAACCCTTTGCGATAATCTGAACGCAGGTGCTTTCACTTCGTGGTTGACCGGTTATGCTATTCCTGCTACGAAAGCCGGTACGTTCGTCTTACGTCGTTTTGCACATGACGAAGGCTGTGTGGCAGATTGGATTCGTTCCGACGATGAGTTCGTCTATCGCGTATACGAGCCGTTTGATGCAGGAGCTATACAAAACAGACGTGACACGCTCTATCTGACCACTACTCCGCTGCCGATCACTATCAGCGAGACCACTCCTGCTACAGGCGGCGGAGGAACACTCACTTATTCATGGCTTCTCAACGGCTCGGCTCTGCCGGGTAGCAACAGCCCTTCTCTCATCTATCCGATCACCGAACCGGGCAGTTATACCTTCACCCGCATGGTGAACGACAGCGCTGAATGCGGCAACTCGCTCTCTGATGGCTCTTATACCGTCGTCATCTATTATCCTTTTGACCCGGGTATTATCTCCGAGAGTTCCGTACTGTCGTTCTGCAACCGTTCCGCTGCACAGGAATATACCTTAGCGGCGACTTCGGCTACAGGCGGTAGTGGTGTGTACCGCTATCAATGGTACACGGTGAACGGTACCGACACCACGGCTATTTCCGGTGCTACGCAGCAAAACCTGACGCTTGGTGACATCGCACCTTTAGCCGGTCAGTCCGTTCTCTTCGTCCGTAAAGCGGAAGATAACACCGGTTCGACTCATCTGACACTCAGCACAGGCGAGACGACCGTTCATGTGATGAGCGAACTGCAGCCGGGAGCTATCTCCGACGGTGCGCTGCCTAACTACTGCGTTGCCTATGACGCTACGGGCTCAACGATGATCACCGTCTCTATTGCCGAGACCACAGCCGCTACCGGCGACCCGGGTCTCGAATACCAATGGGTACGTCTGCCGGATGGCGCTATTCTGGCTACTACCAAGGATCTGAATTACACCTTCCCGCTCTCCGAGATCACCATCGGTACTACATATACCTATATCCGCCGTGTGGCTAACCCGGGATGCGAACTCGTGGAGTCGCAAGGTAAGACTACTCAGTACTACGGTCAAGGCACACGCGAAGAGGTGTCTGTCACCATCTGCGACGGAGACCTGCCGTACACGATGGATTGGTACGACCAAAGCGGTAACAAACAGACGCATACTTTTGTCAACGACGGCGACACATGGCTCGTGAGCGATATAACAGGCGATTGTCCTGCTGACACCCTCTTTACCGTCCACACCGTCAGCGTGCCGGCATTCAAGATGGATGACGAAGCAAGTCTCTGCCAAGAGACCAAGACGATGACGCTTTACTACGAGCAGACCTCCGGACTGTCCGATGTGTTCTACATCCGGTACTCAGCCGACTTGGCGAAATACATGGGTCGTCCAGACACCATGGGCGTGATCACCACACCGGGCGCTATCGTCTTCAATAACATGCCTAATATCGGTGAAGGCGACTGTTACCTGAACGTACAGATCGGTTACGCCGACCAATCCGAATCGGGCACCTGTTTCAGCCGCAGCCACCGGATGAACCTGTACGTCAGCTTAGGCGGTTACGTCTATAGCAAATACGACCGTGTGGTGTTCGTCGATAACAACCCCAACAACGGCGCTTTGCCGGGTGTAACGGACAAATTGGAGTTCGTGGCTTACCAATGGTATAAGAACGGCGTCAAGCAAGACGGTCAGACCGGTCAGTACTACCATGAGGACGGACGCGAACTGAACGGCGTCTATTACGTCATGTTGACCGACACCAAAGGCGTTCGGTATCGTTCGTGCGATGTGATCCTGCCTAAGGAAACCGCTTCTTCCGCTCCGCAACGCTCTGCCGTCTATCCGGTTCCTGCTGCGGCAGGACAACCGGTTACCGTAGAAGCGGAAGGAACCGTTCTCATACGTTCTTTCGCCGGAGAGATCATCCGGCGTGCCGAACAAGTGAACGGCTCCACCGTCATCAACGCGCCGTACATAGCAGGTATCTACTACGTACAGATAACAGCTCCCGACGGTTCCGTCGAGATGCATAAACTAATCGTCAAATAAGGAGGAACGGATATGAAAACAAAGACTATGATCATAGCAACGATGTTGCTCACCGCCGTTTCTCTCTCGGCGAAACAATACCCCGATTCGGTTCGTCAGGCAAGTGCCGAAGAACCCAACATAGCATACGGATGGAACTTCGAGTTCGAAGGAGGTCTGGGCGTCGGCAGTTACCTGTTTGACCAACTCGGATCATCCTATAGCGCACCTCATACACAAAACAAGATCAAGTTCCCTGCTTGGCATGCAGGCATAGGAATCAACTATTATTTCGTACCTTGGATGGGTATCGGTACAGGTGCTCAGTTCTCTGCGTACCCGAACCGCGCATCGGTCACCAAAGCGTGGACGCAGACTACCCAAGATATCTATAACGACGACTACACCATCACCTCTACGCCTAACAAACTGAGGGAAGATCAGAACATCTACATGGTGGAGATTCCGCTTGCTC
This sequence comes from uncultured Bacteroidales bacterium, assembly GCA_900321605.1. Classification (GTDB taxonomy): domain Bacteria; phylum Bacteroidota; class Bacteroidia; order Bacteroidales; family Paludibacteraceae; genus Colicola. The sequence goes on along the minus strand of ONWR01000020.1, from coordinate 4,800 downwards.
TCAAGTTCCGTGCTCGTCCGGGTGTGGTCGGCTTTACCGGAACAGCAGGAGTCAAGATCGGTATTCCGGTAGCTACGAATCAGAACTTAGGAGCCAACGGAATGATAGAGAACTCCGTCTATTATCCCTTCTACAACCTGACGATGAGCAATGTGCCGGGCGTGGTGGAGAACCTCTCTATTCCGTCCGATAAGGGCAGATTAGGTACCGGTCATCTGCGTACGCTCAATTATGCCGCTTATCTCGAATTAGGCATGCTCATACGCCTCCATCAGCGCGTAGAATTAGCTATCGCTGCCTATGGAAACTACTACTTCACAGACCTCATGGAGTCGCGTAGCAACGTAGCACTCGGTTTTGCAGACGGACGTACCACCGGTAAGTATCCGATGCCGTACAACGAGTCCTATGCCGGTGTGCTGCGTTCCAACGAAGTCAAAGAGTTGCACCCTTGGTCTGTCGGTCTGAAGATTGGACTCCAGATCAACGCTAACCGCACGAAAGCACAACGTGACTACGACCGTGAGCAACGCCGTCTGCGCAAAGCTGCACAGCAGCAGGACAGCGTTCCTCAGACCATTAGCTGGGAACCGGAACCCGTAGAGCCCGTAGTACCGGTTATCGTAGAAGAGCCTATCGACCCGCGTGAGGAAGCAATCAAACAGATCTTGCTCATCGCCGAGGAGAATAATATCGACATCTGCCGGACGTTCTGTACCGATACCATCGTTCAAGAGCCGGAACCGGAACCGGTTGACACACGCTCCGCAGCAGAGATGTTAGAAGACGAACTGCAGACCGCTGTGATCTATTTTGACCTCGATAAGGCTATTCCTATCCTCGAACCGGAAGATATCCTCATCCGTATTGCGGATATCCTCAAGCGTCATCCTAATCAGCAGATACACGTCAACGGTCATGCTTGCAAATTGGGCAAACCCGACTATAACAAACGCTTAGCGCTGCGTCGCGCCAAAGCCGTAGCAGCCCAACTGCGTGAACTCGGTGTCAAGGACGAGCAGATGATCATCGCCAGCTTAGGCGACAACATGCCGTTCCGCTACAAAGGCAAGCACCAACTGAGCAAAGACCGCCGCGTGGAGATCGTGCCTGTGGGTCAAGAGAAGAAAGTAGAAGCTCCTGTCGAAGAGAAACCCGCTGCTCCTGCTGCTCCTGTTGCACGTCCGCAGAAGGCAGCAAAAGCACCGGAAGGACGCGTCACCGAGACAGTCAAAGCAGGTTCACGCCTTGCGCAGATAGCAAGACGTCATTATGGCAATCCGGACTATTGGATCTATATCTACGAAGCCAACAGAGACAAACTGTCCAAACCGAGCGAACTGCCGGTAGGCATAGAATTAGTGATCCCCTCAATCGAAGAGATTCAACAACAAGAAGCCAATAAATAAGAGAAAACGCTTATAGACGGCGAATAGCAACAAGGCGGTGTGTATAGCCGCCTTGTTCTGTGCTATAAATGCCGGTTTCATCGAGCTTTTCTACCTTCACGCGTCCCGAACAATGGATCACTCTCTCGCGATCAATAACGATACCGACATGCGTGATCTTAGCCGCAGATTGCTCTTCTTTATCGGAAGACTCATAGTGGTCAAAGAAAACTAAATCTCCTGCCTGCGCTCTCGAAAGCTTCATAACAGCGCGTCCTTGGGTAGCCTGCTCACTCGCGTTGCGAAGCAAACTCTTGCCAAAGAGACTCATGACCGTCTGCACAAAACCGGAGCAGTCCATGCCCATAGCATTCTTTCCGCCCCAGAGGTAAGGCACATTGAGGAAGAAACGGACAGCCGTCAACAGGTTCTGCTGGTTGAGTTCCCAAGGCTTGACACACACCATGCTCGGGTCGATACGGAAACCAACGCCTAAGACCTCAAAACGTCCGTCTTTATAGTTCGTCAGGCGTGTACCTGCCGTCAAAGGGATGGTCTGACCGTTGTTCTCACTCACGGCATATGCCATCGGCATAGCTACCACAGCTGCCGTCTTGAGCAAAGCCTTGTGATCCGTATATTCTTTCGATTTCATCGGAGAAATCATCTTCGCATCAACCCATCCTTCCTGTCCATCGGAGTCCAAACGGATATACGTCCAACGAGGCTTCTGAGCGACAATCGTAAAGATCTCATTGAAGAGCATCTGCGTGCTCATCTCTGCGCCTTCACGCGCCTCTATCAACTATCAACTATCAACTATCAACTAATCACCACACTTCCTGCGGATGATTATTATCCGTACGAGGATAGTCAATGGTATAATGCAAACCACGGCTCTCCTTGCGCTCGATAGCCTGACGGGTAATGAGATAACCCACGTTGATCATATTACGCAACTCGCAGATCTCCCTGTCCGCCTTGACGCGTTTGAAGAGGTCTTCGGTCTCTTCGTACAGCAGATCGAGACGCTCCCATGCTCGTCTCAGACGCAGATCCGAACGAACGATACCCACATAAGTGGACATGATCTGTCCCACCTCTTTGACATCCTGCGCAATCAACACGCGCTCTTCGTTACTGAGTGTGCCTTCATCGTTCCAAGCCGGAATTTGTTCGTTGAAATCGTAGTTTTCTATCACACTGAGACTATGCTTAGCAGCTGCATCGGCATACACCACAGCCTCAATAAGCGAGTTGGAAGCCAAACGGTTTCCGCCGTGCAGACCGGTGCAAGAACATTCGCCGACAGCATACAGACGACGGATAGAGGACTGTCCGTCCAGATCCACCTTGATACCTCCGCACATATAGTGCGCACACGGTGCTACCGGAATATACTCCTTGGTAATATCAATACCTATACTCAGACATTTTGCATAGATATTCGGGAAATGATGCTTGGTCTCCTCGGGATCTTTGTGCGTCACATCCAAGCAGACATGATCGATGGCGTGGATCTTCATCTCATTATCAATCGCACGCGCAACGATGTCACGCGGAGCAAGACTCAGACGCGGGTCGTATTTCTGCATGAACTCCTCGCCGTTAGGCAGACGCAGGATACCTCCGTATCCGCGCATAGCTTCTGTGATCAGATAAGCAGGATGTGTCTCGGCAGGATTGAAGAGACTCGTCGGGTGGAACTGCACGAACTCCATATCTTTGACCTGACCTTTGGCACGATAGACCATCGCTATACCATCTCCCGTAGCTATCTCGGGATTGGTGGTGGTCGCATAGACAGCACCCGTTCCGCCGGTTGCCATGAGCGTGATTCGGCTCAGATAGGTATCGATCTTTTGGGTCTCAGGGTTCAAGATATACGCTCCGTAGCACTCGATATCGGGGGTACGTCTCGTCACACGCACACCAAGGTGGTGTTGCGTAATGATCTCTACAGCGAAATGGTTCTCCAGCACCTCAATAAAAGGATTGTCCCGAACGGCTTGCATCAATCCGCGTTGGATCTCAGCACCGGTATCATCAGCGTGGTGAAGGATTCGGAACTCGGAATGTCCGCCCTCACGGTGCAGGTCAAACTGACCGTCTTCCTTCTTATCGAAGTTGACACCCCAGTTCACCAATTCGGTAATACCTCTCGGCGCATTGCGTACCACTTGCTCCACCGCAGCAGGGTCACTAAGCCAATCCCCTGCCACCATGGTGTCGTGGATATGCTTCTCGAAATCATCCACTAACAGATTCGTGACGGAAGCTATTCCTCCTTGCGCTTTCGCGGTGTTCGCCTCCTCTAATTTGGTCTTACAGCACAACGCAATCTTGTACTTACCAGCACGCGCCACTTTCAGCGCGAAACTCATTCCGGCGACTCCTCCGCCGATAATCAAAAAATCATATCTTTTCGTCATGGTATATATATATTACCCTTTGCGACTGCAAAGGTACTACAAATATTTGGAACACACAAACATTTTCCAAAGAAAATGCATTTTTAATGCTCTTTTTTCTTGCATATGTCAAAAAAAAGCAGTAAATTTGCACCGCAAATTGGTAAACAATAAAAAAAAACGAATATGAGTAAAGCATTATTGATGATTTTAGACGGCTGGGGCATCGGAAACAAGAGCAAAGCCGATGTAATCAGCTGCACGCCGACGCCGCATTGGGATGCGCTGTTGGCTAAGTATCCGCACTCGCAGTTACAGGCGAGCGGAGAGAACGTAGGTCTGCCGGACGGGCAGATGGGAAACTCGGAGGTAGGACACCTCAATATAGGTGCCGGTCGTGTGGTGTATCAGGATCTGGTGAAGATCAACCGCTCCATCCGCGATAACTCGATCATGGAGAACCCCGAGATAATAGCGGCTTACAAGGCTGCACAGGCAGCGGGTAAGAAACTGCATATCATGGGTCTGTGCTCGAACGGCGGTGTACACAGTTCGTTGGACCATCTCTTCAAATTGGTGGAGATAGCCAAGGAGTACGGCGTAGCCGACAAGACGTATGTTCACTGTTTCATGGACGGTCGTGACACCGACCCTCGTAGCGGTAAGGGTTTTATCGCGGACCTTCAAGGTGTATGTGACCGTACGGGCGCACATATCGCTTCCATCATCGGTCGATTCTATGCGATGGACCGCGACAAACGCTGGGAGCGCATCAAGGTTGCTTATGAGCAACTGGTTAACGGTGAGGGGTTAGCGGTTAGCGATGGCGATATGGTAGCAGCCGTACAGGGTTGCTATGACCGCCATACGGATGAGCACAAGGACACGGATGAGTTCATGGAGCCTCTTGTGAACGCTAACTGCGACGGACGTATATCCGAGGGCGATGTAGTGATCTTCTTTAACTACCGCAATGACCGTGCGAAAGAGATCACGATCGT